>JAAELL010000243.1 GCA_024226735.1 bacterium | reverse complement strand
TCGTGTGGGGGCAAGGCGCCGGGTTCTGTGCGTAGCCTCTGTGCTACTCACACCAGGGATAGATACTGTCTTGGGGCAACGCCGCCACCGCGCGAAAGCGGCCGGACAAATGCGCCGAACTTTCGACTCACACCACTAGTTAACAGCGTGCTCGAGCGAAGAGCTCGACCTCATCCGCGCCGTCCCGCCGGTCGGCCTCCGAAGGACGGCTACGAGAAGGTCCTCGAGCTGGGAGAGTACCAAGCCGAAGAGTGGCGCCACGCACAGCGCGTGATCTTGGTCGTGGTCGACAGGCCGGATCCGAAGACGGGGCAGCTGGAGTTGTTCCCGCGTCACTTCTTCCTGGTGACGAGCTGGGAGTCGAGCGAAAGAACAGGTGGCGAGCTGCAGGTATTCGAGACGCACGGCGCACCGAACGGCGTCAACTACTTCGCGTTCGCCGAACTCGCGATCTTGATGACCGAGATGACGAACGATCCGTTCTGGCGGCAGCTCATCGAAATCTTCGGCCGCACCGCCGAGATCTTCGCCGGGTCCGACCACGCGTGTTGGACCGATCGCACGGCTTGTTCCTACCTGGAGTCGAACAACCCGAACGGTGATCGTCACCCCAGCCAGCAACAGAAGGAGGGTGGAGCGCCCGACGCTCCGGCGATCGTCGACTTCGGCTGCAAGACTTGGCAATCGCCCCTGCCGCGTTACCCGCGGGCGGTGCCCGGATAGAGCTTGTGGATCGGCCCCAAACCAAGAGTCCCCCATGCAGCTCTTCCCGCTGACTGCCCTTGCCCTTCTCGCCCCCGGCGCCTCGGCCCAGTGGTCCATCGACTACCTTAGCGAAGCCCGAACCGGGATCGCGGCCGGATCGGTCGGCGACCTCGCGGTCTTCGCCGGAGGCTACGGCGGCTCGTTCGGCACGCCGACCAACACCGTCGACATCTACGACGCCGCGACGGGTCAATGGACCCAAGCGGTCATCGTCGAGGCACGGTCGCGAATGGCCGTCGCGCGCGCGGGCGACTTGCTGCTCTTCGGGGGCGGACACCTCGATTGGCCTTACAACCCGCCGAGCCTGCGGGTGGACCTCTTCGACGGCAACACGCGCACGTGGTCGGTCGCCAACTTGAGCGAGCCGCGTCGCTGGTTGGGCGGGGCCGGCGCCCGTGGCTACGCCATGTTCGGGGGAGGCGAGGCTCCATCGGGCGAGAGCGCGGTCGTCGACGTCTTCGACTCCGCGACCGGGATCTGGTCCATCGCGGCCCTGAGCCAACCCCGCTCCTTGATCGCTGCGACGTCGGTCGGCCCTCTGATCCTCTTCGCAGGCGGTCGCACGTCGACGGCCAATTTCACGCCGACGGTCGATATCTTCGACACGACGACCAGCACGTGGTCGGTGGAGACCTTGCCCAACCCGCGCAGCGAAATGGTCGGTGCGTCGATCGGCAAGTATGCCGTGTTCTCGGGGGGCGAGGGCATCAACGCGTCCTACTACGCCGATGTCTACGACACCGAGAACCGCACCTGGTCGACGTTCCAGATGGCGAACCGGCGTTTCCTCCACACGGCGACTTCCCTTGGCGACCAGATCTTCATCGCGTGCGGGCACACGTTTCAGGGCGTGATCGACACCGTTGACGTCTACCGGCCGTCGGACGGCAGCTTGCGCTTGGAGCACTTGAGCCTCGCTCGGTACGGGGCCGCCGCGACCACGGTGCGCGACCAGATCATGATCGCGGGCGGTTTCGACGGGATCCCCCCCAACGGACACCACGCAGTGGTCGACATCTACAACGCGTCGGCCGGTCAGCGCTACTGTTCGCCCGGGCTACCGAACTCGAGCGGCTTCTCAGCCAGCCTGCGCGCGCTGGGCACGACGACCGCCACGGACAGCGACCTCTGGCTCGAGGCGAGCAGCCTGCCCGTGAACCAGTTCGGCTACTTCCTCGCGGCGGACGCCCAGGGCCTGTTCGTTCCGCCCGGCAGCCAGGGCTTGTTCTGCCTCGGCGGCGCGATCGGACGCCTCAATGCCCCGGGACAGATTGGCTTCACCGGAACCTCCGGCGCCTTCACGCTGCGCGTCGACCTGACCTCGATCCCCGTCAGCCCCCCTGCCGCCGTCGTGGCCGGCGAGACCTGGAACTTCCAGGCCTGGCACCGCGACAGCAACCCGCAGACGACTTCGAACTTCACCGACGCGGTGTCGGTCACCTACCAATGACCGACTCGTCCGGATTCAGGTCCGGCAAGCACTCCGCGCGCGTGTGCTCGTAGACGATCGCCGACTCGATCTGCTGCGCCTCGGGGCGGCTCGAGAGCTGGTTCATGACCAGCTCGCGCATGTGCTGCACGTCGTGCACGCATACGTGCAGGAGCAAGTCGTTGCGCCCGGCGACCTGGTAGACGTGGACGACCTCATCCAGGGAGGACACGTGCGCGAGGAACGCGTCGAGCCGGCGCTTGGGGTTGCCGGTCAGCTGGACGGAGACGATCGCCTGGAGCCCGATCCCCAGCGCCGCCGGATCGACGTCCGCGTGGAAGCCGCGCACGATGCCCTCTCCCTCGAGCCGCTGCACGCGCGCGTGGCAGGTCGAGGGGGCGAGACCGACCTCCGCCGCGAGCTCCTTGTTGGTGATCCGAGCATCCTTCTGCAAACGCGCCAGGATTCGGCGATCGATTCGGTCGAGGTCGAAAATGAGTGCTCCTATCCGTAGAGGATTCGGTGTTCGGATTCGCCTGAAGATCCGATTCTACAAGGGCCATGATCAAACGAATGATCTCCGTCCTAGAAACTCCCGAACCGACAATTCTTCGGCGCGACCACCGCTCCAGCGAGGCCTTCCTCACCGACCTGGCGCGGGCCCTGCACGCGCTGGGCGCGCCGGCCCATCGGCTCGAGGCTTCGATCGGGGCGGTCAGCGTGCGGCTCGGGCTGCGCACCCAGGTCCTGACCACACCCACCGCAACCCTGCTCGCCTTCCAGGGTGAAGGGGGGGCGCGGGTCGAGCTCCTTCGCGCCGATCCCGGCGAAGTATCGCTCGCCCGGCTCGCGGACCTCTCGGAACTGATCGACGCCGTCCAGAGCGGCGAGCTCGACGTCGCGGAAGCGCGGGCGCGGGTCGCCGCGATCCTGGAGCGGCCGGCGCGCTACGGCCCGATCGTGGTCGCGCTGGCGCACGCCCTCGCCTCCGGCAGTGCCGCACGCCTGTTCGGAGGATCCACCCTGGACGTCGGCGTGTCAGCCGCACTCGGACTCGGCATCGGCGTGTTGGCGCTGACGTTCGGCGTGCACCGGCGCTTCGCGCGGTTGTTCGAACCGGTCGCTGCTTGCGTCGCGACCGTCCTTGCGGGAGTCATCGCGAGCTTCTTCGCGATCACGAGCGACCTCGCCGTGCTGGCCTCCCTGATCACGATCGTCCCGGGCTTCACCTTGACCGTGGCGATGAGTGAGCTCGCCGAGCGCCACCTCGGCGCCGGCACGGCGCGCTTCGCGGGCTCGGCCGTGAGCTTCCTCGGTCTCGGACTCGGAGTCGGACTCGGCCGACGCCTCGTCGAAATCACGCGGCTGCCCGCGCACGCCGCGGCCGAGCTGACGTCCGGTGCGCTCTGGAGCGAGGCGCTCGCGGTCCTCGTGACGCCGATCGCGTTCTTGATCCTGTTCCAGGCGCGCGCGCGCGACGCCGGCTGGATCGCGCTCGCCGCCTTCGCGGGGTTTCTCGGCGCACGCCTCGGCTCGATGACGCTCGGGCCCGAGCTCGGCGTGTTCCTGGGCGCGGCGGTCGTCGGCACGATCGGCAACGCGCTCTCGCGGGCGACGGGACGTCCCGCGTCGACGACACAGGTGCCCGGGATCATGCTCCTCCTGCCCGGCAGCTTGGGTTTCGAGAGCGTCTCGTATCTGTTGTCGTCCGAGGTCGTCTCGGGCGTCGAGATGGCATTTCGCGCGCTGACGGTCGGGGGCGCGCTCGTCGGAGGGCTGCTGGTGGCGAACGCGATCGTCCCGGCGCGACGCGAGCTGTAGCTCCGTAGCCCGTACAATCCGCGCCCCATGAGCTCCAAACACGAATCGTCCACGCCGATCGAGCAGCGCGGAGCCTTCCGTCGGTTCCTCGACTTCGTCGAATGGCTCGGGAACCTGCTGCCGCACCCGGTGACCCTCTTCGCCCTGTTCGCCCTCGGCATCGTCGTGGTCAGCGGCATCGCCGGCTGGTTCGAGCTGGCCGTCGTGGACCCGCGGCCCGAGGGCGCCAAGGGGCGCGAAGCGGACGGGATGATCCGTGCGGTCAGCCTGATGAGCGGCCAGGGGTTGCGCGACATCATCACGAACCTCGTGACGAACTTCACGGACTTCAAGCCGCTCGGCACGGTGCTCGTCGCCCTGCTCGGCGTCGGCGTCGCGGAGAAATCGGGACTTCTCTCGGCCGGTATCCGAGCGCTCGTCCTCAAAGCGCCCCCGCACCTGTTGACGTTCACGGTCGTCTTCGCCGGCGTGCTCTCGAACACCGCGTCGGAGATGGGCTACGTCGTGCTGATCCCGATGGCCGCCGTGATCTTCGCGGCCGTCGGACGGCATCCGCTCGCCGGCTTGGCCGCCGCGTTCGCAGGCGTGTCGGGCGGCTACTCCGCGAACCTGGTGATCGGGACCGTCGACCCCCTGCTGTCGGGCATCACCGAGGAAGCCGCGCACCTGATCGATCAGACGTATGAGGTGCACCCGGCGATCAACCTGTTCTTCATGCAGGTCAGCGCCGCCATGATCGCCATCATCGGAACGTGGGTGACGGCGCGCATCGTCGAGCCGAGGCTCGGGACCTACGATCCCAGTCGGGCCGAGCCCGGGATCCTGGACGGGAACGACGCACTCCGGCCGCTGACCGCGGACGAGCGGCGCGGGCTCTGGTGGGCGCTCGGCAGCGTCGCTGTGATGCTGATCGTGCTCTTCTTGTGCGTGTACCCCGAGGGCGGTGTCCTGCGCGATCCGGTGACAGGCAGTCGACTCAAGTCGCCGTTCCTCAAGGGCGTCGTGGCGCTGATCTTCGTGTTCTTTGTCGTGCCGGGGGTCGTCTTCGGACGGATCACGGGTTCGATGAAGAGCGACCGCGACGTGATCGCCGGTATGTCGACGGCGATGAGCTCGATGGGCTTGTACATCGTGCTCGTGTTCTTCGCCGCCCAGTTCGTCGCCTACTTCGGTTGGACGAACCTCGGTTCGATCACGGCGGTCCTGGGCGCCGACTTCCTGCAGACGATCGGCCTCACCGGCCCACTCGTCTTCGTGCCGTTCATCTTGATGTGCTGTTTCGTCAACCTGATGCTCGGCAGCGCCTCCGCGCAGTGGGCGATCACGGCGCCGATCTTCGTGCCGATGCTGATGCTGACCGGCTACGCGCCCGAGGTGATCCAGGCCGCCTACCGCATCGGCGACTCGACGACGAACATCATCACGCCGATGATGAGCTACTTCGGCCTGATCCTCGCATTCGCGTCGCGCTACGACAAAGACCTCGGCATCGGGACGATCGTCGCGACGATGATCCCCTACTCGATCGCGTTCCTGGCCGGTTGGATGGTGCTCTTCTACCTGTGGGTGTTCGGGCTCGGTCTTCCGGTCGGCCCGGACGCACCGACGTACTACACGCCCTGAGGCGGTCGCGCCGCGGCTGCGCCACGCCCCTCTGACACTTCACTGGGTCAGCTTCGCCGGCACCTTGCCGTCGACGACCCAGCCAATCGATGTCGTCACGGCAGCCGCGAGGCTGCGCTCCACGACGGGCGAAGCGAGAATACGCAGCGCCGCGGCGACCGGAATCGCGCGCCCCGCGCCGCGAGAAAACCCAACCCGCGCCGCACGGCGGCCAGCGGATCGCGCGCATCGATCGCCGCCACGACGCCCTCGATGCTGGCCGACTCGCCGTCGACCTGAAAGCGCGCCTCCGGCGCGAGATCCATGCGCCTGCCCGAGTGGATGAACATCACGGCGTGCACGAGCAGGCGCAGCGCTTCGGGCGAACGGAAACGCAGCACCGCGTTGCGCACGGCACTCGCGAAGGTGAACCGGTGCGTCGCCCACAGCCACGCCTCGGCGATGGACGGGTCGCGCTCGTGCGCGTCGTCGAAGCGCAGGACGCGCTCGGCGCCCGCGACCACGAGCGCCCGCGCGATGCGTTCCGCCGAGGCGCCTGCCCGTGCCGCGTCCCAGACGGCAGCGAACGCTTCTTCGTTCGAGCCGTCGAGCACAGCCGCCGTGATCGCCCCCTCGTCGCACGCCACGCCCGCGTCCTGCCGTGCCCACACGCGCGCGAGCTCGCCTTCGACCGCTGCGAGTCGCTTCGCGTAAGCCTGCATGTACCTCGTGGCGTGATTCGCTCTGATGGGGCATTATCGGCGGTTCGTACGGGATGCGATGCAAGGCGCGCCGACGACGCGACTCCTCTGCCAATACGGTGATACTGGGATTGGTCGGAGGAGGCGCAACGCCGCAGCGCGCCCGTACGGGCCGATCGATATGCCCCATAAGAGTGAATCACACCACTAGACCGGACTATTCATCAGCATTGCGCCAGAGCCGCCCAAGTCCGCCGTGCCCGCACCTTTGTGCCGATCGCGTCCTCGACGGGGCGCAGAGACCCCGACTGCGGGGCGATCGACGCAAAGGCACGAGCACGACGGACTTGGA
>JAAELL010000242.1 GCA_024226735.1 bacterium | reverse complement strand
TCGCAGTCGTATCCCGGCCCGCATGCACGCGCCACGGCGTTGCGGCTCCTCCGACCAATCCCAGTATCACCGTATTGGCAGCGAAGTTGCGTCGTCGCCGCGCCTTGTGGCACGCACACGCGAACTCGGGATAAGACCGCAACTGTCTGCATCACACCAAACAATAGGAGGCTGGCGCAGCGAGCAGAACCCTGGGGCGGACACGGCGAGTCGTGGCCGCCCCGAGTTCGTTTCACCGCGCACGTGTGACCCGACGAGGATGCTGATGGTGAGGCGTCCGAAGACGGCACGGGGTCTATGAGTCAAAGAGCGATGGACGACGGCGAACCGTCGAACGGAGCAGGATGCGGGGCCGCCCATGTATCCGCAGAACCCGAGTTCGGCATGTCTCGACTTGGCGGATTTCGACGGGCTTCGTTCGCTCTCGGCGAGCGCGAACGGTCGCTGTCCTTGGGCCTGCTACACTCGGAACGGTCGGTGGGGAGAGAGGTGGTGACGCAAACCCGCCTTCGCCGGCCCTTTGGAGGAGAGAGAGATGAGTGAGGAGCAAGAGCAGCCTCCCACGGGTTGGGAGACGGAGTACGACATCACGGAGTTCGAGGGCTCCGTGCTGTCTGCGGCGTGGTCTCCAAGTGGAAAGCAGCTCGCGACTTGGTCCTACGATCTTTGGGTGCGGGTGTGGATGCATCCGCCGTACGACCGCGAGCCGGACCTGAGACATAGACATCTTGACTCCACGCCCGATGTGTTCATTGCGTGGTGCGAGGAGAGCGCCCTGAGCTTGTGCTCCTTGCTCGAGGATCGCCAGGACCTCGATCTGGCAGACGGCTCGGTCACTGGGGTCAGCGCGCAACAAAGGCCGCCGTTTGTCGAGCTGGCTGGCGGAGGCCGTATCATCGTGGATGGGGCGGCGGTCTTGGTCCAGCCCGCGATCGGCCCGCGGACAGAGCTCGGACACCACGACGGACAGGTCATGTGTCTGGCGGTGGATGCCCATGGTTCGGAAGCCTATTCCGGGGGAGTCGACGGGACGCTTCGCGTTTGGTCCTTGGCAGGCTCGGAACGAAGACGGTTCGAGTATTCGGAGGCAGTCACGGGTGTCGCCGCTTGTCCGTTCGGGCCCCTGATCGCGATCACCGCGCGCGAAATGGGCACCGACGGGCGCTTGACTCTCCTGCGTACCGACAGTTGGGATACGGTGCTGGACGTCCCTGCCCGAAGCTTCAATTCCTATTGCTGGTCGCTCGCCTTCCATCCGACGGAGCCGCTCCTTGCGTACCCCGTCGACAAGGGGCTACGCATCGTACGCTACGACCTCGACGTGCTCCTCGGACCACGCCGCACGCAAGCCCGGCGTTGGTATCGAAACGCCAAGGTGGTCCTCGTCGGCGACACGGGCGTCGGCAAGTCCGCACTCGCCGACGCACTGCGGGGCGCGCCGTTCGTGCCCAAGGAGTCGACGCACACGCGCTCCGTGTGGACCCTCGACCGCGAGGACGTCGCGCTCCAGGGCGAGGTGACCGAGGAGCGTGAGACCCTGCTCTGGGACCTGGCCGGTCAGGCGGGCTACCGCGTGTTCCACCAGCAGCACCTCCACGACGCCTCCGTCGGGCTCGTCCTGTTCGATTCCCGCAGCGACACCGATCCGTTCGCTGGGGTGGGCTATTGGGCGCGCGCTCTCGACCAGGCGGTCGGCAAGCAACCCTTCGCGAAGATCCTCGTCACGGCCCGCGCCGATCGGGGCAGGACTACGGCGAGTGACGCGGCGATCGCGGCGATGGTCGAGCGCTTCGGCTTCGAGCAGCACTACGTGACGAGCGCCAAGGAGGGCGCGGGGACCGGCGAGCTCGCGAGGGCGCTGCGCGAGGCCATCGCCTGGGACCGCCTACCGGTGATCGAAGCGCCGGAGGTGTTGGCCGCGCTGAAGCGCTACGTCGTCGAGTGCAAGTCCGCCGCGGAGATGGTGCTCACCCGTCGGGACGCTCTGCTTAGCGGCTTCCGCGCCTCGGGCCCGCTCGGCGCCGAAGCGTCAGCGGGCGTCCTCGATCGCTGTGTCGATCGACTCGAGACGGCGGGGCTCGTGCGCAGTCTCGCGTTCGGGAGGCTGGTGCTCCTGCAGCCCGAGCTGCTCGACTCGTACGGCAGCTGGCTAGCGCAGGCCGCCCGGAACCAGAAGCAAGGGATGGGGTTCTTGGCCGAAGAGGAGGCGCGCGAGGGCCGCTTCCGCATGGACACCGATCGTGCGCTGGCCGGGTCCGGTGACGAGGAGCTCCTGCTCGCGGCGACGGTCGAGGACCTGCTCCGGCGCGGCATCGCGATCCGCCAGAACACCGACGAGGGGCCGAAGCTCGTCTTCCCCTCCGAGCTGCGGAGCGACATGCCCGCCTACCCCGGGGGCCTTGCCCAAGCTCTGCTGATTCGTTTCGAGGGACCGGTCGCGGGGCTCTACGCGACGCTCGTCGTCCGGCTCATGCACTCGCCGGGATTCACCAACGTCGGACTCCATCGCAACGCCGCGAAGTTCACCGACGAGGCCGGCCACGAGTGCGCCCTGGCGCTCGACTACCCCGACCGCTCGAACGACGCGCTGGGACGCATCACGATCTTCGCGGACGGCGAGCTCGGTCGCGCGTCGAAGCTCACGTTCGTGCGCTTCGTGCGCCGGCACGTCGAGGGCGGGGCCTTCGGGGCGAGGGTGCAGGTCAGCCGCGTCTACGAGTGCCACGTGCCGATCACCGAGCAGACGGTTCGGCTTCGCCAGGAACATGGCTTCGACACCGTGCTTTGCCCGGTTTGTGGTGACGAGCTGCCGATGGACGACCTCGAGGCGGCTAGCGCCGAGACGGACGACTCGGTGCAGTACGAGGAGGAGGTCACCGAGTCCGAGCTCGCGCGGCAGGGCCGCCTGACGTCCCTGGCCGAGAAGCAGAAACGGGGTGAGCACGATGTCTTCGTCAGCTTCTCCAGCCCAGACCGCGGGCTCGCGCGCGAGCTCACCGAAAGGCTGCTGTCGCACGGCGTCCTGCCCTGGTTCGACGAACGCGACCTCGCCCCGGGTCAGCGCGTCGCGCCGGAGTTGCAGGCGGCGCTCGCTCAGGTTCGCGCGGTCGTGGTGATGCTGGGCTCGAGCGGCGTCGGTCGTTGGCAAGATCTCGAGCTCGGAACCGCACTCGAGCGTTCGCTCGAGCCTTCGGATGCCGACGGCACGGCCATGCCGCTCATCCCGGTCGTCGTATCGGGTGGGCCGGACGTCGAGGACTGGCCGCTGTTCCTGCGCGCCTACAGTGGCGTCGACCTACGCCAAGCCGAAGACGAGGCGCCGATGCGAAGGCTGGTCAAGGCCATCTTGGAAGCGAGGCACGGCCAGGGCTGACATCGTGGCTCGGCTGCAACTGCGGTGTAGAGTTGTAGCGCCACTACGCACAAGTGCGATGCCGCGAAACGTGCCCGACTCAATGGGGTAGAGTTCCACAGTTCAACTCAGTTTCACAGGAGTTGGAACGTCGGTTGTGAACCCCACGCGGCAAGAGGATACGTATGCTGGGGCCAGATCGACTCTCATCCCTCCTAGCCAATCCCGCTCGGTATGGAACCTCGAATGAAACAGCTCACCTGGATCTTGGGTGCACTACTCGCTGCGTCATGTGACAGCGGCGGGGGAAGCAGCGGTGCCACCGGTAACGGCGGCGGCAACCCGCAAGTGGCGCCCAACGTTCTCGCCCAGAACCCCATCCCGTCCGACTTCAGGCTCGGCGACCCCATCGATGGCCTGACGCCGACCGAACTCCTGGCCTTCCATCGTGGGCGGCTCGTGTTCAAGCGGCGCTTCAAGCCGAGCGAGGGGCTCGGCCCATTCTACAACGCGACCGCGTGTGCCTCGTGCCACTCGAGCCCGGTGCCGGGAGGGAGCGCGCCGCTGTACCGCAACTTCTACATCGCGGTGTGGGGGACGCAGTTCAATCAGTTCTTCCTCCCGCCGCTGCTGGGCCCGGTCATCCCGTTCTACGGCAGCGGTGACGATCACGCGTTCGCGACCTTCACCCTCGAGGGCGGGCGAACCGTCATTCCGCCCGACTACTTCGGCTTCCCCGTGACCGTCGCCCAGCGCAACTCGGTCCCGATCTTCGGAACGGGGCTCTTCGAGTTCGTCAGCGACACGACGATCATGGGCAATAGCGATCCCGACGACGCGGACGGGGACGGCATCTCGGGTCGGTACAACACCGATGGCGGCGCGATCGGGCGCTTCGGCGCCAAGTCGCAGTCCAACAACGTCGAGTTCTTCACGCGCGGGCCGCTGATGAACCAGATGGGGGTCACGAGCGACCCGTTCCTCGGCTCGGGCGGCATCGTGAGCCTCGGAGCTCCGCCCTTCCAGATCTCGACCGGCCCCGACGATCCGTTGACCGACAGTGACGGCGTGCCGGATCCGGAGATCAGCCACAACGATCTCGGCGACCTGATCGCGTTCTCGCGCTTCCTCGCGCCGCCCCAGAAGAAGTTGTTCACGCCCGAGGCGACCAACGGCGAGCTCGTGTTCGACCAGATCGGCTGCACGGCGTGTCACCTTCCGTCGCTGCCCTCCTCGCGCGGACCGGTCGAGGCTTACACCGACCTGCTCCTGCACGAGATGGGACCGGACCTCGCGGACAACTTGTTCTTCGGCGTCCCGCAGCCATCGTCGATCTCGGAAGTGCATTCGGGTCTCGAATTCCGGACGCAGCCCCTGTGGGGAGTGTCGCTGCATGCTCCCTACCTGCACGACGGACGCGCCGAGACGCTGGAGGAAGCGATCGAGCTTCACGGCGGCGAAGCGACCGACAGCCGCGATGACTTCCTGGCCCTCCCCGCCTCCGATCGGGCCGACCTGATCACATTCTTGGAGCACCTCTAGATGAACATCCTTCGATTCCAGCGTTGGAGCATTGGATTGGGCTCCACCTCGCTCTGCGTTGCGGCCGTGTGGGCGTTCGTTCCGCCCCAAGGACAAGGCCAGGGGGACATTCCCGGCGTCGGCGAGCTCGGCGGACCGACGCGGCCGCTCAACCCGCAGGAGATGGCACAGTGGCTGCGTGGCCGCGCCGTCTTCGATCGCAACTTCCACAAGAGCGACGGCCTCGGCAATCCCGAGATGAACGCCGACAGCTGCCGCGCTTGCCATCAGGATCCCGTCATGGGAGGCGCCGGCGGGCTCGAGCTGAACGTGTCGCGCTTCGGCAACGACAACGGCGGCGCGGGTCCCTTCACGGACCTGACCGGTGGTCAGGGCTTGTCCAAGATGCGTCCGCCCTACGTCGGTGGGCGTGAGGAGCACGACCCGACGACGGCGGACGTGTTCGAGCAGCGCCAGACGCCGTCGATCCTCGGGGCCGGCTTGCTCGACGAGATCTTCGACGCCGCGATCCTCGCGAACGAAGACCCCAGCGACACGAACACCGATGGCATCTACGGGGTCGCCCGCCTCATCGACGTCGGCGGGATCCCCGAGGTCGGGCACTTCGGCTGGAAAGGCCAGATCCCGCACCTCGGAGACTTCATTCGCGACGCGATGGCGGGCGAGTGCGGCATGACGACGCCGGACAACGGGAGGCCCTTCGGTCAGAGTACCGACACCGACGCGGTCGCCGATCCCGAGCTGTCCCCGGGCGAGTTCCTGGAGGTGCACTTCTTCCTGCTCCTGCTCGGCCCGCCGCCGCGCGGAGGCTCGAACGACCCCGCCGTCGCGCAGGGCGAGGCGCTCTTCACTTCGATCGGTTGCGCGACCTGCCACATTCCGAGCATGCTCGGACCGAACGGTCCGGTGCCGCTGTACTCGAACCTCCTGCTCCACAACGTCATGCCCGGCGGATTCCGCGGCATGGTGGAGCCCGGAGCGCCGGCCGGCTTCTTCCAGACGCCACCCTTGTGGGGCATCCGCCACACCGCGCCGTACCTGCACGACGGTCGAGGCGAGGACCTCACCGGCGCGATCCTCGCGCACTTCGGAGAGGCGGACCAGGTGCGCCAGAACTTCGAGGCGCTGACCGCGCCGGAGAAAGAGGCGCTGATCCTGTTCCTCGAGGACCTGTGAGGAGCCGGGAGGCCCGTCGTTCATGAGAATGGACAACGAGCGCCCCCGCCGCGCGTCGGCGGGGGCGCTCCTTCTACTCTGTCTCGCCGCATGCGGTGCGGACACCACGACCGAGGACGGTCCAGCGCACGTCGCCTTCACGGTGCGCGGCCGCATGCCCGACGTCGACCCGGTCACGTACGCGATCGAGGAGACGGGCGGGCCGCTCGCGGCGGATGTCTTCGAACGGGAGATCGAAGCCGCGCTCGCCGCTTGGCGCGACGCCGGGCCGGTGCGCTTCGAGCGCGGCGAGCTCGGTTCCGCCGACGTCACGTTCGGCTGGCGTTCGGGGGCCCACGACGCCTGTCCGTCGTTCGGCGCGGACGCGCGGATCGCACACACCGGGCCGACCACGCCGGGTACCTTCGTGCACTTCGACGCTGCTCGCGCGTGGGTTCCGCGGGCGGACGAGGGCGAATCGCTGTACCACACGGCGCTGCATGAGATCGGGCATGCGCTCGGCCTGGGCCACTCGGGCGATCCGGGCGCCGTCTTGAACGCCGAGTACGCGAACGCGCCCGCCGTGCCGTCGCTCTCCGACCGCGCCGCGCTCGCCTCGCTGTACGGCGGCGAGCTCGACCCGGCGCCCGGCGATCTCGTCATCGCCGGGGACGTCGCGCTGCGCCACGTGGCACCCGTGGGGGTCAGCGACTACGCACTGCTCGACGTCGACGGGAACGGCGCGGACGAAGTGCTGGTGTGGCGCACGGACCGCGGCGGGGGTGGCGCACTGATGATCTACGCGTTCGCGCCCGGCCCCGAGCTCCTGAGCACGGCGGGCCCACTGTGGGGAGCGGTCGCTCCGGGAGCGGAGGTCCGCGTCGGCGAGGCGGTCGGCGGCGAGCGGGTCATCGTGTCGGTGTACGACAACGGTCGCGAAGTGGCGCGCGCGCTGGAGGAGACTGGAGCGCTGCGTCTGGTGACGGAGCCCGTCGAGTGGCGAGTCGTCGCGTCGCGCTCGCAGGGCGACGTCGACGGCGACGGCGAGAAGGAGCAGGTCAGTCGTCGAGCTGCGCGATGAGCTTCTTGGGCGCGACGGCGCGGTAGCTCTCCTCGCCCCAGCCCTTCGGCCTCGCGACCGGGACCCGGTCCTTGGCGGCGATCTTGAGCGTGACCCAGCCCGACTTGCCGAGACCGTACCCCGTCGGTTCGGCGAAGGGTTGGGCGAGGGCTTCGTCGAGCGACTCGGGGAGCTTGACGACGGTCTCGCCCCAGGGGTGGTCTTCGTGGGATTCGGGGAAGGTGAGGGCGTAGGAGAGGATCGTGGTGCGCAGCGGTTGGGGCATGGGGCGAGTCTAGCAGCCCGTTGAAAAAGTCATTCGGCGCCATGACGACATCCTCCACGCCCGGTCGGCACCTGAAAGCCTCCCCGAATCCACGAATTCGCCTACGTTTCCAGGCGCCAACCGGACGCGGATGCTGTCGCCCTGGCAT
>JAAELL010000241.1 GCA_024226735.1 bacterium | reverse complement strand
GTGGCGCCGTTCATCTACACGCTCTTCTAGTGGTGTGAGTCACTCTTGTGCGGCATTTTGGTCGGCCCGTACCCGCCCGCTGCTGCGTTGCGCCTCCTCCGAAACTTGCAGCGAAGTCGCGTCGTCGCTGCGCCTTGCAGCGAACGCGTACGCACCGACCAAAATGCCGCACAAGAGTGACTCACACCACTAGAAGAGCGTGTAGATGAACGGCGCCACGAGCGGCGAGCTCGCCGCGACGACCAGCAGGCTGCCGACCGTCAGGAGGACGACGACGAGCGGCATCAAGTACCAGTGGCCGCGGCCGACGAAGGCGGCCATCAGCTCCGTGATCGTGCCGACGCGGTCGCCGAGCTTGTAGAGCACAAAGCCCAGGATCACCAGGATCACCAGGATCAGGGCGATCTGGCTCGCGAGCGGCGGGAGCATGCCGAGGACACCGGTGCCACCGATCGCGATCGTGAAGATCACGCTCAACAGGGCGCCCACTTTGAGAAACCCGAGGGCGGGGTTCTCTTCCTCGCGGTAGAAAGTGGCGAACGAGATGCCGAGGAAGGCCCACAGGCCACAGAACCAGTAGGCCCACGTCGGCAGGCCGCCCTTGGCCTCGGGCTTGGGCAGGCTCGCGGCGGCGACCGGTTGGCTCGTGCCGGGCAGAACGTCGAGCGTGTTGAGGTTCCCGTGCAGGAACTCGGCGAACGCGAGGTTGCCGGCCGGGTTGAGGTGCCAGTCGACGTTGAAGTAGAGGTCCTCGCCGTTCGCCGTGAAGCGCTCGCGCAGGAAGGTGCGCGAGTCGAGGGTCCGCAGCCCGGCGGCGTGCGCGCGCTCGAGCATGATGTCGACCGGGCGGTCGGCGGACCACTTGTCGGCGGACATGCCGGCCAGCACGCGCGGCGCGAACTTGTTGGCGCCGAACGCGGGATCGACGGCGCTGTGCGAGGGGATCGGTGCGACGACGAGCGCGCAGCCGAGCGCGTCGGCCTGCTGCCTCATCGCCTGGAAGGCCCCGCCCGTCGCGGCGACGGCTTCGGCGAGGAAGTCGGGCGGCGAGGTCAGCAGCGGCGCCCACTCCTTGAGGATCGGACCCTGCGCGCCCTCCGGCTGGAACGTGTCCGGCGTCGGCTTGGACGCGAACAGGTTCCCGATCGCCGTGCTGGCGAGGAAGCCCTTGTCGTCAGGCGCCTCGAGCGTCGCGGTTGCGAGCTCGCCCTTGGGGCCGAAGACCGGCTTGGACGTGCCGTAGTACTCGCGCTGGGCGTTCCAGTAGATGTCGTTCTCGTACGGGAACACGAGCACTAGGTCGGGCTGGAACGTCTTGCCGTACTCCAGCAGCCACGCGGCCTGCTGGTCGGTCGACCAGCCCTCGGTGCCGATGTTGAGCACCTCGACCTTGCGGCCCTCGGTGTTCCACCAGTTCTCGAGGATGTCGACGAAGAGGTCCTCGCGCTCGACCGTGTAGCCGAGCGTGAACGAGTCGCCGAGGCAGACGACGCGGAAGATCCCGGCCGGCTTGGCTTCGGAGACCTCGTCGTCCCGCATGCCGTGCTCGTTGAGGGCGTAGGTGACCTTGAAGCCCTCGCTCGTGCGGCGAGTGATCGTCTCGTCCGCCTTCTTGAACCAACCGAGCTTCTCGTGCGGCTCGTTGAGCGACTTCTTGGGGCCCATGCCGATCAAGCGCAGGCCGCCCTCGAAGACAACGAGGCCGATCAAGGCACTCACGAGTAGGGCGAGGATGAAGTTGATTGCCTTCATGCTGATTCGGGCTAGCTGACCATCTGGGTGACGGAGTCGCCCTCGTGACGCAAGTGGAAGACCGTCTCGGCGATCTTCTTCTTGGCGTCGGCTTTGACGATGTAGTTGTTCATGAGCAGCAGGTCCATGCCGGACAGGCTGAACGTGTTGAACGCGTGCGCCGGCGACTCGACGATCGGTTCGCCCTTCAGGTTGAACGACGTGTTCATGATGACCGGCACGCCGGTGATCTCGCCGAAGCGGCGGATGATGCCGTGGTAGGAGGGGTTCGTCTTCTCGTACACGGTCTGCAGTCTGCCCGAGCCGTCCTCGTGGGTGATCGCGGGCAGGTCCTTGCGCTTCTCGTCGCGCACGGGCGTCACGTAGAGCATGAAGCGCGCGGGGAAATGCTTCTCGGCCTCGGGGATCTCGAAGAACTCGTCCGCACGCTCCTCGAGCACGCTGGGCGCGAACGGCCGGAAGGCCTCGCGGAACTTGATCTTCTCGTTCAGCTTCTCCTTCATCTCCGCCCGGCGCGGGTCGGCGATGATCGAGCGGCTGCCGAGGGCGCGCGGGCCCCACTCGAAGCGGCCGCGGAACCAGCCGCAGACCATGCCGTCGGCGAGCTCCTTCGCGACGCGATCGAAGAACGTTTCGTCGTCCTCGATCTTCTCGAACGGGATGTCGTTCTTCGTCAGGAACGCCTCGATCTCCTCGTCGGAGTGCTCCGAGCCGAGGTAGGCGTGGTCGAGCGCCGGTCCGCGCGGCTGCTCGAGGACGTGGTTGTACGCCCAGTACGCTGCACCGACCGAGCCGCCGTCGTCGCCCGGAGCCGGGTGCACGTAGACGTTCTCGAACGGACCCTGGCGCAGGATCTTGTAGTTCGCGACCGAGTTCAGCGCGACACCGCCGGCGAGGCACAGATTCTTCATGCCACCCGACAGCTCGTGCAGGTGGTGGGTCATCTTGATCAGGATCTCCTCGGTCACCTTCTGGATCGAGGCGGCCATGTCGCAGAAGAACGGATCGAGCGACTGGTCTTGCAGCTTCGGGTCACGTCGCGGCCGGCCGAAGTGGTCTTCGAACGCCTTGGTCAGCGTGTCGTTGGTCGAGTAGTGGTAGGCGAAGTAGCGCATGTCGTGCCACACGCTGCCGTCCTCGGCCACGTCGATGATTTCGTAGATCTTGTCGACGTACTGGGGCTTGCCGTAGGGGTGCATCCCCATCAGCTTGTACTCGCCCTCGTTGATCTCGAACCCGCAGTACGCGGTGAAGGCCGAGTACAACAGGCCGAGCGAGTGGGGGAAGCGGATCTCCTTGACGATCTCGATCTTCTTGTCGCGGCCGATGGCCAGCGTCGACGTCGTCCACTCACCGGCGCCGTCGACCGTCAGGATCGCGGAGTCCTGGAACGGCGAGGTGTAGAAGCTCGACGCCGCGTGCGACATGTGGTGATCGGCGAAGAGCAGCTTCGAGCGCGGGACGCCGAGCTGCTTGCTCATCATCGACTTGATCCACAGCTTGTCCGAGATCCAGCGCTGCATCGACTCGCGGAACACGGCGGCCGACTTGGGGAACGTCGCCATCGCCGTGAGCAGCATGCGCTCGAACTTCACGAACGGTTTCTCGTAGAAGACGATGTAGTCGACGTCGTGGATCGTGATGCCGCCCATCTTCAGCACGAAGTCAATCGCCAGCTGGGGAAAGCCGGAGTCGTGCTTCTTGCGGCTGAAGCGCTCTTCCTCGGCAGCGGCGATCAGCTCACCGTCCTTGACGAGGGCCGCGGCGGAGTCGTGGTAGTAGAACGAGAGTCCAAGGACGTTCATGGATCAGTCCTGCTTGCGGGCGGCCGCGAGCGTTTCGTTGGGGTGGTCCCAGGTCGTCCAGTTGCCGTTCGAGCGCCGCTTGAGATGCAGCGGGTCGGCAAGCAACCGATACAGGAGGGCGAACGGGCCCATGACGACGTAGTAGAGGACCGTGAGTAGGCCTCGGGACAACATGTTCCCGAAGCGCTCAGTGAACTGGATCAGGCCTTTCATGGGCTCCCTGTAGGGCGCGGAGGAGAGTCGCCCGGGAGAGGGCGATGGGGCCAGAGGGGTGCGGGAGAGTCTTTCGGCCCGCGCGCCGGGCCGGCTTGATGCCCATGTGGGATGCCCCAGGCCGGATGCCTCGGCCGCGGATTGCGGCCCAACAGTATACGGTGACACGGGGCCGTGCGGAACCGGTCCCGCGACCGGTCCCTGTGGGGCGGGCCCCGGCCGGCCCGCCTTCATCGGCGCTTCATGCGCCGAGTCACGACTCGCGGCTCACTCCTCCCCGGCGGGGATCCGGAACATGCCCTTGTAAAGCTCATTACGACTGTAGATCCGGTCCCCGTCGGTGTCCCGGTAGACGTCGATGTCGACGACCGAGCCACCGGCGAGGCGCGAAAGCACGTCGTTGAGCGTCCTCTTGTCCCGGATCTTGACGGGGCTGGGGAAACCCCGCGGACGGATCGCGGGGATCCAGTCGCCGCGCTCGAGGCCGAGCTGCTGGCCGACACCCTCGGCGCTGATCTGGTCGACGACGACGTAGGTCCCCTGGCGCGAGCTCCGCTCGCTCACGGTCGCACCCAGGCGCTCGAAGAGCATGCCATCGAGCTTGTCCCAGGTCCGCAGGCTCACCTTCTCTTCGGTCCCGGACCGGTCGAGGAGCAGGTCGATCGTCTGGTGGGGCTGAATCTCGAGGCTGGCGTGCATGAACGCTTCTTCACCGATCACCCGGGTTTCGCCCACGGCCAGGATCCGGTCGCCCCGGCAGATGCCGGCGCCAGCGGCCGGGCTGTCGAGCCACACGTGGCCCACTTCGAGGTCGCTGCCCGGAAGAAGCTCGAACCCTAGCCAGCTCTTGCGAGCCTGGGGGTACAGGATGTCGTTCAGCACCTCCATGACGCGGTCGACCGGAATCGCGAAGCCGATGTTCTCGGCCTGGGTGTTCATCGCGCTGTTGATGCCGATCAGCTCGCCGCGGATGTTGAGCAGCGGCCCCCCCGAGTTGCCGAAGTTGATCGAGGCGTCGGTCTGGATCAGCCCCTCGAAGTGCAGGTCGTGCTCGCGGATCTCGACGTCGCGGTGCAGGCCCGAGATGATCCCTGTCGAGACGGTGTGGGTGTGGCCGTGGGGGTTGCCGATTGCGATGACCCGTTCACCGTGCATCAGATCGGCGCTCGTTCCCAGGCGCACCGACTGGAACCCCGCCTCGACCTCGAGGTCCGGCTCCTCGACGCGTCCGAGGCGGTTGCCGATCGGCGCGGGTGAGGGCAGCGGGGGGCGGTCCTCCTCGTTGATTTTGAGCAGGGCCAGGTCCTCCGAGCGTTTGAAGGAGACGAGCTCGGCCTTGTACGGCCAGGGCACCCCGTCGAACGACGCCGTGATCGAGCGCGCGTCGCGGACGACGTGGTAGTTGGTGACGATGTACCCGTCGGGGTGGATCACGACCCCAGACCCCGACCCGTTCGCCAGCCGGCTGCGCGTTCCGACCCATGTGCGCACGCGCTGGGTGTACTCGGTCTCGATGAACACGACCGATGGTGAGGCGGCCTGGACCACGCGCACCACCGGGGTGACCCGGCTCTCCTGTGCAAGGGAATCGTAGACGTCTTCGTGGTCCGGGGCCTGGGTGGGCGCCAGGAGCGGGAGGAGTGAGAGTGCGTGCCACATGGCGGGTACCTACGTCGAAGGGCCTCGTCCGTTTGGTCGGTCCCGACGTATAGCTCCAGGGGCCCGTGCGGGTCCATCCCCAGGATGCGCAGAGGGGCCGATTTCCCGGTATGGGGCGAAAGTCGAGCCCAAGAGCGCTCGGCCCGGTGCCGCCTGCGGCCGCTACAGCTGACCCTGGATCGGGAGGAGCCCGAGCAGCCCCGCGACGAACCGCCGGCGGCAGCTCGCTTTCGGTTCGGAGCGGTAGACGTGCTCCTCGCCCCCGTCCCGGGAGTGCCAGCGCAGCCTGCCGCGTCGGTCGGTCGACAGGCGGTAGGTCAGCTCAGGCAGGTGCCCGTCGACGAAGTCGGCGAAGCTGGCGGCGAGTCCGGGGTCGTCCAGGAAGATCCCCATCTCGGTGTTGATGAGCACCGAGCGTGGGTCCCAGTTCAGCGAGCCGACAAACAGGCGCTCGCGGTCGATGACGAAGGCCTTCGTGTGCAGCGAGGTGGGCGCGGGGCGGCCCGCGCGCTCGGCGCCCGCGAGCGCGGCGTCCGGTCGCACCTCGAACAGCTCGACCCCGAGCTTCAGGAGCGTGCGCCGTGAGGGTGCGTAGCCCGAGTGCGCGACCGCGTGGTTGTTGGCCGCGAGCGAGTTCGTGACCACGCGCACGCGCACGCCGCGCTCGCGCATCGCCCGGAACGCTTCGAGCCCACTCGTGCGCGGAACGAAGTAGGGAGAGATCACCAGGAGCTCCTCGCGCATCGCATCCAACGCGGCCACGAGAGGCGTGCGGATCGTTGCGGTCCGGTGCCAAGGGCTCGCGGCCTTGGCCGGCGGGTCGTAGACGAGCTCGTACGGACACCAGACGAACGACTCCTCCTCGAGGGCGAGTAGGTCCCGCACGCTGCCGTCCAGCGCCTCGGCGTAGTGCGTGCCGCGCGCCCGCTCGGCTTCGCGGGCGAGGTGCTCGCGCAAACGGGTGCGGGCTCCGTCAACGTCGTCGGGGGCTCCGACGAGTGCCGCGATCGGTACCGCGAGTCGGTCGTTCCAGTAGGTGTCGAAGAGGGTCGAGACCTCGCGCACGACCGGACCGATGCAGGCGACGTCGAGGTCGCGGAAGTTGACGTCCGTGCGTGCACCGAAGTACTTGTCCCCGATGTTGCGCCCGCCGATCAGGGTGACCTGGTTGTCGGAGGTGAACGACTTGTTGTGCATGCGGCGGTTGAGCCGCTGCAGGCTCGTGGCGCCGCGCAAGTAGCGCAGCCCGCGCGTCGGGAACGGGTTGAAGATGCGGACCTCGAAGCTCGGGTGGGCGTCCAGTGCCCACAGCTCGTCGCCGATGCCGGCCGTGAAGACGTCGTCGAGCAGCAGTCGGACGCGCACCCCCCGATCGGCGGCGCGCACGAGCGCGCCGAGGAACAGGGCGCTCGTGAGGTCTTCGCGGATCAGGTAGTACTGGGCGTCGATCGTCTGCTCGGCCCGCTCGGCCATCACGAGCCGTGCGGCGAGCGCCTCGATCCCGTCGACGACGAGGCGGAAGCCCGACTCGCCGTCCTCGACGCGCGGCACGGCCGCGAGCCGCTCGCCCCAGTAGGAGTCGGCGCGCGGCGCGGGCGCGGTGCTAGCCGTCTTCGGGTAGTCGAAGTCGACGGACGCGCAAGCGGCGAGCGTTGCGCAGGCGACGAGACAAGCGTAGGCGGCGGATCTCGAGCGGCCGATGGTGCGGGGGCCGATGGTGCGTGGGCGTACGCGCATGAGTTAGAACCGCTCCCGGTTCGATCCGGACTATACTCGATGCGTGCGCGCGTCATGGACACGACGGTTGCCGCTCGTCGTCGTGGTCGGCGCGATCATGGCTGGCTCGCTTTGGCCGTTCCGGCCTGCGGTCGGCTGGCCGCACAAGGTGCGCAACCAGCTCGAGCGCCGCGCGGACGGGTCGTTGCGCTTTGCCGCGACGAGCGTCGCTCGCACCCTCGCCGCTCCCGCCTGGCTGCCGCGCGTCATCGGCGGCGCCGCGTTTGCCGTCGAGGTCGAGGCGCGCACGACGGACACCGACCAGGAGGGGCCGGCGCGTCTGTTCACCCTCTCGCCGAACCCCTACGAGCGCAACCTGATGATCGGCCAGGAGGGCGCCGATCTGCTCGTGCGGGTCCGGCGGCCGGGGTCGGACTGGAACGGCGAGCCACCGCTCGTGGTCCCGGGTGTGTTCGCGAACGACGAGTGGCACCGCTGCACGCTGTCGATCGCGAATGGGGAGCTGCTCCTCGCCGTCGACGGCGTGGAGCGCACGCGCACTCCGTTCGGCGAGCGCGCGCGGCGGCGCTGGAGCTCTGACTACCGCGTGGGGCTCGGCGACGAGCTGACGCTCGATCGGCCCTGGGAGGGCGAGCTGCGGCGCGCGCTGGTCGTCGTCGACGGCGAGGAGTTCGACTACACCGCCCCGGCCGCGATCGACGAGCCACGCGAGGTGTGGCTCTTTCCGGAGGCGTCTCGCTTTCTCCTCCGCCCGGACCCGAGGGGGGCGCGCACCGTGTTCGCGCACCTCCTGGCGTTCGTCGCGTTCGGCGCGGCCTATGCGCTCGCCGCGCGCCGCGGCGAGCGGTCCGTGCTGCGGCTCGCGTGCTGGGCGACGCTCTTGGGCCTGGGCAAGGAGCTCGCGAAGATCCTGGTCGAGGGCCGCCACGCCACGCTCCTGCACGTGCCGGTCGAAGTGCTCGGAGCGTTGATCGGAGGGGGGGCCGTCCTGTTCGTGCTGCGCCGTCGGGCGCACGTCGAACGTCAGCGGACGATCGCACGGGCGGGCCGTACGCCGAGCCCGCCGAGCGCCTTGGCGGGTCCGGAATAGGAGCGCGCCGAGGGCCGCGCGAACTCGGCCGAGTTGCGGAAGCTGCCGCCACGGTTGACGCGTAGCGAGCCGCCGGCCGAGAGGGCGACGGGGTCGGAGCCACCGGCGGCGTCGGTCGCGTAGAAGCGCGCTTCGTACCCGTCGCGGCACCACTCGTAAACGTTCCCGCGCATGTCGTGGATCCCGAACGCGTTCGGCGCCTTGGCGCCCACGATGTGCGGCTTGCGCTCCGAGTTCTGGCGGTACCAGGCGAACCGCTCGAGGTCCGCGCCGGCGTCTGGCCCGAATGCGCCGTCGCTGCTCGCCCGGCACGCGTACTCCCACTGCGCTTCGGTCGGCAGCTCGAGGTCCCACGCGCCGAACTTCCGACTGCAGTCGTTCCAGGCGATGCCCGCGGCCGGCATCCGGTCGTTCTCGGAGGCGGTGCCGCCCGTCAAGCGCGCCCACTGCCCGTGCGTCATCTCGTATTTCGACAGAAAGAACGGCGACAGGGTCACGGCGTGGACGGGACCCTCGTCCGCCCCCGCGTCGGGGTCGTAGTTGGCACCGCTCGCCTCGCTGCTTTGGGCGCCCATCTGGAACGTCCCACCGGGCAGCAAGACGAGAACGAGCCCCGTCTCCTCGCGCGGCGCGGCTCCGAGGCGCCGGGGGCGCGCGCCGGACGCGGTGTGCCAGAACTCCCAGAGTCCGGAGTCGTTGTCTCGGCCGAGCGGGACGAGCCCGTCCTGCGGGACGAGTCCGCAGTCCTCCCAAAGGTCGAACATGTCCGCGATGATCGGACCTCGCGCGGCGACCTCGGCGCGCAACGCCTGCAGCTCGGCGCGCCGAGCGAGCATCGCTTCGAGGCGCTGTCTGCGGCCGTCCTCGGCCAGCGTCGCCGAGCGTGCCGTGTGATCGTCCATGCGGCCGAGCACGCCGTCGATCGCGTCCAGCCAGGAGGTGTGCTGTGCGAGCGCGTCCGTGCGATCGCGACCGCGCGGCCAGACGTGCGCGCTCTCGATGAGGCCAGGCACGATTGCGCTGTCGGCGGTCTCCTGCACCTCCTCCATGTCGCGCAGGGACTCCAGCGCTTGGGCGAGGTCGGCGTTGGCTCGCTCCGCGGCGCGCGCGTGGCCGAGCGAACGCGTCCAGGCGAAGGCGGTGACTGCGAGCAACGCGACGAGCACGCCGATCTCCTGCCAGCGCGGGCGAAGCTTTTGCTCGACGGGATGCTCGACCGCGCTCTCCTTCGCGCGCTCGGTCATCGACACCTCGATGAACTCCTGCACGACGAGCGGCAGGTCGGCGCGGCGCGGCAGGATCCCGAGCGCTTCGTCCAGCGGCGGTCCCGGTGCGAGCAAGAGCTCCGGATTCTGGCCATTCGCGTCCCAGAGCTTCGCGGCCGTGAGGGCGCGTTCGCGCTTGTTCGAGAACTCGCGCTCCTCGGCGACCCAATCGCCGAGCTCGTCCCAGCGGTGGATCAGAGCCTCGTGCGCGAACTCGGCCGTTTCGTGCTCCGAGCCCGGCACCGGTCGGATGACCAACAGCCGCGCCGCCGCGAGGTCCCGCGCGACTTCCAGCGTGCGCGTGTCCTTCTTGTCGAGCGCGATGGGCCGACAGCTCGTTTCGATGCCCTCGCCGAGCCGGACCATGCGGGTGAGCAGTCGGCGCGCGAGCTTCTGTTGCTGCTCGCTCATCCGCGCGAACACGGAGCTTGCCTTGTACGCGATCGCGCCCTGTACGCCGCCGATCGCCTCGTACGCTTCGCGCGAGATCGTCTCGTCGTGCCGCCGCTCCCAAAGGGCGACGAGCGCGAGCTCGAGGGACGGCAGACTGAGCGTCATGCGCGCGGCGTCCATCAGGATCGTGTCGACGAGTCCCTCTTCGAACTGGACGCCCGTGATCTCGGCCGGCACCCGGATCGCGCGCTCCATCTCGTCGACGGTCATCGGCCCCTGGTTGACGATGGCGTTCTGCAGGCGGTCGGCGATGGCGCGGTGTTCGACGGCACGCGCGAAGAAGTCGCTGCGCATCGTCAGCACGACCGTCACGGCGCCCTGCGCGGAGGCGTCCAGGAGCTCGTCGATGAACCGCTGCCGCAAGGCGTCGTCGCTCGAGAGGGTGTAGAGCTCTTCCCACGGATCGATCGCCAGGAGGATCCGGTCGGTCCCTTGCTGGCGCGCGAGGATGCGTTCAGAGAGTTCGCGCAGCGACACGGCACGCTTGTCGGGTTGATCGGTGAGCTCCTCGATCCGCGTCGCGTGCTCGCCCTCGTCCGCGTCGGGCTCGAGCAGGGGGACGAGGGCGGCGGCGAGGGCGATCAAGGGCTGCTCGCCGGGCACGACCGTGACGAACTCCCAGACCTGCTCGTTCGCCCTGCGCAGCCGCGGCAACAGGCCCGCGCGCACGAGCGACGTCTTGCCGCTGCCCGACGCGCCGACGACCGCGACGAAGCTGTGGCTATGGACCGTCTCGACCAGCGTCTTCGCGTGGCCCTCGCGGCCGCAGAAGATCTCCGCGTCTTCCTCTCGGAACGGAAGGAGCCCGCGGTAGGGGCGCACGCTCGCCAGCGCGGTGCGCATGCCCGCGAGCACGTGCTTGCCGGTCTCCCGCCCGAGCATTACGGCCTCGAGCGCGTCGAGCGCAGACGCATCGCGCTCGCTGTCGGTCATGTCGACCCACGTCTTCAGGTGCAGGAAGCCGAGCGGCGGGTCCGCGCCCGGCAGGAGCACCGGGACGACCGGCAGCTCACCCGAGGCTTGGTGCCGCTCGAGCACCAGCTCCTTCTCCCGCAACTGCCACGAACCGAGCCCGCGCGGGCCGAGGAACACGATCACCGATCCGCATACATCGAGGACCTTGCCAAGTGCTTGTGGCCAACTCGTCCCGTGGCCCGAGTGCTCACGGTCGGTGAACAGCGAGAGCCCGCGCTCCTCCAGCGAGCGAGTGACGGCTTCCACCTGGGCACGGTCCGCCGGGTGGTAGCTGGCGAAGGCGTCGTAGCGTCGGGTTGTCGATTCCATGAACTGCCGACCGCCAGGCTAGCAGATGCGGTGGGGGAGGCGTCGGTCGGAACGCGCAGAGTCGTCCCGCTGTGGTTACGACACGGCCGGTTCCGACGCCGTCGAACTCCGGTTCTCGAGCTCGGCACCCACACGGAAGACCTCGGCGAGCACCAGAATGAGCGCGGCGATCAGGAGCTCGGTGTAGGCGATCTCCGCTGCGTTGCTCCAGGCGACGCCCTCCGCGCGCAGGATCCTCTGGGCAAAGACGGCCGTGATCGGATTCTGCACCGTCTTGAGAATGCCGAGCAGGAGCATCGCGCCGCCGATGCGCCGCATGCGCGCCGTATTCGAATTGGAGAATGGGTCACCCCTGCGCAGCGAGCGCAGGATGTGCCGGGTCTGGTGGACGATGTACAGAAAGAACGCGAGCGCGCCGAGGCCGAGCGTGCTCATGATCACCAGGAACAGCTTACGCGAGCTCGTGACCTGCAAGTTGCCCCCGAGCTCGCCGACGCGGACCTCGTGGATCCACTCCTCCTGGCCCGTGAACGCGAAGCCCGGCTCGGTGGCTTGGAACCGGACCGGCAGGTCGATGGCGAGATTGGTCTGGGACGAGCCCTGGGAAAGGAGCAGGACGCCGCTCGCCAGCACGAAGCCGATCACCATGGTCCAGAACATGAAGCCGAACACCCACAGGAGGCCCGTGATGAGCCTGGACTGGCGCAGCACGTTGCGCGCGCGCGTCACGGGCCGCTCGAAGAACTGGTCGAGGTCCGCGGCGATCTCCATCGGGCCCGCGTAGCGCTCGGAGGCCTCGCGCGCCATCGCCTTCTCGGCGATCGCCGTCAGCTCGTCGGGCACGTCCGGCACGATGGTGTCGATCGCGGCCGGCGGGCCGTCCAGGACCGCGCGCAGCACGTCGACGGCGGTGCGCTCTTCGGCGTGGGACGCATACGGGGCGCGGCTGGTGAGACACTCGTACAGGATCGCGCCGATCGCATACACGTCCGAATGCGGACCGACGTCCTGCTGGCGTCCGCGCGCCTGCTCGGGCGGCATGTAGGCGGGCGTCCCCAGGACGCTGCCGTCGAGCGTCGAGAGGTACGACGCGGACGAGCTCGACGTGTGCGCGGCGCGATCGGACTGCACCCGTTCGCTCGCAGCGGGGAGAGGCCGCTCGTCGGCTCCCTGGATCTTCGCCAGGCCCCAGTCCATCACGTAGACCTCGCCGAACGGGCCGACCATGATGTTGGCCGGCTTCAGGTCGCGGTGCACGACGCCGCGCGCGTGCGCGTAGGCGACGGCCTCGCAGACGCGCACGAGCGCGCGCAGGATTCGGCCCTGGGTCCAGTGTGGATCGCCAGCGCGCGAGAGCTCGAGGACCTCGCCCAGCGTCTTGCCGCGCACGAGCTGCATCGTGAAGAACAGGTTCCCCTCGGCGTCGAGCCCGAGCTCGTGGACGGGGGGAATGCCCGGGTGGTCGAGCTGGCCCGTCACCTGGGCCTCCTCGACGAAGCGCGCGAGCCGTGGGTCGACCGCCGAGTCGCGTGACGCATCCTGAGGCACCTCGCCCGGTCCGAGGAAGACCTTCATCGCCGCCTCGCGCCGCAGCTCGCGGTCCCAGACGCGGTGGATGGAGCCCATGCCGCCGCGGGCGAGCTCCTCCTTCTCGTCGTAGCGCGTCGGTCCGCGGGAGAGGGCGGAGAGGACATCGATCAGCGGGCGTTGCGAGTCGGACGGGGGCTTGTGGTCCATTGCGCTGCCGAGGCTAGCAGCCCGTTGAAAAAGTCATTCGGCGCCATGACGACATCCTCCACGCCCGGTCGGCACCTGAAAGCCTCCCCGAATCCACGAATTCGCCTACGTTTCCAGGCGCCAACCGGACGCGGATGCTGTCGCCCTGGCAT
>JAAELL010000240.1 GCA_024226735.1 bacterium | reverse complement strand
GTGATGCAGACCGCAACTGTCTGCATCACAGCACTCGCTCGAGTTCCCGGTCACGGGCCTGGCCAGCACGTAACCAGAGGCTTCACATGCTATTCCCTGTCGCGGGCAGGCTGCTGCCTGCCGCGCTCGCCCTATCCGTGGTCCACGGACAACAGTACGACGTGAGGGTCGTCGCGACGTCCGACTGGCCCGGACGCGAGGAGGGGGTCAACGCGATCAACGACCTCGGCGTCCTGGTCGGCGCGGGACTCTCGGGGGAGGGCACCTACCCGCGCGCCTTCGTCGACGACGGCACGGGGCGCAGGCCCCTCGGCCTACCGGCGAACACCATCTCCTCGGTCGCGGCGGGCATCAACGACGTGGGGGACATCGTCGGTTGGCTCGGGAACACGACCGGCACCTATCCCTTCGTCCTGAGTGCCGGCACGACGCGCATTCTTCCCGCGCCCGGCTTCGGCTTCGCGTTCCACATCAACGACGCGGGCCTGATCGCCGGTGTCGTCGAGACCACCCCGGGCTTGGTGAGCACGATCCTGTGGAAGCAGGGCCAACCGCTCGTCCTCCAGACGGGCGCGCAGTCGACCAGACCGGTCGACATCAACGACGCGGGGCTCGTTCTGCTGGAGGTGCGCAACGGAGCGGCGACCGAAGCTCTCGTCTACGACTCCAACACGGGCGTGTACACGGGGGTCGACACGGGTGCGACATCGACGCAGCCCGCGGCCATCAACGCTGCCGGCGTGGTCGTCGGCGGGACCGACGGTCCGTTCGGAAGGGGCTTCGTCTGGACGGCTCAGGGCGGGACGAGGTTCCTGCCGGGCGGCACTTCGTGGGCGGTCGACATCAACGACGCGGGGCACATCCTCGCCTCGCGCGACCTGGAGGCGGGCGTGTGGGTGGGCCCGACGTTCCATCCCCTGCAGGCCGCGGTCGATGCGAGCTGGCCGCCTCTGTTCATCGGAAGGATGAACGCCACCGGGCACATTCTCTCGTTCGCCTACGACCCGTCGAGCGGGGAGGACTGGACGCTGCTGCTGACGCCGCGCCCGGAGGCGACGCGCTACTGCGTCGCCGGTGTGAACTCGACGGGAGCGCCGGCGCTGATGGACGCGTCGGGCTCGGCGAGCGTCTCGTTGGACGTGCTCGAGCTGACCGCTGGCCCCGTCCCCGCGGGCACGACGGGCCTGTTCTTCTTCGCCGCGAACCGGGTCCAGATCCCCTTCGGCTCCGGGTTCCTGTGCGTCGCGGCGCCCGGGCGGCTCCCGTTCGAAGTCGCCGACGCCGGCGTCCTGCGGCACGAGCTCGACCTGCGGAGCGGACCCGCGAACGCGATCAAGTCGGGGACGACGTGGAACTTCCAGGCGTGGTATCGCGACAACCAGGCGTCGCCGCCGTGGGGAACCAGCGATGGGGTGGCGGTGACCTTCCGTCCGTGACCCAGTCGTGAACGAGAGACGGGGTCCGTACCACGGGTGGGTGCGGACCCCGTCTTCGTTTGGGTCTTGCGTCTGGCGCGCGGGGCTACTCGCCCTTCTCGCCGGCGCTCTTCTTCTGCTCGGCGATCAGGTCCTTGATCGCTTTCTCCAGCGGCTCGCCGCGGAGGTTCTTGTGGCGGATCTTGCCCTCGTGGTCGAGGACGTAGATCGTCGGCCAGCCCGAGACGTTCCATGCCGTGGAGATGGGGCCGCCGGTGCTGCCGCCGTTCCAGAAGGAGCGCCAGGTGATGTTCTCGTCTTTGAGGACCTGCTTCAGCTCTTCGCGGTCATCGTCGGAGTTGACTCCGATCAGGGCGAAGGGTTCGTCGGCGAGTTCTTTCACGAGCGACCGCTCGTGGGGGTACATGGCCCGGCAGGGGCCTCACCAGTGGCCCCAGAAGTCCAGCATGACCACCTTGCCGCGGTAGTCGGACAGCTTGAACGCGACGCCGTCGATGTCCTCGCCTTCGATGTCGGGCGCAACCCTGCCGACCGCGAGCTCGCGGAGCTCGAAGAGATCGCGCGCGGCGAGCTTGCCGAGGGTCGTCTCGCGCGCTTCGTACGCCACGTCGGCGTAGTTGTCGGCGACCGACTGCATCAGCTTCTCGTACTGGGCGAGTAGGCGCTTCTGGCGCTTCGCGGTCTGGACATTGGCGAGTCGCTTCTCCCCGAGCTGCTCGGTGAAGTACTCGAGCATCCCCGCGGTGTTCTCGTCGTCCGGATCGGCGTCGGCGATGTACTTGCCGAGGTCGGCGAGGCTCTTGCGGTTCTTGGCCATCGCGTAGGTCGCCATGCCCTTGACGCTTTGGTGCGGGCTGTTCTCGATCATCGCCTTGAGGGCGGCGCGCGCACCGTTCGAGTAGTCGCGCGAGAGCTGTATGGCGACGGCGCCCAGCTCCTCGCTGTCGATGTGGTTGCTCGTGATCACGCCGAGCGCCCACGCGGCGTCTTCCGAGCCGCTGGCGTTCTCGGTGATCCAGTTCAACGCCTGCATCGCGAGCGGCGTGCTCGGGTTGGCTTCGGCGATCTTCTTGACGCGCCCGGTCCAGTTGCTGGCTTCGGGGTAGGTGAGCGCCGAGCGCTCCTCGTCCGACTCGGCGGCGCGGTAGGCCTTCATGAACTCGGCGACGGCGTCGTCGTACTCGTCGATCAAGTCCTGCAGTTCTTCGTCGCCCGTGGCGGTCTCGTTGTGGTCGCTGACCTCGAAGTCGGCCAGGATCGGCTCCATCAGGTCATCGAGCTGGTCCTGGGGCGAGCTCGCCGCTTCTTGCGCGACGGAGCTGTCGTCCTGCGCGGCCCACGATGGGGCGAGCAGGAGGCCGGCCACGAGAGGCCAGGACAAGCCCGGCAAATGCAAACGCCGTTTCTTGGTGGTCATGGGGAGGTTTCCTCTGGAGAGGCGGATGGGCCCCGGGGGCAGGGGGCTCTGGGGGGGCGACGATGATCGGCGCTCGTGGGCACCTTGTCCAGGAAACGCACGTAAGGAGCACGTCCCGAGCACCCACTCTCGTACTCCCAGTCCGCTATTCCCCGAAGTCGTCGCTGGCGACGTACGCGTCGATCACGGCGCGCTCGCCTTCCTTGCCCTTCCTCGAAGACGTGCTGGAGAGTGCAACTGCGTTCCGGCACGGAGAAGCGCCGTGGGCACCGTGCGTGGGCTGCGAGAAGGGGCGAATCTCGAGCCTCCTGTGCCGCGCACGGGCCGGCCCTCAGCGCTCGGCCACCCCGAACTCGGTGACGTAGCCCTCCTGGAAGCGGAAGTACACCTCGGTCAGGTAGAGCCCCGCGCCGTTCTGGCCCTCGCCGTACATCCAGTGCGCGCCGCCGTTGTTGACCCAGTGGGCGGTCGGCGCTCCGTACTTCGCGACGACCTCGTTCTTCGACATCATCGTCGTGACGCGGTTCGCGGCGTCCTCGTCCTTGCGCCACACCTCGATCACGTCGCGCAGCGCCGGCCACTTGGCGTCGGGGTTCTCCGACCGGAGTGAGCTGAGGCTGCGCGCGTTCTGGGTGACCTCCCCGATCGCGCGCACGTGGGCGTCGAGCGCCGTCTGCAGCGCGTCGAGTCGCGCAACGAGGTCGCGGTGTTCGGCGGGCACCGACCCGCGGGTGACCGGGGCTCGTTCCGCGCCCGCGAGCGCGGCCAGCGCGTCCTCGATGCGGGCGAGGCGGGCCTCGAGCGGGTCGAGGTCCACGCCCGCCGCGCGCGACCGGGGCGGATCGCCGCGCCCGGTCGTGGGCCCCGGGGAGGCTCCGGGCTTCGGCTCGGGCGCGAGCTCCGCGGGCACCGGCTCGCGCCCGCCCCAGGCCGCCCAGGACAAGACGGCACCGAAGGCGAAGAGGAGGCAGTGGGTGACGAGGCTCTTGGAGAGGTGGCTCTTTGCCATGACGGGTCCCGCGGGCTTCGAGTGCGAAAGCGCACGGCTGCACCGGCGGCCGCCGCACACGGACGATACACGGACAGCGTTACGCGGGCCGTGCGGAGGGCCTGACGAGCTGTGAGGGCGTTTGTCGACGGATTTCCGACGCTGGCACGCGAGTTGAATTCAGGTCCCGTGAACCGCAGGCCCCGTCGGGGGGTTCTTTTGCCAGGTCCGGGCTTCCCGGCGGCGGCCCGCGATTCACCGACGAGGGAGCCGCCAATCGGCGGCTCCCTCGGCCGTTCGAAAGCCGGTCGAAGGCCGGTTGAAGGAAGCCCAGCCCAGCCCAGCCCCACCAGCTCCGCGCGCGTCGGCGACCCCTGTTCTGCGCGCGAACCTGCCACCTGAGTTTGAGGGCCTCGCGGCCCCCGGGTACCCTTCCGCCCCCCATGATCGAAGTCGCTCACCTGACACGTCGTTTTGGCCAGCACGTCGCCGTCGACGACGTTAGTTTCCACCTGGACCAGGGAGAAGTCGTCGGCTTCCTCGGCCCCAACGGCGCCGGCAAGACGACGACGATGCGCATGCTGACGGGCTTCCTGCCCGCGACGTCGGCGCAGAAACTCGAAGTCGCCGGCTTCGACGTCTTGCGCAAGTCGCTCGACGTGCGCCGCCGCATCGGCTACTTGCCGGAGGCGGTGCCGCTCTACGACGAGATGCGCGTGCGCGAGATGCTCCTGTTCCAAGGGCGCCTGCACGGGATGTCGCGCGGTGATCTGCGCAGCGCGGTGCCCGACGTGCTCGACCGCGTCGGCGTGCGCGATCGCGAGCGGCAGCTCGTCGGAACCCTGTCGCGCGGCCTGCGCCAACGGGTCGGCCTCGCGGTGGCTCTGCTGCCGAAGCCCGAGGTCCTGATCCTCGACGAGCCGACGAGTGGGCTCGACCCGATCCAGCGCCGCGAGGTGCGGGCCCTGATCGCCGAGCTCGCGAGCGAGCACACGGTGCTCTTGTCGACGCACATCCTGGCCGAGATCGAGAGCATCGCGCCGCGCGTGATCGTCTTGTCCGAGGGACGGGTCGTCGCCGACGGAACGCAAGATCAGCTCGTACAAAACCTCGCGGGCACGGGGCACGTGCGCTTCGAGGCTGTCGCGGGCAACCCCGCGGAGGCGGTGAAGTTGCTCTCGAGCTTGCCCGGCGTCACGCGCGCCGACGAGTGCGGTCGCGTCGGCATCCACCACGCGTTCGAGATCCACGGCGAGGGCGACCTGCGCGAGGACGTCGGTGCGCTCGCCGCGACCCAGGGCTGGGCGGTGCGCGAGCTGTCGTGGCACCGGCCGACGCTCGAGGAGCTGTTCGCACGCCTCGTGCTGGGTGGCGAGGAGGCCGAGGCCCGCGCGCCCGAGTCGCCGCCGGTTGCCGCCAACACCGAAGCGAGCAGCGACGTACCGTTGCTCGACCTGGCGCCGTCCGCGGACGCTTCCAAGGCGTCGCCCGCCCCTCAGGAGAACAAGGTCATCTACAGCCTCAACCCGTTCGATCGCGGCCAGAGCCGCGCGCTGAACGAGCCCATCGACCCGAACGCGAACGACGCGGGCGGGAGCCAGACTGGCGGGGAGCAGTAGCGCGATGCGTGGCGCCGTCACCATCTTCCGGCGCGAGTTCGCCGGCCTGTTCCTCTCGCCCCTGGCGTGGATCTTGTTGCTCGTCTCGCTGTTCGTGAACGGGTTCTTCTTCGTTCAGTACCTCGGCATCTACCGCGGCGACGTGACCGGCGCGCTGCGCGCGTCGCTCGGCGGGTCGTGGCCGTTCTGGTTCTTCCTCGTGCTGCTGCCGCCGCTGCTCGCCATGCGGCTCGTGTCCGAGGAGGCGCGCAACGGCACGCTCGAGTTCCTCCTGACCGGGCCGGTCGGGGACGCTTCGGTCGTGGTCGGCAAGTTCCTCGCGGCCCTGGCGTTCCTGGCGATCCTGTGGCTCTCGGTGCTCGTGTACGCATTGCGCGTGCAGACCGTCGGGACGCCGCCGGACTGGGGCCCGGCGCTCGGTGGCTACCTCGGAGCGGTCCTCGCTTCCGGCCTGTTCGTTGCGATCGGCCTGCTCGTGTCGAGCCTGACGAACACGCCGCTGCTAGCCGCGTTCCTGGCCTTCATGGCGTGTCTCGGGTGGCTGATCCTGCCCATCGTCGGCGCCAACGCGTTTCAGAGCATCGCGGCTCTGCTCGCCGACTACGCCGGCGGGGTCGAGGTCGCGCACGCCTGGGTCTTGGGCGCGCTCAACAAGATGGACGTGCTGCATCACTTCCAGTCCTCGTTCCTGCTCGGCGTCTTCGACACGAGCGAGGTCGTCTTCTTCCTGACGTGGACGGCGCTCTTTCTCTTCTTGACGGTGCGCTCGCTCGAGGCGCGGAGGTGGCGGGCATGATCGGTGCGGGAACGGGACGTGGCGCGCGCTTTGGCATCACGCTGCAGGTCGTGCTCACCGTTGGGCTCGCGGTCGTAGCGGTCGTGCTCGTCAACTGGCTTGCCGGGCGGCCCGGCGTGCGGCTGCGGGTCGACTTGACCGAGGCCGGAAGGAACACGCTGTCGGACCCGGCGCTCGAGGTCCTGGGGCAGCTCCCCGAGGAGGTGACGGTCGACATTTTCTACCGCCCCGAACCGAGCCCGATCACGGGCCTCGAGGCGGACGTGATGACGCGCACCTACCAGCTGCTGCTCCTGATGTCCGAGGAGGCGCGCGAGAAGCTCGAGGTCCGCAACAACGACGTGTCCGATCGCGAGTCGTTCGCGGAGCGCGCGCAGGAGCTCAACTTGCGCGGTTTCGAGAACTGCCTGATCGTCCACCGCGATGGTGCGCTGCCGCAGGTCATTCCGCTGGTCGGCGGCCTCGCGCGGTTCGACATCGGCAACCCGAGCCGCGACAACTTCAAGCCCCCGCGCGTCACTTCCTTTGACGCGGAGGAGGCGATCGTGCAGGCGCTGCTCAAGGTGTCGCAGGTCGGGGGCCGTCCCAAGATCTACTTCACCTGGGGCCACGGCGAGCGCGACATCCTCGGCACCGGCGATCCGAACGACCTCGGGAAACTCCAGACTGCCCTCGTCGACGATGGCTTCGAGGCGACGCGCTGGAGCTTCATCGAGGACGGACCGTTCCCGAAGGACATGGCGGCGCTCGCGATCATCGGGCCGGCGGACCCGATCTCGGACGAGGAGCTCGACGCGATCAAGGAGTACGTCGACCAGGGTGGGCGCCTCGTGCTCTCGCCGCACCCGATGGCGCCGCAGATCGAGCGCAGCCGCGTTCGCGAGCTGCTCGAGCACTACGGCATGGAGGTCTCGAGCGGCATGGTCTGCCAGCCGTTCTTCGTGCCGGAGACCGGTCAGATGAGGTGGACATCGAACCAGGTCGCCAAGTACCTGATCGCCCCGCAGAACATGGACGGCCACCCGATCGTCGATCCGATCCGGCGCGGCGACCGCAGCTTCGTCGTGTCGGGAGCTCACCAGATCCGTCGCACGCGCCAGCCGATACAGGGGCAGGGCCAGACCGCGCCCCTGTTTCGCTCCTTCGCGCGGGCTTGGATCGACGGGTACGACCGCGGGGCCAAGCGCTACGACTGGACGCCCGACGAGAACGTCGAGACGATCGGCCAGCGCTTCGAGCTCGCCCAGGCATCGCAGTTCGTCCCCGCCGGTGCCGAGAACGTCCCCGAGGGCGAGCAGCGGCGCGAGGCGCGCATCGTCGCGATGGGCACGACCGACGCGTTCTGCGACGCCAACTTCGACTACAACGCGGACCTGTTGCGCAACCTGTTCAACTGGCTCACCGACCGCGAGTACCGGCTGTCCATCTCGACGCGCAATCCGGACCTGCGGCGCATTCCGCCGGAGCGAGTTCCCAGCGTCGCCCAGCTCGCGCTGTGGCTCCTGCCCGGGCTGTGTCTGCTGCTGGGCATCGTGACCGCGTACGCGCGCTCGCGCGGAGGACCGCGGAGGCAGCCAGCATGAACAAGATCACGACCCTCGTCCTGCTCGCGCTCGTCGTTGGGCTGGGCTTTCTCGCCAAGGCCAAGCTCGCCTCCGAGGCGGCCGCTCCGCAGCTCGTGCCCGAGCCGCTCTTCCCGCACCTCGAGATGCGCCGGCTGACGGGGCTGTTCATCGACGACGTCGAGCGTTCGGTGCACGTCAAGCTCGTGCGCGAGGGGCGCGCCTGGAAGCTGACCGATCCGCTCGAGTACCCGGCGGCGACCGAGTCGATGCGGCTGATCCTCGATCCGCTCGCGCGCGCGGTCGCGATGCCTGTGCCTGCGGCGGAGGCCGAGTCGCTCGCCGCGGACTTCGACCCGCCGCGCGCGATCCTCGACGTCATCGAGACGATGGAGGACGGGGAGGAGCGGCGCACGCGGCTCGAGCTCGGTCCGCTCGACATCGACGGCATGAGCGTCAACGTGCGCATCCGCGATCGCTACTTCCGCACGCTGCGCAACCTCGACACGGCCGTGAAGCGCGAGGTGAACGACTTCCGCTCGAAGAAGCTGTTCGAGATGGATCCCGCGGAGATCGTCGAGATCCACCGCGCGGGCTACCACTTCGGCGCCCAGACCTCCAAGCCGCTCGTCTTCGATGCGTACCGGCGCGGAACGGCGTGGCAGATCGAGCGCCCGTGGCGTGCGCAGGGCGACCTCGACACGCTCGGCGTGTGGGCGGCGGTCCTGAGCAACCTCTCGGTGCGCAGCTTCGTGCGCGACCACGAAGGGCCGCTCACCGAGTTCGGTCTCGAGGAGCCGCAGGCTTCGATCGAACTGATGGACCGTCACGGCGACGTGCAGAAGGTCGTCTTCTCCAACCACCGCGGCACGTGGTTCTTCAAGATCGACACCGAGCCGAACGTGTACGAGCTCGAGGCCGTCGAGGTGAACAAGTGCTTCGCCGCAGCGCCGGACTTCCTCGACCACAACTTCACCCGCGCGTTCCGCGGCGAGATCGACGAGGTGCTCCTTGCGACCGACAGCGGCGAGCTGCGCCTGACCCAGAACAAGCTCGAGAACACCTGGACCGTGGCCGAGAAGCCCTGGGGCGAGGACGTCTGGTCCGTCGACGTGCCTGCGGGGCAGCCGAAGATCGACGACCTGCTCGCGATGCTCGAACAGGAGCGCATCGCGCACTACCAGCTCGACGGTTCCGAGGTCTCCGAGCACTTCCCGTCCGACGCGTCCAAGCGCGGTTTCTGGCTGACGTACCGCGGAGAGGTCCAGGGCGGCCGGCTCGGTGCGCTCGTCACGACCGAGGCGGGCAGCGCCGTCGTGAAGTACCTGCGCGACGGCGATCAGCTGGTCGCCTTCGCCCCCGCCGCGCTCGACGCGATCGCGCACCTCGAGCTCGGCGACCTGATGAGCTTCGACCTGTTCCGCCTCGACGAGACCCAGCTCTCCAGGCTCGTCCTGCGCGCGGGGGGCGTCCAGCGCGAGTTCACGCGCGCCCAGCAGGGAACGTGGAAGTACACCGACGTCGACGCGGCGGCGACCGAGCTCTACCCCGTCCTCGATTCGCTCTTCTTCCTGCGTGCGACCGAGCACCTCGAGGCGGCGGAAGCGACCGAGCTCGTCGAGCCGGTGACCGTTGAGATCACCTCCGCCGCGGGGCCGCACATCGCGCGCATCGGCAAGACCGCCGCGGGGCGCGTCGAGGCCGAGGTGCTGGGGGCGCGCTCTGTGCTCGAGAACCAGGAGCTGCACGGGAAGCTCCTGGAGATCGTGCGCAAGAAGGGCGATTGATCCCGCGGCGCGCGAGGCGTGGTGGGGCCGGCTAGCGGCGCTCGAGCGCGACCACGACCTCCGCCGTCTCGCCCGCGCGCACCTCGACGCGGCGGGTCTCGATCGGCCGGAAGCGTTCGGTCGCGACGCCCTCGAACGTGACGTCGAATACGCCCGGTCCCGAGAGCTCGATCGTCCCGTTCTTCCGCGAGCGGTCGACGGTCACCCGCGCGTCGCCGTCGACGCAGACGATGCCGCTGGCCAGCAGCTTGAACATCTCGGAGGTCTTCGGGAGGAGCGCACCCTCGTCCTGGAAAACGAAGCGGATCGCGCACAGCTTGCTGAGCGGCAGGCGCAGAGCGTTGGGGCCCGCGCTCACCTCGAAGGTCCGGTAGCCCGCGCCGTAGCCCGCTTCGTGCGCGTCCGACGCGTAGAGATCGATCCGCCCCGGAACCGTCCAGAAGTGAAACCGCCCCGGTTCGCCAGTGTGCCCGAGGCGTTCGCCGGCGTTGTCGATCGCGCCGTCGAATGTGGCCATGCGGCTCCAGGTCAGCTCGCCCGGGTCGATGCGTTCGCCGCTGCTGATGTCGACGACGTCGACGTGGACCTCGGCCAGCTCGCCGAGGTCGAGCTCGACGTCCTGCGGCTCGCCCTCGACCAGATCGATGCGGAAGCTCGCGAGGAAAGGCCACACCTTGGCCTGGTAGCTGCCGACCGCGAGCTCGCCGGCGTCCCAGCGCCACGCGCCGCTCTCGCCGCCCGAGCGCTTCATGCGCTCCAGCGGGATGACGTGGTCGGGGCGTCCGGCGCGCTGGCGCGGGCGCGACATGTGAAACAGCCGCAGCTCGACCGCGTCCTCGTTCGGGAAGGGTGGGAACGTCAGCCAGCCGGCGAGCCGTGCCCGCAGCGGCGGCGAGGGTGGGTCGGACAGGTAGATGATCAGCTCGCGCTCCTCGCCGGCCGCGAGCTCGAAGCGCTCGGCGCCGAGCACGGTGCGCGCCGCCGGTGCCATCCACTTGCCGAGCTCGACCGAGGCGCGGTACACGCCGGGCTCGAGCCCCTCGAGCACGAAGCGCTCCTCCGCCAGGAGCCTGGTCACCGCTTGGACGCGCACGACGGCACCGGTCTCGACGTCGGTGCGGCGCAGGAAGAGGTTCGGCTCGAGGTCGAGGCTGGCGTAGCCCTCGCGCTGGTAGTTGGCAAAGATGACCGTGAGCTTCGCGGTGGGCAAGAGGAGCAGCTCGCACGTGCCGCCCGACGAAGGATCGATCTCGAGCCGGCCCCAGGCGTGGTCCGCGTCGCGCGCATAGAGCACGAGGCCGCGACGCAAGACGTGCGGCCGTGCGAGACGTAGCGAGCGCGTCTTGCCGTACGCGTCGCTCCAGTCGTAGCCCCGGGCGCAGTTGTCGGGGTCGTCTTCGGCGCGCCAGGTCTGGATCGTGATGGGGGACGTCGCGCCACTCGCGAGCGCGACGACCGGATCGCGTCCCGCCGGCATGCGCCACGAGGCGCGCAGGGTGGTCGCGGGGACGAGCAGGATCTCGAGCTCGGTCAACTCGGCGCTCGTCGCCGAGTCGCGCACGTGCACGGCGAAGCCCGGTCCAGCGAGTCGCTTGATGTCGCGCATCGAGATCTCGCGGTCCGGCGAGGCTTCGACGCCGTCGACCTCCGAGACCGGTGCTGGATCGGGCGGCGTGTCGATGCGCTGCTCGGGGCCGCGCTCGGGAATCGGCTCGAGCTGGATCGCCGCGCGCGGCTGCAGGGGCTGGTCACTCGGGTTGGGCTCGACGCGCGTCGGTTCCGCGTCGCGCGGCAAGAAAACGGCGATCGTGAACAGGGCGCAGGCCGCCGCGGCCACCCAGAGCGTCGTGCTGGGCCCCGGTCGGGCCCCCCCTCGCTGTTCTCGTGTCTCTGGCATCCCCGATCGCATGCGTCGTCCCGGATACGCGCGCTTGGACGCCACGGGCGTGGGGAGCCTTCCCGGTAGGGGAGAAATATCCTGTGAGGAGCGTGTGGTCAGTCGCCCGCGAGGCGCTTCGAGCGTAGGGAGTACCCCATGTGTCCACGGCGCGTCTGTTGGGTCAGGGCAGAGCTCTTCCAGGCGCGCGCGGGATCGGCGAGGAGCGGAACGAGGCTCGTGCCTTCGAGGTGCGCGGGCGCTTCGAGCCCGGCGCACGCACGATCAGCGGCACGCGCGCGGCGTTCTCGAAACAACTCACCTTGCCCCACATGTCCTGCTCGCCGAGGTGGTAGCCGTGGTCGCCCCACACGACGACGATCGTCTCGTCTTCGAGCTCGACCCGCTCGAGCTCGTCGAGCACGCGGCCGAGCTGGGCGTCGATGAAGCTGACGCACGCGTAGTAGGCGTGGCGCAGGTTGCGGCTGTTCTCGCCGGTGAACGCGCCGCGCGTCGGCTGGTCGGTGTAGCGCCGGATCTCGCCCGAGCCGTGGCGCGCGATCGCCGGCGCGCCATCGGGCAGCTCCGGGTTGGCGATCGGCGGCAGCGCGCTCGGATCGTACAGGTCCCAGCACTTCTTCGGCGCGATGAACGGCGTGTGCGGCTTGATGAAGCCGACGGCGAGGAAGAAGGGCTCGTCGGTCTTCTTCAGCTCGCGCAGCTTCGCGATGGCGGCGCTCGCCACCTTGCCGTCGTACAGCGCGTCGTCTTGGACGTCGGGTCCTCGGTCATCGGGCCGAACACGAGCTTGGTCGTCCAGTCGTCCGGTTCCGGGTCGGTCGGCGCGTACATCGCGAGGTACGCGGCGCGCGCCTGGGCGATGCCGTCTGCGGTGAAGTAGTAGCGCGGCCTGAAGCGGATCGCGGGCTCCGACCAGCTCGGCGCGTCGCCCATTGTGTCCCACTTCGTCTTGCTCGCGCCGTCGGGGAAGACGCCGTGGTAGAGCTTGCCGATCGCGACGGAGCGGTAGCCGCTCCGGTGGAAGTGCTGCGGGAGGGTGACGATGTCGGGATGCCGGCCGCGGAAGTGCACGTGGTTGCCGGTGACGCCGCTCGTGTCCGGCCGCAGGCCGGTCAGGACGCTCGTGCGCGAGGGGTTGCACAGCGGCTGCTGGCAGTACGCGCGTTCGAAGCGCAGCCCTTCGTTTGCGAGCGCGTCGAGGCTCGGACTGACAATGTGCGCGGCGTGGAACGCGCCGAGCTCGGGCCGCAGGTCGTCGATCGCGACGAAGAGCACGTTGGGCCTGCGCCGCATGGACGCGGGCCAGCGCTCGAGGTACTCCCAGGCGAACGCGGGGTCCTTGCGGTACTTCCGGCCGGGCGCCGCGTCGTGCTCGGCGGCGAACGCTGCGAGCAGCTTGGGATCGGCGAGCGGGCAGCGCGTGTCCGCCTGCCAGCGGGTGAGCGCCGCCCGCATGCGCGCGAGCGTCGCGGCGTGTTCGGGCTCGGCCGCCAGGTCGGTGAGCTCGTGCGGGTCCGCGTCGAGGTCGTACAGCTCGAACGGCGGCGGGTGCAGGCCCGTCAGCAATGCCGCCCTACTGGGCGAGCACACCGCGTAGGGCACGAACGCACGCTCGAAGCGCACACCCTCTTCGCTCAAGGCATCGATGCGTGGCGTGCGTGCGTGGGGATCGCCGTAGGGGCGCGCACGAAGCTGCGCGACTGGTCGAAGGCCCACCCGCACTGCGCGATCGTCTTCACCAGCCGCACGGCGGGCTTCGTGCCGATCCCGGACTTCGTCGAGGCGCGCATCCAGCCCCTGGACGGGACGCGCCAGAAGAGCCTGCTCCAGAACTGGCTCGGCGCCGGTTGGGACGACGCGTGGCGGGCGCTGGAGGACCGGCCGTCGCTGGTGTCGCTCTGCACGAATCCGATGCTGCTCTCGCTGGTGGCGTACTCGCACCGCATGGGAGACGGCGACACGACGCTTCCGCGCACGCGCTGCGGGGGATAACGCTGAGTGAGTCCCAGGCTGTGTCAACAAGCCGACGCGTAGGCGGTACCGGCGTTGCAGAACCGGAAGAAAGTCCGGCTGAACGGGCGACTCCGGGCGTTCAAGAATACGAGTATCGACTTGCCCCTCGCCAGGACGCGGATAAGCGTGACACCGGCGCTAGCGGACGGGTCGATTGCCGACGAGCGGCTCGTCGAAGCGCGTCGGCCTCGCCCGAGTCCAAGAACGCAAGGCTACCCCCATGAGCACATGCAACGGTCACGTCCGCGACTACGCTCGCGTCGTCGCGGCCAGTCTCTTCCTCATCGTGGCTCCCGGCTGCGGAACCACCGGCGAAGTTGGAGTGGATGTCAGGAGAAACGGCATTCGTGTTGTCTGGGTCGGCAACACTCCCGTTGCGCAGTTATCGAACGCAACGAGCGAGATGGTGTGCTTCTGTGTCTATCCTCTGAAGACGGACGGATCGTCGAATGGTGAACCGCAGAACATTGGCATTCCCCCGAATGGTGGTAGCGCCGACCTCGTCCTGCCCCCCGGTACGGAGAGATACAGGTCAGAAGTCGTCGATTGTGATGACGAGGACCCGTGCGGCGACGACAGCGGCGCGTCCAACGGTTTCGGATCTCATCCGTTACCCAAGCGTTCGCGATACTGGGAGGCGTTTGCACGCAACGTGCCTGGCTTGCAGGAGGCAGAGTACGTCAGCTACGACATTGCGGTCACTGGGACCAGCCACCAGCAACGGGTCCAAAAACTGGAAGCCGTCCTCGACGGCAATCACTACATTCCGATGGGAGTCGAGATCACGGAGCTGCGTGTTGCGACTCCGATGTTCGACTCAGCTGGCAGGTTCCTCGGCATTCGACTCGCCGTCATCCAGGACGAGCCAGTGACGGTGCTCGGCCTCACCTGCAACGGCCTTCCCATCGCTTTCGATTCCGGGTTCGTCCACGTCGACGGGTACTGGAAGTATACTGCGCACATCCCAAGTCACGTGTTCAACTACGGGACCGTGAGCACCGTCACGAACGAGATCGAGGTCACCCATGTCAGTGCGTTGGATGGTTCGATTGTTTCCAGCAACGCTCTTACTTGGCGTCCATAGCAGCCTTCTCGGCTGCTCGACGAGGCAGGAGTTCGTCAGCGACTTCCACCGTCGCGCGTACGACGCGACGGTGGAAGTCGTCCCCCCCGTCGAGGAGATCTTCGGCACCGAGTTCTACTGCGCGGTCGGAGTGGCCGACGATATCGCGAGCTTTGCGGGAACGGACGAAACGAGAGTGCACATCACCTTCAGCGAGGCGATCGAGGATCTCTCCGACGATGCCCTGCGCGTGATTGCTGCCCACGAAGTTGCGCACGTCCACATGCGGGGGTTCTGGCAGACGCTGCCGAGGTCCATCGAAGAAGCTCTGGCCGATTGGGTCGCGCTGCAGGTCGTGCCCACCGCACGAGAGGCGTTGAGCAGCACGCTCGTCTACACGGGAGAGCAGACGACGATGGAGGGGCGGGTTTCCCACCACATGGGGATCGATGGGCGCTACCGAAACGAGTTCGAGCTGATCCAGCAGCTGGGGTTCGAGCGGTTGAAGGCACTCGCGAAGGAGGCTCACGAACGTGGGGGCACGGTGACGCTGGACCAGCTCGAGGCGGAGCGACAAGCCCTGACGACGCTACCGAGCGTCGGGGAATAGCAGGAGCGTGTGAGCGTGGCACCTGGTCACGCGACTTGCACGTCGCGGGCACCGCTCGGCCGGCTGCGCACGGCCGGCGGCGCTTGGGAGCACCCGGAGGTGAAGGGGTAAAGGGGCTCAGGGGAGACGCTTGGCGGGGCGGAAGCCGACGAGCCCCCAGCGAAACGACGGGTGGAGCCCGCCGCGGCAGGCCGAGCGCGCGCTCTGCGCGCCGCGGTCGAAGCACCCACCCCGGTAGACCCGGTTGGAGCCGCCCTCCCCCGTTCGTTCACCACTCCCCGCCTGCGCCGGATTGCTGTAGGGCCGGTGCCAGTCGTGGCACCACTCGAACACGTTCCCGTGCATGTCGAGGAGCCCGAACGGGTTCTCGGGCTTCTCGCCGACCGGATGCGGCCGGCCCCGGGAGTTCTTCGCGTACCAGCCCACCCGCGCCAGGTCGTCCTCCCCGTCGCCGGCCCAGAACGCCGTGGTCTCGCCTGCGCGGCATGCGTACTCCCACTGGGCTTCGGTCGGCAACACCAACCCTGCCCATTCGCAGTAGGCCTGCGCCTCGTGCCAGGTCACGCCGACGACCGGTTGGTCCTCGTGGTTGTATTCGCGGTCGCTCCAGCGCTCAGGCTCGGAGGTCTCCGGATGCTCCTCGAGGAAACGCGCGTACTGCGCGTTCGTCACGGGGTGCTTGCAGAGCTGGAACGCCTCGAGCTCGACCAGGTGCCGCGGACTCTCGTTGGCGAACCAGCTCGCTTCGCTCTTGCTCTCGGCCCACCGCTTCTGCTCCTTCTTCGTCGACCCCATCTGGAACTTGCCCGCCGGAATCAAGATCAGCTCGTGCTCCCCGCGCTTCGACTGCGCCGCGCCCTTGTGCACCGCCGGCGCCCGCTCGAACGTCTCTGCGATCTCGGGACTCGGGTGCTGCGCCAGAACCTCCGCGAGCGCATCGACCCGCTCCGGCGCCCTGTCCCGCAGCACCCGCAACGCCAGCGCCTGTTTGCGCCACAGGGCTCCGTCGTCCTTCCCCGGATCCCGCGCGAGCACCTCTTCGAACGGCGCGAGCGAAACCTCCGCCGCCTCCCGCACGCAGCCCAGCGCCAGCTCCTCGAACCCCTCCTTCGGTTCGTGCTTCCACACCTCCTCGAACAGTGGCTTGAAGAGCGGCGGCTCGCCCGCCGCGAGCAAGAGCAGCGTCGCCTCGCGCCACCAGCTCTCCCCGAACCGCGCCGCGAGCGCGCGCAGCGGCCCCTGATCCTCCACGAACCGGTTCGCCACGTGCCGCGCCGCCAGGTACTCCTGGAACCCCAAGTGCAGGAACCCGAAGCTGTCCTCGCTCCACCCGGTCAGGAGCCCGCTCTCGTCGCGGATGTTCTCGAGGAGCTCGCGCGCGGTGAGCCCGCCGACGTCGACCTTCGCAAGGGCCTCCTCGACGATGGGGACGAGCTCCTCCGCCGTCGCCCGTTCGCGCCCGGGCTCGGAGTGCATCCAGAAGGCGACCGGCTGCAGGAGCCGGCGCGCCGGTCGGGCAGGCCGCCGCCGTCGGAGTGCACCAGGCACAGGCTCGTCAACAAGAGCGGGTTGCGCGTCATCTCGAACACGCGCGTGTCCGCCCTGCGCTCGCGCAGGCGCGCGAGGAGATCGTCGGCCTTCCCGCGCGCGATCGTGCGCGCCTGGCCGGCGTCCTGCGCGAACTCGGCTTCGACGATCCGGAACCAGTTGTGCACGAAGCTGCGCGCCTGGTCCTCGTTCATCGGACGCAGGTGGAGCTCGAGGAACTCGGCCGAGAACTGTTCCGCGAGGCCGCGGTAGCCGGCGTAGCGGCACGTGACCACGAACCACGAATCGGGGTAGGCAGCGAGCGCCGCTTCGATCCAGCGCACGACCTTCTCGCGCTCTTCGGTACGGCGGATCTCGTCGAGGCCGTCGAGCAGGAAGAGCAGCTTGCCGCGCTTGCGCAGCCCGGCGGCGAAGCCGGGCGCGAGGTCGAGGTGCGGGTGGTCGTCGAGCTGGGACTGCAGGAAGTCGTCGAGGCCCGCGTCGAGGTCGCGCAGCGCGAGGAACACGGGCACGACGTCGGCCGGCAACCCGAGCTCCGCCGTTCCGCGCTTGCGCACCCAGAGGAGCAGACGCTTGAGGTGCGTCGTCTTGCCCGCGCCCGGCTCGCCGAGCAGGACCAGGCCGCGGCGTCCGCCGTGCTGCTGCGCGCGCTGGAAGGCCTCGGTCATCGGGACCTCGCGCACGTCGCACTCCAGCTCCTCCGGGTTGCCGGCGCGCATGTCGCCGAAGACGCGGTCGTCGACCTGCGCGTCGAGCGGAACGTACATGTCCTCGAGGCGGATCTTCGTGCGCAGCCGGCCGCCGAAGCCGACGAGTCGGAGCTGCTCGTGCTGGGATTCGATCGCGTCGAGGTAGGCGGCGAGGTCGTCCTCGACCTCGACGGTCTCGCGCTTCGGCTCTCCGGCGAAGCGCGGAACGAGCTCGTTCGCGATCGCCTGGGACACGCGCGCCGCGAGCGACTCGGGGCTCGCGAAACTGCTGACGATCTGCTCGTCCATCACGCGTTCGCGGAACGCTGTCTGGGCCGCTGCCTGCTTGTCCGGCTCGCGCATCTTCGCGGGCAACACGAAGTCGTCCGGCGCGACGAACATCAGCCGCGGCATCCCGGCCTTCACGGCCGCCTCGTACTCGAGCTCGGTGTACGACTGTTCGACCCGCTTCGGCCGGCTGCCGTGCAGGTGCCCGACGATCCCGACGAACCCGTCGCAGTCTGCGACCTTCTGTTTCAGAAACTCCCGTACACCGCTCGAACGGGCGCCGAAGTCCTCCATCCGCACGCACTTGTAGTCGTCGTGCGCGTTGATCGCCTCGCACACCGCGTCGCGATACGCGGCGAGGTCCTTCGCGGTCGAGGACAGAAAGATCGTGTAGATCCGGCGACGGGGCTTGCGAGCGGCCATGGCGAGACGCGGTCAGGCTATCAGATCCGCGCAACTCGCCGTACGCTCCACCCATGTACCGCACCCTCGCCCTTCTCCTCACTCTCCCCGCCTGCACCACCACCGGCGAGACCTTCGTCGCCAAACCCCAGCGCCCGACGTTCTCGTCCGACACGAGCACCACGGGCGAAGGCAGCGTCGAGTTCGAAGCCGGCGTCGCCCTCGATCCCGGTGACGCCTTCGCCCTCCCCGCGACGGCCAAGTACGGGCTCAGCGACAAGTCCGAGCTCTTCATCGGTCTGCCGCTCTACGCCCTGATCGACGAGAGCGGCGGCGACCCCGAGGGCGTCGGCGACCTGTTCATCGGTACGCGCCACCGCGTCTGGGAAGAGGACCCGACGTCCGTCGCGTTCCAGCTCGCGACCAAGCTGCCGACGGGGGACTCGTCGCTCAGCACCGACGAGGTCGACTTCTTCGCCGCCGGCATCCTGACGCACGGGATGAACGCGAAGACGTCCGTGACGGCGTACTACGAGCTCGGCTACCTCGGCGACCCGGACGGGGACGCGGACGTGCAGAACGCGCTCGCTGGGGCGGCGGCGTACGCGCTCGATGACGAGACGACGCTGTTCGGGGAGTTGGCTGAGATCTTCGGGCCCGAGGACGTCGACCCGATCTTCACGACGCTCGGCGTCGCGCACGCGCTCGAGCCGAACGTGATCGTCGACGTCGCCGTCGCGGTCGGGCTCAATGACGACGCAGCCGACGCCGTGCTCCTGTTCGGCGTGACGACGAACGCCGGAAGGCTTCAGTCGATGCGCTTGTAGCGGCCGCCCGAGTCCTCGGCGAGGCCGCGCAACAGGCGCGAGTCGCGGCCGACCGAGATGCCGTGGATCGTGATGCGGCGCGTCTCGTTCCACGACGCGATGGCGTCGCGTAGGCGGCTGGGGTCGACGATCCTGCCGACCGTCGGCTCGCCGTCGGTGAGCAGGTAGATCGTGTCGATGTCGTCGTCCTGGAAGGCGAGCGCCAGGGCGTCGTAGGCCGCCGTCGCGCCGACCGCTTCCTGTTCCTGCGTGTGCTCGGTCGCCTGGCGGCGCGCCTTGGGGGACATCGCCGTCAGCTTGCGTTTCCACGTCTCCGCGCCGGTCGCGAAGAAGATCATGTTGAAGCGGTCGCCGTCGGGGAAACGCTCGAGGGCGTCGATCAACTCCGCCTTCGCGACGTGCATGCGCGTCGGGCCGCTGCGGCCTCCGGCGCCGGTGCGGCCGCCGCCCGAGCTCGAGGGGTCCTTCATCGAGCCGCTCGTGTCCATCACGAAGCAGACGCGCTGGGAGAGGATGCGCAGGCCGAAGAAGCTCGCCGCCGTGCGGCCCTCGTCGGTCGCCTCGCGCCGGGCGGCGGCCTCGAGCGCGGCGGTGAGCTCGGGGACCTCGAAGCTCTCGCCCTCCGCCTCCCACCAGCGCTCCCAGCGGTCGGGCAGGATGCCGAAGTCGCGCGCGGTCAAGGTCTGCAGCGCCCGCGCGACGTCCTCGCGCAGTCGTCCCTGCTCGGTCGAGAGGCGCTTGATCAGGACCGGGATCGAGCCCTTCTTGCGCAGGCTCGCGTACTGCCACAGGGCCTCGGCGCGCACCTGCCACATCTCGTCGTCGAGCATGCGGCGCAGGACCTCGACGGCCTCCTTCGAGCGCAGATCCGCCAGCGCGTGGCACGCGCCCATGCGCGTGGCGACGTCCTTCTTCGTGGCCAGCTCGAACAGCTCCTTCGGCCAGTCGGGATCGGCGATGCGCAGCTTGCCGATCGCGACGACCGCCGCGCGGCGCTGGCCGTCGGTCTTCGCCTTCAGGTGCGTCGCGATCACCTTCAGGTGTTCCGCGGCGTCCTTGCGCTTGCCGAGCGCGTGCAGCGCGTCGAGCGCGAGCACCGGGTCCTTGTCCCGGGTCAGCTTCGCGAGCGTCTCCGTCACGTGCTCGCCGGGGTCGGCGAGCATGGCGTCGAACAGCAGTCGTCGCCACGCCGGGTGTGTCCCGGCGTCCAACAGACCCTGGACGAGCGTCTGGGTGATGCCCGGCGTCGCTCCCGCGAGCGCATCGCGGAGCTCGGTCTTCTTGACCATCGGCTCGCGCTCCCCGCCGCGCCCGCGACCGCGTCCGCGGCCAGCGCGCCCGTCGGCGGGCCGCTCGAGCCGCATGTTCTCGATCAACAGCCGCACGCGCGCGCCGTCGCCGCCCTTCGCCCACGCGAGCGCGACCTTGTGGCAGGCGCGCGAGCGCGTGTTCGGATCGTTGTGCTCACGCACGACGCGTTCGACGTGCTCGGCGCCGGCGTCGCCCCACTGGACCAGGGTCGTCAGGGCGCCGTTCGCGCGGCTGCGTTCGGCGTCGAAGCACAGCTCGCCCAGGAGCTCGAGCGCGCCAGGCTCGAGCTTGGCGTGGCCCTGGAAGGTCGTCATCGCCTGACACCAGGTGTTCACGACGCGGCCGTTCTTGATCCAGCCGACGCAGCGCTCCATCGCCGACAGTGCCTGCGGTGTCTTGACCGTCGCGATGCGCGCGAAGACGCCGGGGTCGACGTCGTCGCGGTCGCGCTTGACCGTCCGCACGAGTTCGGCGAGCTCGTCGGCCGGGATGGAAGGGGCGGCCGCTGGCGAAGGCGCCGCGCACAGGGCGGCGAGCAGCAAGAGCTTCATGGTGACGTCGGGGGCTGGGGGGCCGGAGTCGGGGCACGTCCACTGTCCAGGGTACGCCCCAGCCCCGCTGGTACCGCAAAAGCGGTACCGGGTCGTCTTCCAGGGGCGTCCCGCGCTCTGGAGTTTCGCGTCCCGCGCGGTTACGCTCTGACCCTAACATCACCCGAACGGAGAGGCCGGAAGGGATCATGATCGAACGCGGCGAGGGGACACGCGCGCCCGCCACCGGGGGGGCCCGGCGCAAGCGCAAGCGCCAAGGGATCGACGGCATCGTGCAGACCCTGCGCGAGAACCCGCGCTGGCGCGACCGGATCGTGCACTGGCACACGATGGCGGCGCGGCCGGGTCGCACCGTACCGCTGCCCGAAGCGCTCGATCCGCGTCTGCGACGCGTGCTCGCGGACAAGGGCATCGAGGAGCTCTACGCGCACCAGGCCCAGGCGATCGACAGCGCGCTCGCCGGGCGCGACGTCTTGATCGCGACGCCGACGGCGTCGGGCAAGACGCTGTGCTACGCCGCGCCGATCCTGCAGTCGCTGCTCGCCACGGACGGGGCGGCGCGCGCGCTCCTGCTCTTTCCGACCAAGGCGCTCTCGCAGGATCAGACGGTCGGGCTGACGTCGATGGTCGAGGCGCTCGACGCGCCGTGGCACGCGTTCACCTACGACGGCGACACGCCGCCTTCGGTGCGCCGCACCCTGCGCGACCGCGGGCACCTGATCCTCACCAACCCGTACATGCTGCACCAGGGCATCCTGCCCAACCACGCGAAGTGGGCTGAGCTCTTCAAAGACCTGCGCTGGATCGTCGTCGACGAGGTGCACTCCCTGTCCGGCGTCTTCGGCTCGAGCGTCGCGAACGTCCTGCGCCGCCTGTTGCGCATCGCGCGCCACTACGGCAGCGAGCCCACGTTCCTCGCCTCGTCCGCGACGATCTGCGATCCGGGGCACCACGTGCGGCGGCTGTTCGGCCGTCCGCTCGAGGTGATCGACGAGGACGCCTCGCCCGCAGGCGAGCGCACGTTCGGCGTCTACAACCCGCCGATCCTCAACCCCGTCGCGGGGCTGCGCGCCAACGCGTTGGAGGAGGCACGCGAGCTCGCGCGCGTCGTCTGCGGGCCGGCGCACCAGACGATCTTCTTCTGCGGACGGCGCACGGCGGTCGACGTGCTGACGCGCTACCTCAAGCGCGGCGCGCGCGACCTCGGACTGAAGCCCGAGGAGGTGCGCGGCTACCGCGGCGGCTACCTGCCGGACCTGCGGCGCGACATCGAGTCGGGGCTGAAGGCCGGGACGGTCAAGGTCGTCGTGTCGACCAACGCGCTCGAGCTCGGCATCGACATCGGTGCGCTCGACGTCGCCGTGCTCGTCGGCTACCCCGGCAGCCAGGCCTCGTTCTGGCAGCGCGCCGGACGCGTGGGGCGGCGCGGCAAGCCGAGCCTCGTGGTCCAGATGGCGCGCTCCGAGCCCGTCGATCAGTTCCTCGCGCACCATCCCGACTGGCTCTTCGACGCGCCGCGCGAGCGGCTCGCCGTCGATCCCGACAACCTCGTGATCCTGTCGGAGCAGCTCAAGTGCGCCGCGTTCGAGCTGCCGTTCAAGACCGATGGCGAAGGTGCGCTCAGGGGCGAACCCGAGTTCGCGCGCGCGCCGCACACGGTCGACATCCTCGACTACCTCGCCGAGGAGTCGGCGTTCCTGCACCAGAAGGACGGCAAGTACTACTGGATGGCCGACGCGTATCCGGCCCAGGACGTCTCACTCGCCGGCGGCGAGCCCGACAACGTGCTCGTTCTCGAGCAGGGCACCGAGCGCGCGCTGGGGGAGGTCGACCGCGCCGGATCGATCACCGAAGTGCACGAGGGCGCGATCTACCAGGTCGAGGGGCAGACGTGGCGCGTCGAGCGGTTCGACTACAAGAACCGGCGCGCCTACGTGAAACAGGTCGAGTCGGACTACTTCACCGACGCCCAGACCGATACCGAGGTGCGCGTCCTGCGGCTCGAGCGCATGTCGAAGCGTGCGCGCGCGGACTTCGCGGTCCAGGATCCGTGGCAGCCCACGACGAGCGGCGATCCCGCCGCGGAGCAAGATCCCCAGCCCGAGCCGAGCCCCGACGGCCCCGACTACTCGATCTGGCGCGGCGAAGTGCACGTCACGACCGTCGCCACGCTCTACAAGAAGATCCGCTTCTACACGCGTGAGAACGTCGGCGCCGGCGACATCCACCTGCCCGCCGAGGAGCTCGATACCGAGGCCTTCGTCGTCACGCTCTCCGAGGAGAGCGCGGCGGAGCTCGGGCTCTCCGGCGGCGACCGCTCCTCCGCCTGGCGCGCGGTCGGCGCGCTCGTACGCCGCGTCGCGCCGCTGCACGTGCGCTGCCAGCCGGCGGACCTGGGGCTGTCGAGCCAAGTGCGCTCGCCGCACTTCGGCTGTCCGACACTCTTTCTGTACGACCGCGTGCAGGGCGGAGTCGGGCTCTCCGAGCTTCTGTTCGCGGCGCACCGCGACCTGTTCGGCGCGGCGCTCGACGTCGTCGACCGCTGCCCGTGCGCGTCCGGATGCCCTGCTTGCGTCGGGCCGGTGGCCGAGGTCGGGCCGCTCGGCAAGGAGACGGCGCAGCGCGTCTTGACCCACCTCGCCGCCGGTCCCTCGCCGGAGCCGGGGGACGTCGAGCTCGACGCCTGCGTCGACCCCGAAGTTGCATAACCTCTTCCCGTCAGGCGGCCTCTGGAAGCCACGAGCAACAAGGTCGACTTCGCCCGAACAGCACCGCTGGTGACTCCCAGCGACACGCCTGAACTCGGGAAAATGTCATGCAACTTCGGGGTCGAGTAGGATTCGCGTCCATGGCGAGCGAGTCCTTCTCCAGCAAGCTGCGGCGCCTGCGGCGCGAGGGGCCACAGGCCCCCGAGCGGCCGGAGGGCATCCCGGTCTGGCTGCGCCAGAAACTCGGGAGCCAGGCGCCGGGCCGCGCCACGCGCGACGCCCAGATCGGAGCTGCGCCCGGAGCCGCGCCCGGTCCGTATCCTTCTCTGTGCCCGACGACTGTCGGCGAGCCCGAGTATCTGCGCGTGCACGACGGTGCGCACGGAGCGTTCACCGCACGCGAGACGGACTTCGGACGCGACCACCTGCACGGCACGTGGCGACTCGACGAGCACGCGAGCGCCGACGCGCGCGCGTTCGAGCTGCTCTCCGGCGACGGCGCGCTCGCTGGGCTCGACCTCGAACGTGCGGTCTTCCTCGACACCGAGACGACCGGACTCTCCGGAGGCGCCGGCGTGTTCGTCTACATGGTCGGCCTGGGCTGGTTCGAGGGCGAGTCCTTCCGGCTCTGGCAGGGGTTCCTGCGCGGACCGGACGAGGAGCTCGCGCTGCTCGCGGAGGTCTCGCGCATCGTGGGGGACAAGGACGCGGTCGTGTCGTTCTTCGGCAAGTCGTTCGACCGCCACCGGCTCGAGGACAAGATGCGCATCGTGGGGGTCGAGCCGACCTTCGAGGGGCGCCCGCACCTCGACCTCTATCACCCGTTCCGCCGCCTGACCCAGGGGCACCTGGTCGACGGCCGGCTGGCGACGGTCGAGGCGGCGCTCGTCGGGCTCGAGCGTGACGACGATCTGCCCGGCGCGTTCGCGCCCGCGGCGTGGTTCGACTTCCTCGCTGGTCGCGCGCACCGGCTCGAGGGGGTCTTCCGCCACAACCGCGACGACGTCCTGTCGCTCGTCACCCTCGCCGCCTACCTGGGACGCACGCTGCACGAGCGACGCGCGAGCGGCGACCCCTTGGTCGGCTGCTCGCACCGGCGGGCGAGCGCGATCGCCCGCGCGCACCTGGCGGCCGGGGACCGGGAGACGGCGGTCGGCTGGCTCGATCGGGCTCTCGAGCGCGCGCGCGCGGCGGGGGAGGGCACCCGCGAGCTGGCCCTCCTGCGGGCCGAGACGCTGCGCCTCGCCAAGCGCACCGAGGACGCCCGCCAGGCGCTGGAGGCGTTCGTCGCGGAGGATCAGCCCGTCGACGATCACACCGTCCCGGCCCTCGTCTCGCTCGCCAAGCTGCTCGAGCACGGGTGCCGGGACGCCCCCGCGGCGATCCGGGCGTGTGAGCGGGCCCGGGCCCTCGGGCCTGGTGGCCGGGAGGAACGAGCCCTCCACAAGCGGCTCGAGCGGTTGGGCCGGAAGACGTAACTCCGTATCGGGACCCCACTAGCGAGCCTCAGGGCTTGGAAGGCGGAATCGGGGGGCAAAACGGGCCCAGTTTGAATGCGGAAAAAGGGCCAACGTGCACGCTCAAGACGGCAAAATTACACGCGGTGCTCACCAGTTCCCTCTCTCTCCCATCTCCACCCGAGGGGCACACAACACTGGTGAGCACCGCTCCGTTTCTGGTCGGATCGGTAGACCGGTAGCGCAAGCAGGGGGGCCGCGGGAGCGCCCCTTTCGGTCCCTCCGCTCAGGTCCCTCCCCTCAGGTCCCTCCCCTCAGG
>JAAELL010000239.1 GCA_024226735.1 bacterium | reverse complement strand
TGCCAGGGCGACAGCATCCGCGTCCGGTTGGCGCCTGGAAACGTAGGCGAATTCGTGGATTCGGGGAGGCTTTCAGGTGCCGACCGGGCGTGGAGGATGTCGTCATGGCGCCGAATGACTTTTTCAACGGGCTGCTAGCGGCTACTCCCGGCGCTTGACGAGCTCCATCACCCAGGAATCAAAGAGTGACTGGGCGCGCACGACCGCCGCGGCGGCGCGGTTCGCCATCAGCAAGGGGAGGGTCAACACGCCCTTGAACTTCGTCTCGTTCAGGTGCATCGCCTGCGGGACCGGCCACGTCAGCTGATACCCACGCATTCGCTTGAACGTGAAGCCGCGCGCCTCGAGGCCTGCGCGGATGTGCTCGGGCAGCTGTGCGTTCATCTCACGCACCGGCAACAGCGGCTTCGTTCGGCGTCGCTTGCGGAAGCCCTTCGAGTCGAGGTGGATGTCGCCGACGACCAGCGTCCCCTCGGGTTTGACCGCGCGCGCCAATCCATCGAGCCAGCGCTCGACGTCGGGCGAGAAGCTCACGACGCCCGAGCTCAGCACCAGGTCGAACGGCTCCTCGCCGGCGCGCGGGAACGGCGGGTCCTCGCCGAACCCCGTGCGCCCCTCGTACTTCGCGATGCCCTCCCGGGCCGCGTTGCCCTCGGCGATGCGCACCATCTCGGGGCTCGGGTCGAAGAAGCACAGCTCGCTCGCGCCCATCGCCTTGGCGGCCTCGATGCCGACCCAGCCCGCGCCACAACCGAAGTCGAGGATCCGGCTGCCACGCGCCGCGCCGGCGAAGAGGCCCACGTACTTGCGCATCCAGCGAAAGTGTGGATATCCCGGACCGCCGGGCGTGCCGTCCCAGCCGGCGGCGTTGTGGTCGAACTTCTCGACGGTCGCCTCGGGCGCCATCACTTCGGTGCGGCGGTGGGCGAGGAGCACGACGCCGACGAGCGGGGTTGCTCCCTCCAGCGGCTGCGTTCCCTGCAGCGTCTGTCTGCGCGCACGTCCTTCGCCGCAGCGGTACAACGCGACGACGTGCAGGCGCGGCCAAAGTGCGTTGCGCCACGCGGCGAGGCGCGCGTCATCGGGGGCGCCCTCGACGAAGACCAGCAGTGCCGCTCCGGCCTGTAGGTCGGGCTCCAGGTCGCGCGGTTCATCGACGTCCGTTACCGCGGCGACCCGGTAGCTCGCGGCGGTGTCCGCGAGAACCGGCGCCAGATCCTCGGCCGTCGGGGTGGTGATCCGAGTACTCATCGCGGCAGGAATCTACGGCTCCCGGCGTCCCGAGGGAAGTGAGGGACTACACTCCCGCCATGGAAACCTGGGGCATCGACATCTCCAAGGAGTACCTGAAGTTCTCCGCCGCGCACTTCCTCATCTTCCCCAACGGTGAGGCCGAGCGCCTGCACGGCCACAACTACCGCGTCTTCGTCGGCATCGACGCGGGCCTCAGCGAGCACGGTCTCGTGATCGACTTCAAGATGATCAAGCCCGTGATCCGCGCGCTGTGCGACAAGCTCGACGAGCACTGGCTGCTGCCCGGCGAGCACCCGCACCTGCAGTGCGGCCTGCGCGGCGACGGCGTGATGGAGGTGCGTTACCAGGATCGCTTCTACGCGGCGCCGAGCGAGGACGTGATCGTCTTGCCGATCAACAACACGAGCTCCGAGAACCTCGCTGCTTGGATCGGAAGGGAGCTCCGGAGCAAGGTGGAGGAGCGCTTCCCCGACGTCGACCTCGACCGACTGCGCGTCGCCGTCGAGGAGACCAGCGGGCAGAGGGGCACGTACACCTACACGCGATAGCCCGCATGTCCGCCGTTCTCGAATGCCGAGCGGTGCGCAAGGTCTTTCAGACCTATGAACGCGCGCCGGGTCTCAAGGGCATTCTCTCCAACTTCTTCAGCCGCGAGTCGATCGACGTCGTGGCGCTCGAGAGCATCGATCTGGAAGTCGCGGCCGGAGAGTTCGTCGGACTGATCGGTCCCAACGGCGCGGGGAAGACGACGCTCGTCAAGGCGGTGACCGGCATCCTTCCCGTGACGTCCGGCAGCGCGACGTTGTTCGGATGCGACACGTTCCACCTCGCCGACGAGCACAAGCGCAGGCTGTCCGTCGTCATGGGGCAGCGCTCGCAGCTGTGGTGGGACCTCCCGCCGCTGGACTCTTTTCGGCTCCTGCGCGAGATCTACGAGGTGCCGCAGGAGCGGTTCGGGAAGCGGCTCGCCGACTATGCAGAGATGCTCGACGTCGAGGATCAACTGAAGATCCAGCTGCGCCTTCTCTCGCTCGGCCAGCGGATGAAGATGGAGATCATCGGCGCGTTCCTGCACGACCCCGAGGTCGTCTTCCTCGACGAGCCGACGATCGGGCTAGACCTGGTCTCGCGCGAGGTCATCCGGCGCTTCCTCGTCGAGCTGAACCGGGAGCACGGTGCGACGATGGTCTTGACGAGTCACGACATGGAAGACATCGAGGACACCTGCCAGCGCCTGGTGATCCTCGAGGGCGGGAGTGTCCGCTTCGACGGCGATCTCGTCGAGCTGCATCATCGCGTCGTCGGACGGCGCGCCGTCGAGATCCACCTCGAGCCGGGCACGCGCGCGTGGTCCGAGTCGCTCGCCGCGGAGCTCGCCCCGTACCGCGCCGAGCTCGTCAAGCACACCCCCGGCGCCTTGACGTTCGTCGTCGAGGCTCCGCGCACACAAGCATTCGTCAAGCACCTGTTCGATCTGTTCGAAGTGCGCGACGTCGCGGTCGAGCGGCAGCCGCTCGAGCACCTGATCAAGGAGATCTACTCGTCGCGGGAAGCGGAGGCGAGCGGGTGACGCTCGCGCGCCACATGCGCCTGCTCGCGGTTGCCGTCGACTACGAGTTCCGCAAGGTCGCCGTGTTCCGCGTCGGGTTCCTCGTGCGCGAGGTGCTGAACGGGGTCGTCGAGCCGCTCGTGATGATTGCGGTCTACCACGCGATCTACTCCCAGTCGACCGCGGCCTCGCTCGGCGGCTGGAGCTACGACGAGATCGTGCAGTACATGCTCGTCGTGATGTTCTGCCGCAAGGTGATCATCCACAACCGCGCGCTGGACGTGTCGACGCAGATCTTCGAGGGGTACTTCACGAAGTACCTCGTGATGCCCTTTCGCTTCACGGTTCTGCCGGTCGCACGCTGGGTGCAGTACACGCTGCTGCAGCTCGGCGTGGCGGGCATCCTGTGGACCATCGGGGCGCTCGCGCTGCCCGACGTGTGGCCCAGGCCCGTGTCCGGCGTCGCCGCGGCCCAGGCGCTGACGCTCTGCTTGATCGGCAGTTTCTGCATCTTCGAGATGCACCTGATCGTGCACCTGCTCGCGTTCTGGCTCGACGTCGTGTGGAGCCTGCTGGTGATGTCGAACTTCATCACCAGCTTCGTCTCGGGGGCGATCATGCCCGTCTCGCAGATGCCCGCGGCGCTGCGCGACGCGTTCGTGTGGATGTTTCCGTACTGGGCCGTCTGCGCGCCGATCGAGATCTTCCTGGGGCGACTCGGGACGGCGGACTTCGTGCGTGGCCTGTGGGTGCTCGCGCTCAGCCTGTTCGCGCTGGACCTTCTGCGGCGCTTCGTGTGGGCGCGTGGACGGCACCGGTTCGCTGGGAGCGGGATGTGATCGGGCAAGTCGCCAAGCACCTCCGCATCTTGCGCTCGTTCGCGCGCATCGGCTGGATCCGCAAGTCGCAGTTCCGCTGGGAGTTCTTCAATCAGGTCATCATGGACCTGCTCTACTACGCGAGCCACATCTTCGTCTTCGAGATCCTCTACGCGTTCGAGGGTGGCGGCGGCCTGCCGGGTTGGGACCTGGCCGCGATCCGCGTCTTTCTCGGCCTCGTGTTCGTTCACGACGGCTTCGGGATGGTGTGGCTCGGACAGGGCTGGCACTTCGGCGAAGACCTGAAGAAGGGCAACCTCGACCCCCTGCGCTTGCGGCCGGCGCAGCCCGTCCTGCTGTACTTCTTCCAGCGCTTCAGTCCCGAGGGGCTCACCAATCTCCTCCTCGGGCTCGGGTACCTGTCCTGGGCGATCTTCTCGGCGGGCATCGAGCTGACGCCGCTGCTGGCCCTGCTGGTCGCATGGGCGCTCGCTCTCGCGTTCTTCTGGGAGACGGTGCTCTACGTGTTGTGGTCGTGCGCCGAGTTCTGGTTCACGAACTCCGACCTGGGGCGTTTCGCCAACATCAGCATCGGCGTGGCGGGCGATCGTCCCGTCGACATCTACCACCGTTACGTGCGGCGGCTGCTCCTGTTCGTGCTGCCGACCGGGGCGGCGACGTGGGTGCCGGCGACCCTGATCCTCGGACGTCTGGGGCCCACGGCGGCGCTCGGGTACACCGTTTTCTCGCTCGCGTTCGGCTTCGGGGTCTTCCGCTTCTGGCGGTTCGGGTTCCGGCGCTACGAGTCGGCGATGGGCTGAGCGGGCTAGAGCCAGGGTCGCTACTCGGCGCTCGCCGGCTCGGCCAGGCGTGCTTCGATCGCGTCGCGCAGGAAGTCGACGGCGAGGATGTCGACGCTCGCGCCGCCCTCGGTCAGGGTCAGCCGGGCGCGCACGTCGCCGATCCAGTCGGCGGGCGAGCCGGGCAGATCGACGTCCTCCAGGTAGCCGACGACGGCGTCGACGGCGAAGTCGGGGTACATGCGCAGGAGCTCGATCAGCTCCCTCTCGCCGAGCGAGCGGCTCGCGGCCTCGCGCCAGCTGAGGGCGTTCGGATCGAGCCCGGAGGCATCGAGCAGCCAGCTACGAGGCACGCCGCCGAGGCCTTCGCGCTCGGCGCGCGCGCACAGCTCCTGGAGTCCCTCGAAGCCGTCGCGAGCGACGATGAGGTCGATCAGGAGGAACGAGAGCCCGTAGTAGGCGCGCTTCGCGCCGCGCTCGAGCCGCGTGGACGAGAGGCCGGCGGCGACGCGGAAGACGTTGAGGTGGCTGTCGTCCGGTGTCTCTTCCCCGGACAGGACGATGCTCGCCGACCAACCCATCGCGGCCGCTTCGCCGAGGGCGGCAGGCTTGCGTCGCACGTCGAGTTGCATCCGCAGGCCGCCGCACGCGAGTGCCGCGCTCGACAGCCGACCCGCGCGCAGCCGCGCGGCACCTTCCGGACAGAGCTCCGCCGAAACGCGGTCGCACAATCCCTCTTCGAGCGAGCCTGGCAGCATGCGCCAGGAGTCCCCGAGGGCGGCGTGCGTCAGCTCGTGCGCGAGCGTGCGCTCGAGGCTGTCGGCGCTGCGCGCCAGGAGGATACGACCGTGGCTCTCGGCCCAGAGCCCCTCGGCGTCGATGACCGAGGACTGCGGGAACGAGTACAGACGTGGCTCATCTTGGATCCAGACCTCGATGTGATCGAGGTGCGTGTCGGGCAGCAGCGCGAGTAGCTTCGGCTCCAACTCCTCGAGCGCAAGCGAAACGCGCCGCGCTTCGGCGAGGCTGTCGGCGCGCACGCGGCCGCTCGCCGCGTCGATCTGCTTCGCCGGTGGTGAGGCGAGGCAGGAGGTGAGAACGAATGCCGAGACAATTGCGCTCACCGCAGTGGGTTGGGTTTTCTGGGCCCTCACACACAAACCTACCCCGTTTAGGGAGGTGGGGGGCTGTTGTGCGCAGAAGGGGGGAGTGTGTGCCGGCTTGAGCCATCAGGGACGTACCGGCTCCGTTGGGGGAGTACCGAGCCCGCGCAATCCCCACCACTTCCGCAACCCGCTCCTGGTTGCGCGGGTCTCAACCCGGGAGGTGAGGAGTTGGTCGACCGACATCGAATGGACTACTCGGGTGCCTGGCACACGTCATGAACCGCGGGACCGCCCGCCGCGCGGTGATGGAGACAGGGGAGGACGCGAGGCAGTTCCGTAGCCCGATCGGAGAGCTCTCGAAGGGCATGATGCTCGTGCAGAACCTCTACGCGCGGTGGCGGATGGCTCGTCCTGCGTTGCGGGCTGCCGGCGCCCTCCTGGTGGGGGAGGACGTAAGTGGTGGGGACTGCGCGGGCTCGGTACTCCTCGAACGCGCTACGGGGCGTCAGTCCTCGAACCGCGACAGCCATCCGTGCTTGTCCTTCTTCGGATCCGGGTCCCACCACGCGCCCGCCGTGTCGTCGGGCGCGCTCGTGTAGCCGAGAGCCGCGAGGCTCTCGGCGGCTTCCGCCGAGAGCTCGGTGGACGTGGCGAGCCCCTGCGGGTCGGCGTTCTCGAGCCAGCGGATGAGGCTCGCGCGCAGGCGCTTGGCCGTCTCGAATTCGGGCTCGACGAGGTCGTTGTCGCAGCCGGGGTCGGCGACCAGGTCGTAGAGCTCGACCTGGTACGCCTGCCGTTCGTCCTTCACGGCCCACTGGTGGTGGCGGCGGTGGTGGAGCATCAGGAGCCACTTGCCGCTCTGCACCGCCGAGGAGAATCCGTGGGCGGCGAGCAGGAAGCGCGCGTCGTCCGGCGCGTCCTCGGTCAGCGCTTCGCGTAGGTCGCGGCCGGGGTACTCGGTCTCGATGCCCGACAGCTCGAGCAGGGTTCGTCCGATGTCGATCTGGCTGACCGGGTGCGCGGTGCGCTGCTCGGCGGGGGCGTCGGGCCAGGCGAGGATCAGGGGAATGTGCACGTTGCTCGGGTAGAGCTCCGCGTGGTCCCAGTACACGCCGTTGTGCCCGAATGACTCGCCGTGGTCGGCGGTGAAGGCGACGATCCCGGCCAGCGCCCGCGGGCGATCGAGGATGCGGGCGAGCTGCGCGTCGAGGTAGTCGACCTCCGCGCGGTACTGTTGGTACGGATAGTCGAGGTCGTTCAGCCCCTCGAGGTCTTCGGGGAAGAGGCGCTCGGACATGTCCGCCGGCGGGTCTCCCTCGAACGGGTCCTTGTTCTTGTCGTAGTACTTGCGGTCGAACGGCTGCGGGGGCCCGTACGGTGCGTGCGCATCGAAGAGGTGCAGCCACACGAACGTCGGCTCGCCCGCCGCGTCGTCGAGCCACTCCTCGAGCACGTCGATCGTCAAGTTCGCGTTGCGGTCGCCGAAGTTCGGCGCGCTCATGCGGTCGAAGCCCTGGCCGAGGCCGCTGCTCGAATCGAGCAGGTGGTGGGCGGAGAGCGCCGCCAGCGTGCGGTAGCCCGCCGCGCGGTACTCCTCGGCGAGCGTGGTCGCCTGGCTCGCGAGTGGCGTGCGGTTGTTGACGACGCGCGTGTCGCGCGGGTGCACTCCGGTCAGGAGCGCGACGTGCGATGGGTTGGTGACGTTCGTCGACGAGTAGCAGTTGTCGAAGAGCACGCCGCGCCGCGCCAGTGCGTCGAGCGTCGGCGTCTGGACGACACGCTTGCCGGTCATTCCCAGGTGGTCCGCGCGGTGCGTGTCCGAGCTGATCAAGAGCACCAGCGGCGCGTTCTGGCCGCGCCTGCGCTGGATCGGCTCACCGAGGACACAGAAGGCCTCGTGCTCGCCGCGGCTCTCGAGCTCGAGCGTCAGCGTCACCCGCTGGCCCTGGAAGCGCGTGAGGTCGACGCTGGCCGTGTGCCACTCGGCTCGCGTCGGGAACTTCTTCTCGAGCGCGAACGTGTCCGACCAGCTCGAGCCGTCCTCGCCCGCGATCGTCGCCGTGACGACGCTGCGGTCGCTCCACATGCGCAAGGGCTGGAAGTGGCCGTACGAGAACACGAGCTCCGTCGTGTCGCCGACGACGAACGTGCCCGTGAGTGGGTGCTCGCTCGACAGACCGAACGCGCGCCGCAGCTCGTCGCCGACGCGCACGAGGCCGCCGGTCGAGGCCTCACTGTCCTCGGCGTGCGCGGGCAAGAAGTCGTGGGCGGGACGCTGCATGAGCGACAGCGACACGACGTCCGTCACTCCGCCGCCGGATTGGAACTGCAGGACGACCTCGTCGACCTTGTCGATCTCGGCTTCGGTCAGACGGCGCGCGCCGGGGAGCTCGAACGTGAAGATCTCGGCCTGCCGTGACGGGTGCACCTCCTTCCAACCCGAAGCCTCGAGCTGCTCGCCGCCCGAGCGCAGGACGACGTTCACTGTCTCGGCGTCGTGGTGGGCGCGGATCAACGTGACGACGCGGTTGAACGCACCCGGCTCGAACGGTCCGGGGATACGCAGCTCCTTGGCCTCGGCGCCCTCGACGCGCACGCCCTTCTGGTCCTGCGTTCCCTCCTCGGTGCGGATCGGCACGTCGACGATCGCCAGGGGCGCGGCGGCGAATCCGTTCCAGGGCGCGAGGCCGTCGGGCGGCGTCAGCGCATGCACGAGCTTCGCGTCGCGCGAGGCGTACGGCACGCTCGGCCGCAGCCCGATCCGCTCGAAGGACCAGCGCCCCTCGTGCACGATCGGCCCGCGCGGACGGAACCATCCCCAGGCGGCGATACCGACGAGTGCGATCCCCACGAGGATCGCGACCGGGCTCATTCTGCGAAGCGTTTGCACCATTCGTTCTCGGGGTCGGGAGCGTACCAAGCGGCGGGGGCTTCTTGCGTACCTTCCGCGTAGCCGAGTGCCGCGAGGTTCTGTGCGGCCTCGAGGGTCATCGCGCTCGAGCCCGCCAGGCCGCGCGCGTCGGCGCGGTCGAGCCACTCGAGGAGCATGCGGCGCAGCGCCCGTGCGCGCTCGGGCTCGGCATCGACGAGGTCCGTCGCGCAGTCGGGATCGCGCCTCAGGTCGAAGAGCTCGACCGAGTGGGCGCGACGCTTGTGGCGAACCGCTTCCTGCCAATGGTCCTGCAGGTGCAGGATCAGGAGCCAGCCCCCCTGGTTGACGGCCGCGGAGAAGCCGTAGGAGGACAACAGGAAGCGCGCATCGGGCGCGACGCCGTCGTCGAGCGCCCAGCGCAGGTCGCGCCCGCCGATGTCCGGGGCGGTGATCCCGGCGAGGTCGAGCAGCGTCCGCGCGACGTCGATCTGCCGCACGGGCGTCGTCGTGCGCTCGCCGCCGGGGGCGCCCGGCCAGGCGAGGATCAGCGGCACGTGCACCGAATCGGGATAGAGCTCGGCGTGGTCCCAGAAGACGCGCCCGTGGAAGCCGAACGCCTCGCCGTGGTCGGCCGTGAACGCGACGATCGCGTCCTCGAGACGTGTGTGCCCGAGCACGCGGCCGAGCTGCGTGTCGAGGTAGTCGACCTCGGCGCGGTATTGCTGCCAAGGGTAGTCGGCGTCGGTCAGACCGGTGAGGTGGGGGGGGATCAAGCGCTCCTCGACCGCCAGCGGCTGGGCGGCGTCGAAGGGATCGGCGTCCGTCTCGTAGTACTTGCGGTCGAAGTCGCCGGGCGGGGCGTAGGGCGCATGGGCGTCGAACAGGTGGAGCCAAACGAACAGGGGCTCTCCGTCCGTCTCGGCGAGCCAGCCCTCGAGGATCTCGACGGTTGCGTCGCCCCGGCGTTCCGCGCTCTTCGGCGCGTCGAGTCGCTCGAAGCCCTGTCCGAGCCCGCTGCGCTCGGCGGCGAGGTGGTGGGCGGACGTGGCTGCGAGCGTGCGGTAGCCGGCGTCCGCGAACTGCTCCGCGAGCGTCACGGCCTCGTCGATGAGGGGCTGGTTGTTGTTGATGATGCGCGTGTCCCGCGGGTGCAGCGCGGTCATCAGCGCGACGTGCGAGGGCAGCGTGACGTTGGTCGAGGAGTACGCGTCGTCGAACACGACGCCGCGGGCGGCGAGCGCGTCGAGGTGTGGCGTGTCGACCAGCGGCTCGCCGGGGGACACGCCGAGGTGGTCCGCGCGGTGCGTGTCCGAGGTGACGAGCAGCACGTTCGGGCGCGGTGCCCCGCGCCGGCGCAGCGCGGGCTCGCCGACCAGGGCGAAGGCTTCGTGGTCTGCGGCGCACGCCAGCTCGAACGCGATCGCGACGCGCCGGCCGGCGAAGTCCGCGAGGTCGAGGCGCGCCGTGCTCCAGGCGCCCGGTGCCTCGGGGTCGGAGTCGATCTCGAACTCCATGCGCAGACGGGCCGTGTCGCCGCGGCGCAGGACGACCGCGAGCGTCGCCTCCTCGTCCGCGACGCGCAGGCTCGGCTTCGAGCCGTAGGCGAACACGAGCTCCGCGCCGGGCGGCACTTCGCACTCGACCGTGAGCGGGTGCGCGCTGGAAAGGCCGTACGCGCGACGCGCATCCTCGCCGAGCGGCGTGGCGACTCCCGGGCCCGATCCCGGCGGCTGGGTCGCGTGCTCGGGGAGCTTGGCCAGGTCGACGCGGCTGACGCACGAGGTCGCCGTCCGTCCCGCGACGCCGACGCGCAGCTCGTCGAAGCTCCCGCGCACGCGGCGCAGGTCGGGCAGCGGGCACGGCACGTGTCTGGGGTGCTTGGACGACTGGAAGCTCGTCCAATCCGAGCTGGCGATCGTCTCGCCCGCGCGCCGGCACTCGATGCGCGCGAACTCGGGGTTCGAGCCGAACGAGGTGATCGCGATCGTCGCTTGGTTGAACGTGGTCGGGTCGAACTCGCCCTCGATCGAGACCCACTTCTGCGCCTCGCCCTGCAGCCACAGCGCCGGGATGCGCTCGTCGCCCGCGTCCTCCGGTCCGAAGATCTCGACGAACTTCGCGCCGTCCGGGGCCGTGCCCTTCCACGTCGTTTCCGATGGCTCGAGGCGCGCGACGCTCTCGGGCACGAAGTCGGCGTAGGCGGGCCGGGCTTCGAGCGCGAGACGCGAGTACGTCGCCGGCGCCTGCTCCGCGTCGCTACACCCGGCTGCGCCAAGCAGGAGCACGAGCGCCAAGCAGAGTGACGTTGAGCGTTCGAGCAGCTTCACTTCCTCTCCACGTACCACGGCTTTTCCAGGTCGACCGTCTCCTCGGCCGTCGCGTAGCCCAGAGCACCGAGCTCTTTCAGGCCCGCGGTCGTGTGCGTGAGGCGCTGCATGAGCGTCGCGCCCTCTTTGCGAGCGAGCCACTCGATCAGCTTCCCCTTGAGCTCGCGCACCCTATCCGGCTCGTCGTCCTCGCGGTCGACGAGACACTCGGGGTCGGCCTCGATGTCGTACAGCTCGACCTCGTGCTTGAGCCGCTTGCGGCGCATGAGCCCCTTGTGGTTGCGCAGGTGCAGCATCAGGTGCCAGCGCCCCTCGGTGATCGACGCCGACGTCGCGTTGGCCGCGAGCGCGAAACGCGGCGGCCGCTCGTTCGCCTCTGCGCGGACGGCGAACAGCAGGTTGCGTCCGGGGAAGTCGGCGGAGCCGCACCCGGCGAGGTCGAGCAGCGTGCGTCCGACGTCGATATTCTCGACCGAAGCCTTCACGCGCAATCCGCTCTCGATGCCCGGCCCGGCGAGAACGAGCGGCACGTGTAGCGTGTCGGGGAAGATCGCCGAGTGGTTGAAGTAGGTCCCGTCCTTCTCGAGGATCTCGCCGTGGTCTGAAGTCACCGCGATCAACGCGTCCTGCATCGTGACCATGTCGAGCAAGCGCTGCAGCTCGCGGTCGAGGTAGCTGATCTCGGCGCGGTACTGACTGCGCGGGAACTCGAGGTCGCGCACGTCGGCGAGATCTTTGGGGATCAGGCCCTCTTCGATCTCGGGTTTCGGCAGGCTCGGATCGAAGGGGTCCTTGTTCTCAGGGTAGTACTTGCGGTCGAACGAGCCGGGCGGACCGTAGGGGTGGTGCGCGTCGAACACGTGCAGCCACGCGAAGATCGGCTTGCCCTCCGACGCGCCGATCAGGTCCATCAAGTGTCCTACCGCGACCTCGGCGTCCCACGGGGACCGCAACGGACCGATCATGCGATCGAAGCCCTGTCCGAGCCCGGTGCCGCGCGGCCCGAGGTGCGTGACGCTGACGACACCAACGGTCGCGAAGCCCGCCGCGCGGAACGCTTCGGCGAGCGTGTCGGCTTCGTCCGACATGCGTGCGAGGTTGCCGATGATGCGGTGGTCGCGCGGGTGCACGCCCGTCATCATCGACACGTGCGAGGGCGAGGTGACGTTCGTCGTCGACCAGCAGTCCTCGAACAGGATGCCGCGTCGCGCGAGCGCGTCGATGATGGGGGTCTCGATGACGATGCCCGACTCCGCCGAGCCGAGGTGGTCGCCGCGGTGCGTGTCGGAGGTGACGAAGAACACCGCCTTGGGCGTCTTGCCCGGGCGCCACACCTCGAGGTTGGCCAGCGCGCAGATGCCGCGCCGGTCCTTGTCCAGCTCGTAGGTGAAGGTCGCGCGCACCGTGCGCCCGGCGAAGCGCGCGAGGTCGATGCGCTCCTCGTGCCAGCGCGAGCGATCGCCGTCGTCGTTCTCGAGCCGAAACGTCTCCGCGTCCGAGACGCCGTCCGCCTCGAGCTCGACGCGCACGCGCGGCGAGCGACCGTTCGCGCGCAGCCTAGGCAAGAGGCCGAGGGCGAACGTCATGCGATCGCCCTCCTGTACGGGGAACTCGCACGAGGCCGGGGCACCCGAGGCGAGGCCGACGCCGTGCCGCGACTCGACGCCGAGATCGATCAGCCCCCCCGCAGTCTCGACGTCGGGCATGTACAGCTCGATCGGCAGGTCGATCAGGTCGATCGAGTACAGCTCGAACGGCTTCGACTCACCGTCCTCGACCGGCGCGAACGCGAGCTCGATCGTGTCGTAGACGAACGGGATCTGGCGCACGTAGGGCAGGTCGAAGAGCACGATCTGCTCGCGCTCGTTGTTCACGCTCGCGAGCGCGGGCGGGGTGTACGACGGCTCACCGTCCGCGGAGAGTGTCAGCTCGATCGACACGTTGCTGCGGAAGCGGCCGCGGACGACGACCTGGTTGAACTGCAGCGGGTCGAAGCTGCCGGGCACGGCGAGCTTCCACGGACCACTCTCCTCGAAGCGCAGGAAGCGCTCTTCACGCTCCTGTCCCGCGCGCTGCTCGCGCGAGTCGACGTCGTGCTCACCCGCGACGGTCCACGGAGCTGTGCCCTCGGGCAGCTCGAGCCGAGCCGTCCGCCGCGGCCGTATGGGCGCCTCGAGCGGCGTGGCGCGGGTCAGCGTGGGGCGCTCGAGGCGGCCCGGACCGGTGGCCTCGAAGTCGTCGCTGCAGGCGCTCAGGGCGCAGACGCAGGCGAGGAGAAGGGGGGCGAAGGGACGCATCCGCGTAGCGTATCGAAGCGGTGCGAAGAGGGAACGCAGGCAATTCGCTCATTCTTGGACAGGAGAGAGGAGGGCGGGTCGGACCCGTTCGGATCCGACCCGCCCAATCAATCCCCCAGACAGCGTTCCCCGCGCGGCCAGCGGGCTCCCCCCGGAGCCCGGGGCCGCTCGGCGGGGACCGCGTTCAGGTCCGCTCGCGCACCGCGGTGGCCGCGTCCTCTTCCTTCGCCGCCTCGGGTCGCTTGGCCGCCGCGGTCTCCAGGGCGTCCGGCGCGACGGTGATGGCGGGACGTTCGATGCCCTGGCTGGCGACGGGCACGAGGTAGGGGCTGCCGAACACCTCGATCGTGTACTCGCTGTCGACCGAGTACGCGTCGACGAGGATCTGGAAGACCTTGCCGTACTCGTGCACGACGACCTCGGCGACCTCGGGGTTCAGGGGCGACTCGAAGCATGCGACGATCGCGTCGAGGTCGGGGTCGTAGACGCACAGATCGAGGTCGGCGTTGTGCGCGAAGCCCTCGACGATGAACTCGATCACGACCGGTTCCGGCACGAAGAACTCGAAGTAGTCGACCGTGTCGAAGCCGGGGAAGCTCTGCACGTGGCCGTCGATGAAGAAGTTCGAGTCGGCGGTCACGGTGCCGATCACGTCGGCGAAGCCAGGCGAGTCGTTGGGCTCGTTCTCGAAGAAGACGATCGGGCCGTTGTGGTTCCCGTTGCCATTGCCGTGGCCATGGCTACCGCCACCTTTCTTGCAACCCGCGGTCAGGGCGAGTCCGACGCACAGGGCGAGGGCGGCCCGGGACGGGCGTGAGAAGATGTTGTCGGCAAGCATGACGTGCTCCTAGGCAAGTGGAGTAGGCAGCCCGAGCGACCGCTGGCAGAGGGGCCGAAGAAATTGCCAGCGGCCGCACCGGGCTGCCAGGGACAGCGCAATGGGCGTGCCAAGACACGAAAACGGCCCTGGAGCCCCCTGGAGGGGGGCCGGACAGGGGGCTGTCCCGACTGCCGTGGACACTTGTCCTCCACCGGAGCCAGTGGTTGCACCGCTTCGTTCAGAGCGTGTTAATGCCGGCGATGCGCCCCAATAGGCTCGCCTGAATACTCGGACTCGCGCTCGTCGCGTTGCATCTGGACTTCTGGCGACCGCAGCGCGCGCGCACGTGGTTCGGCTGGATTCCCGAGGAGCTCTGCTGGCGGCTCGCGTGGATGGGGCTCGCGTTCTGCTACCTCGTCTGGTTCTGCGGGCGCGTGTGGCGAGAGGAGGACGTGCTGGACGCAGGCGAACGCGACGTGCACTACGGGCGTGTGTTCGGGCTCGTCGTGGTCGTCGCGACGTTCTTGCTCTGGCGGGTGGCCGGGTACCGCGACGGGGTGACTTCGAACTTCACAGATGCGGATTCCATCCTGTTCGACTGAGTGGCTCCCCGTCCCCGGAAGACGGTCGAGCCGACTTCGTGCTAATCTCGAGCAGCTCCCACCTAGGCCCCTCGCACCCGGGGCCGCAATCGAATCTCGATCGCGTCGTTCGCATGGAGGTGCCGAGGTCGCCGCTCCCGCAGTCGAAGAACTGATCTACTCCTGCCTGCTCGCCGAGCCGCACGAACGCGAGCAGCGTCTCGAGAGTTGTTGCACGAGTCATCCCGAGCTCGAGGCGGAGCTGCGCGAGCAGTTCGGCTACCTCGTTCGCATGGGGCTCGTGACGCTCGACGGCGAGCCGGCCCCCGACGTGCAGCTTGCGCCGGCGCTCCCATCGTCCTTGGGGCCCTACCGCGTCGAGGCGTTCATCGGCAAAGGGGGAATGGGACTGGTCTACCGCGGACGCAAACCCGAGCCCGACGGCTTCCCCGTCGCGATCAAGGTACTGCGGCCGGAGCTCATGGGCCAAGTAACCGCCGAGGTACGCTTCGCGCGTGAGGGACTGCTCGCGGCGCGTTTGGCGCACCCCAACCTGTGCCCCGTCCTGGACGTCGGCAAGGACGGGGCGTTGGTCTATCTCGTCATGCCGCTCGTCGAAGGGGAGAACCTCGGATCGCTCGTCGCCGCGGCGCGCAGGTCCCAGGCACCCACTCCCCTCGTACTCGAGGCGCTCGAGGACGAAGCTCCATGGCGTCGCATCGTTCGAATGGGTGAGAGGCTGGGACGCGGCTTGCAGTCGGCGCACGAGCACGGGCTCGTGCACCGCGACATCAAACCGGGCAACGTGATCGTGCGGCCGGACGGTGAGCCGGTGTTGCTCGACTTCGGTTTGGCGCGCGAGCTGGAGGATGGAGGGGCGGGACTGACGGGGACGGAACAGGTCATGGGGACGCCGCTCTACCTCACCCCGGAGCAGGCCGACCCGCGCGGCCGCAGAGCCGATGCCCGCACCGACGTGCACGCGTTGGCGGCGACGCTGTTCGAGTGCCTGACGCTGCGCTTGCCGCACGAGGCAACGACCTACGCCGGACTCGTGCGCCACATCTCGGCCGAACCCGCGACTCTGCTGCGGACGTTGAATCGCGACCTGCCACGCGACCTCGAGGTCGTGCTCCAGGTTGCGCTAGAGACCGCGCCGGAGCGAAGGTACGCGACGGCGGGGCTCTTCACCGACGATCTGCAGCGGGTGCTACGCGGGGAGCGACCCCAGGCGCGGCGGCCGGCGATCGTGCGGCGCGCGCTGGACTGGGTGGGCCGTAACCGCATCGCAGCGGCGTTGATCGCCACGATCGCGACGGGACTGGTGGCCTCGCTCGTGCTGGCCTCCAGGCTCCGGGCCGAGGTCGACCGGCGCCGTGTCTCGCAGGCCGCCCTGGAGCACGAACACCTGATCACCGAAGTCGACGACCTGTGGCCGGCGATTCCGGAGAGGATCCCCGCCTTCGAGCGCTGGATCCAGCACGCCCGAACTCTCGCGGTGGACATGCCGTCGTACCGCGCGGAACGGAATCGGCTGCGGGCGCTCGCGCTTCCTCCACGCTCCGACGACGAGGGGGCGCTCGAGGCAGCACATCTCTTGCGCCAACAGTTACTAGGCGTGGAAAGCCGCATCGTGTCGGTGCGCAACGCGCTCGCTCGCCGCAAGAGCGGGACGGATCCGGTGTTCCCGACGCTGCGTGCCGCAGAGCTTCAGCTCAGTCCCCACGTGCAACGAGAGATGGCTTGGACTCTCGTCGATCCGGCTCGCACACGGTTCGGAGAGGAGGCGCGCGGTCTTGCGCTCCTGAGGAGTGCGCAGAAGCTCGTGGACCCTGCGACCGGCTTCACGGCGGCTGCCGTACGGATGGCAGCGTTGCCTTCGGTTCCGGGGCCAGGCCTGCGCGTGCTCCTGGCGCGAACGCGTTCGCTAGTGAGGGTGACGGATCCAGGGTTTCAAGCACGATTCTCCGACGCGCTTGCCTGGGCCTACTTCGCCCTCGGTCGAGACGAAGAGGCGCGCGCCTGGAGCGCCGAGGCGATCGACCGTGCGCCTCCCGATCATCGCGTCCTCTACGAGTATTACCAGCGCCGGCTCGCCGCGTCGATCGACTCTGCGTCGAGTGAGCAGGGCATGCGCGACGCCGAGCTGGAGCTCGCCGCCTTGCTGGAGGAGCGGGACACCTTGGCGCGTGCCATGGAGGAGCGACTCGAGTGGCGATTCGAGGACAGCGGCGACGGGCGCGCGGCGCGGCTGAGGCACGCTCGGGTCGCGGCCCTGGTCGACGACATGGAGACCTTTGGCGCGGGATCGGGGCTTCTGTCGAACGAACGGGGCGCGACCGCCGGCGACCGCGGTTGGAGCGTTTCCCGACGCCTCACCCATGCCCGCGAGCTGAGCGAAGCGATGAGGCCCGGCGGCGCGCACGCGAGGCGCTGGAAGGGCGCGATCGAGGCGATCCGCGACAGCCCGAAGTACGGCGGAAAGACGCTCGCGCCGCAGCAGGGGCTCGTGCCGATCGGCGCGGATCCCGAGAGTGGGCTCTGGGAGTTCTGGCACACAGCGACCGGCGCGGAACCTCGGCGCGGTCCGGACGACGAGCTCGCCTTGTCGGAAGACATGGGAGTCGTCCTCGTGCTCATTCCCGATTCGACGTTCTGGATGGGAGCGCAGAAAGCGAATGCCGAGGAGGGGAACTACGACCCGCGAGCCGACTCCAATGAGCTCCCGCCCCATGAGGTCGAGCTGACCTGGTACTTCCTCTCGAAGTTCGAGGTGACCCAGGGCCAGTGGTTGCACTTCACCGGTTCCAACCCGAGCCAGTTCCAACCGCCGCACGTCTTCGTCGGAACCCTCCTGCACCCGCTCGAGAACGTCAGCTGGTTCGAGTCGGAGCGCATCTTGGGCCGCATGGGACTTCGCCTGCCTACCGAGGCCGAGTGGGAGCACGCCTGTCGCGGGGGTACCCGCTCGCCGTGGTGGACCGGCGCGGATCGTGACTCTCTCGTCACCGGCCGTGCCGGCAATCTGGGAGACGCTGCTGCGCAGCGTGCTGGCCTGCGCTGGGGGCACCTCAATTGGAAACTCGACGACGGATCGGTCCTCCACGCGCCCGTCGGGACCTACGCGGCGAATCCGTTCGGCCTCCACGATGTTCACGGCAACGTCGCGGAGTGGTGTGCCGACCACTACGTCAGGCACTATTACCTGGTCAGCCCGAGAAAGGATCCCGTTGCGACCGTGCCCGATGCGCTCCGCCGCGTGTGGCGTGGAGGGGCCTTCATGATGAACACGCTGGATGCGCGGTCTTCGGAGCGCGCGAATGCCAATCCGTCCTTCGCCAGCCAGGCGTTCGGCCTCCGGCCGGCTCGGGCCGTGGAGCCCTGAGCCCGTCACGGGGCGATTCGTAATTGGGTGGTCACATGCCGGCGCGCCTTTCCTTGAAGAGACTCGAGGCGATTCTCCGACTCGCGCGTCCGCTCGGCGCCTCCTTAGCACTCTGTCGATCGCGCACAGCCGTATCCGAAGACAACAGGCCCATCATGAAGAACCTCGCTCTGCCGCTCGCCATCACGTCTCTGTTCGCCGCGACCGCGTCGGGCGCACCGCAACTGCAGGCCGCCAGCTCGTTCCAGTCGAATCTGGAGGGCTGGGTGCGCGTCCTCGAGGACGGCAGCGCGCCGTCGGATGACTCACAGATTCGCTTCGCCGTGGACTCTACGGTGAACCGTGGCTACCTGCACTTCGATGACCTGACCGGCGGTCAGGGCAGTTGGATCGAGGCCCCACGGAAGTACCGCGGCGACTGGACGCCGCTCGACAGCTACGGGGTGCTTGCGTTCGATCATCGCCTGATCGACCGGGGCGGCGAGGGAGTGGCGTTTCGCGACTACACCGTCCGCATCGACGGACCCGGAGGGATTGCCTACGCCACCCTGCCGGGCCCGACGGGGGAGACGCGCTGGGAGCGGCTTTATTACGACATCGTCGAGAGCCAGTGGACGGTCACCTCTGGCAACTGGGATGCATTGATCTCGAACGTGACCGGCCTCCGGATCAAGATCGAGATCGTCTCCAACGGCTCGGTCCCCGGCGACGTGGCCGGAGTCGACAACGTCATCTTGGAGTCGCAGGCACCGCTCACGTACTGCGAGGGTCCGCCCAACTCCATTGGCTCGGTCGCCACCCTGAGTGTAAGGCCGGGGCCGGCCCCGGGCAGCCAGACGTTCGTCGTCGACGGGCTGCCACCGCATCGGAACGGCATCTTGTTGCTCGGGCCGAGCCGCGCGTCGGTTCCGATGGGCTGCACGACGCTCTGTGTCGGCGGAGGCATCGCGCGGCTCGCACCGACGAACGCGGGGGCCACGGGGACGGTCGTGCAGGAGGGAGAGGTCCCGCCTGGGTTCCGGGTCCAGTACGGGTACCGCGATCCGGCCGGGGCAGGCAACTGCGGAAGCGCGTTCCGCTTCACGAACGCACTGGAGCTGTAGCTCCTCCCGGCGAGGAGGTGCGCGACCCTTCGGTTCGCGCAGCTAGTGGTGTGACTCACTCTTGTGCGGCATTTTGGTCGGTGCGTACGCGTTCGCCTGCAAGGCGCAGCGACGACGCGACTTCGCTGCAAGTCTCGGAGGAGGCGCAACGCAGCAGCGGGCGGGTACGGGCCGACCATGGCGCACAAGAGTGACTCACACCACTAGATAGCGCCGAGCGGCGAGCTCGACGATTGGTCTTTCATTCCGTCGAGGACGTTTGGTCCCCGACTCGATCTAGGAGTATGTCATGAGTTTCTTGGTTCCTCGTTCCGTCCCCAGGTCGCAGCACGACCTCGGGCCTCCGGCTCGACGGAGACGTCGCCTCGCACCGATTCTCGCTCCCGTCCTCGCATGCAGCGTCGCGAGCGCACAGGAGCTGGCCTCTCACGAGACGCTCGAGCGGATGGGGGTCGGCTTCGCGACCCTGCAGTCCCTCGACCTGCCCGAGCTCGACCGGCTCGCCCCGTTCTCGATCGATGTTTGGGTCGGAGGCTCGCGCCGGACGCTCGATCTGCGGCCGCACGACATGCGGGCGCCCGGATTCGAAGTCCTGCTGCGGACTGAGACCGGCCTGCGCGCCATCGACGTCTCGACTCCCTGGACGTTCCGCGGAACGGTCGACGGCGGCGGCAAGAGCTGCGTCGCGGCGACGATCGATGACGGGAAGCTGCACGCGATCTTCGAAGTCGAGGGCGAGCTGTGGGGCATTCAGCCCGACACGACCCCGGGAGCGACGGCGCGGCAGCACGTGACCTATCCCGAATCCCAGCTCGCGTCGCTGCCGTTCGAATGCGCGACGTCCGCCACGTCCAAGCCCGGCGGTTCGGGGGGCTTCCTCTGCCCGGGCAACTCCGCGCCTTACCGGGCCGAGCTGGCGATCGAGATCGACGCGCAGTACCTCGCTCGCTTCAGCAACAACCCGGACCGGGTCGTCGCGGACGTGTGGAAGGTCCTGAACCCGGTCGACCTGATCTTCCTGCGCGACGTCGGGATCTTCTACGCAGTGGAATCGATCGTCATCGACACGGTCGACCCGTATCCCGGCCTGACGGATCCCGTCGACCTCCTCGTTGCCATGCAGGGGCGCTGGTCGAGCGAGCTCGCGCACATCCATCGTGACGTCGCACATCTGTTCACGGGCCGCGAGCTCGACGGGAACGCCATCGGCATCGCGTTTCTCGACGCGATCTGTACGCCCTGGGATTGCGGCATCTCCCAGACGCTGTTCCATCCGAACTTGGTCCGGCGTTCATGGCTGACCGCGCACGAGCTTGGCCACAATTGGGGCGCCGACCATTGCGAAGGACCGGAGTGCCGAATCATGTGTCCCGTGATCGGGGCCTGCTCGGGCGACGGGACGGGCTTCGCCGACGTGGCGAAGGGGTCGATCTCCTCGTACCGTGACTCGGTCCGCACGTGCCTCGACGGGCTCGCGGGAGACGAGACCGACGGCGGCGGAATCGCCTTCACGAATCTCGACGGGGATCCGGCACTCGAGATCGTTCTGGCGTCCTACGAGGATCAGCCGGGCACGGACTTGTTCCGCTACCTCGTCGGCTACAACGTGAACGGCGCGTCCACTCCAACCGACGGTTGGCAGATGTACAGCCTGCCCGGAGTCGGTACCGACAGTCGCGGGGCCGACGTGGCCATCGGCGCCATTGACGACGACCCGCGCCCCGATCTGGTGGTCATGGCCTACGAGGTCTCCGGCCCGGCGCCCGAGTTTCGCTACCAGATCCACTGGAACCTGAATGCGACCGGTGTGCCGAGCGGCTCCTCCCCGATCTACACCGCGCCGGGCAGCTTCTCCGTTGCACAGGGCGCGGGACTGGCGATCTCCGACATCGACGGCGATCCCCGTCCCGACTTGGTGCTGATGGTCTACGTGGTCCCTGACTACGCGGGCGGGCAACAGTTCCACTACCGCTACCTGTGGAACCTCGATACGCAGGGCGTCGCAGCGGCGACGTCGCCGCTCCACACCGTGCCCGGATTCGTCGCAGGCGAAGGCGCGGGTGTCACGGTTCACTCCGTCGACGGTGATCCGCGTCTGGACATGACGCTCGTGCTCTATGGCGATCAGCAACAGAGCTCCACGGAGCGTGAGTTCCTTGCGCGCATGCTCTTCAACCTCGATCCCGCCGGTGTCCCGAACAGCACGGCCACTTGGACCGACTGCGGCATCGGGTTCGCGGGGGGAGGGGCAGGCATCAGGGCTCCCCATCCAGTTGGCTTCCTCCCAATCCTTCTGGCGATCGAGGATCTTCCGGGCGGCAACCAATTCCACTGGCGGGGGCAGTACTACTAATGAACTCACTTACGAACCGCACGTGCGTCGCGGGGCGACGCATCACCGAGGCCGGCAAGTTTGCAGCGTGCCTCGGGCTCCTGACTTCGTCCGTAGCGGCGCAGGACATCAACCTGGACTTCGGGCTCTTCTACGGGAGCTGCTCGAGCGCGCACGACGCTGCTGGACTGGCGGGCGACTGGAACGCGCTGGCGCTACCTGTTAGCGCGAATCTGCACGACATCGGGGGGGCCGCAACGTCCGCGACCGTGACGACGCTCGTCCCCGCGGCCGAGCTCGCCTTCGACAACGAGGCGACCGGCGGCGACGACGAGGCGCTGCTCGACGACGGATTCGACGTCGGGGACGGCAATGCGCTGTTGTTCAGCGGCTTGCGCAACGGTGTCTACTCGGTCTTCACCTACGCGTGGGCTCCCGACGACGACAGCTATCGAACGGTCGTCGACGTGACCGGGTCTCCGGATCCGCCTGTATTGGTCGGTGGACCTTGGGGCGGAGGCTACGTCGAGGGCGGACATTACGCGCGGCACTCCCTCCTGGTCTCGGGCGGCACCTTGCGGATCGACCTCGGCGTCGCGTCGGGCTTCGGGACGTGCAACGGCGTGCAGCTCGTCCTCGAGCACCCGGAGCCCATTGCCGACTTCACGGCGAACGTGACTTCGGGGCCCGCTCCGCTCGCGGTCACCTTCACGAGCCAGTCGACCGGATCCATCACCGAATGGACGTGGGACTTCGGTGCTGGTCCGGTCGAAGCCGGGCCCACCGTCACGAACACGTTCAACGCGCCTGGCTCGTACGGGGTCTCGCTGACAGCCACCGGACCGGGCGGGACGCACACCGAGACCAAACCCGGCTACATCACGGTCGAGGAACCACCGCCGGCCTCGCTGCAGGCAGCCTTCCGAGCCGCCGTGACCACGGGCATCGGTCCGCTCACGACGACCTTCCAGAACCTCTCGACCGGGGCCACGGCGTACGCGTGGGACTTCGGCAACGGAGCCGTGTCCGACATGCGGGACCCCGGTCCGGTCGAGTTCGCCTACCGTGTGGCACCCTACACCGTGTCGCTGACCGTGTCCGGCGGGGGAGCGACGGACACCGAGACGAAGACCTCCTACATCCGCGTCCTACCTCCCTCTGGACCGTTCTTCGTCCACTTCGCGAAGCAGACGCCCGCGACGCGGGGGGAGCCGACGGTCGCCGGATGGCCGCGGTACGTCCTGACCGGCGTCGAGGCGGACAACGACGGATTCGGCTTGGGCCAGCCCGCCGCGTGCTCGCCGTTTCGCACCAACGCGAACACCTTCCGCGTGACCCTGACGCACCTGCAGGACGACGCGGCGCGCAGGTCGAAGGCGCCGGGCGACTTCGTTCGATACCCGGCTGCCTACACGGTGACGCTCCAGGTGGAGCCGAGCTCTACAGCGGACTACGGCTGCGACTACGAGCTCTACGTGCCGGTGCCGGGCAGCAGCCCGGTCGTCTACGGCCCTGCCGAGCCCGATGCGATGGGGCGCTTCACGATCGTGGTTCCCGCGCGCGCTCCGGCCAATTCAACTTGGCGCACGATTCAGATGCGGCTGTTGGCGGACGAGCTCGACGAGGTTGCGCTGGAGTCGGCGATCGTGAGCATTCACAGCGTCGCGGCGTCCGGGCCCGCCACCCTGCAGGTCGGAGCCAACGACCGGGTGCATTGTTTCTTCGAGGAGAACTCGAACCCAGTTCCCATTCTCGAGGGTGAGCAGTGCTCCAGTGCACGGCCGATCAACGGAACGGGGAAGTTTGCCTTCGAGACGAACGGTAGCGGTTCGGCGAGCACGCTCGGATGCGGCCCGATCGTCCGCGACGCATGGCTGCGCTGGACGGCTCCGCCGGGCGGCGACAGCTACTTCATCGACACGTACGACACGCAGTTTTCGACGCTGATCGAGGTTTATGAGGGCACATGCGGGAATCCGCTCATTTGCAGCGCCAACCCTGAGCTGACGGGTGCAGGTCTTCAGTTCCTGCCGACTGCCGGCCAGACCTACTTCGTCCGTGTCGGGACCGAGGGGCCCGGCGGTGTCGGGACGCTGTCGATCCAGCGCCTGGGCTCGGGGCTCGCTCCGTTCCTGCACTTCACGCACACCACCCCGTGGACCCGGACGGCCGACGGACAGGTCAGCACCAAGCCGGGATCGTACGGTCAGCACGACTACTTCGGTATTCGTCTGCGTGACGTGAACCGAAACTCCGCGGGGAATGTCGGTGGTCTCGCGATGCGCGCCAACGACGCGCTGCAGATTCTTGTTCGCGTGACGGCGCCAGTGGACACCTACGAGCTCTTCACCAAGGAGATGATGGTCGAGATCCCCATCGTGGTTTCCGGGTCCGAGTTCACGCTCGACGTGCCGGCGGGCAGTCAAGGGGAGGTCGTCTACGGACGGTTCCTGCTCCCGTCGCCGCAGCTCCCGGGCTCGAGCCACGACATTCAGCTCGAGGTTCTCGAGGTCACGGGACCCGATGGTGGAGGTGTCGGCTGGAACTCAACCGGCAAGTGGACCGTTTATCACTTCTAGGAGATCGAGAGGAAAGTCATGCGCTTCTTGAGACTACGACTGTTTGTGACCTGGGCCGGTGCGTCGCTGGCGGCTGCGGCTGCCAGCGGGCAGGGCGCGGACGATTGCGCGACCGCGCATTCGCTGGCGGGCCCCGGGCTCTTCCCGTTCGATACGACCGGGGCGACGGAGAGCGCCCCAGCGTGGCCCTGCGTCACAGAGAGCAGGGATGTCTGGTTCCGCTGGGTCGCGCCTGACAGCGGGAGCTTTCGCTTCACGACGTGTGCGGGCACGTCCTTCGACTCGGCGATCGAGGTGCTCGCCGGCGAGTGCGGCAGCCTCGTTTCGCTCGGCTGCAACGACGACGCCTGCGGGCAGCAGAGTGAGCTGCTCGTCGAGGGGGTGACCGTGGGGCAGGAGTACCTCGTGCGCGTCGGGGGATCTGCCGGGGCGACCGGGCCGGGGCTGCTCGGCGTCTTCCCCGCAAGTCAGCCGCGAGTGGACAACGAACGCTTGGTGACGAGCGCGGGCAGCGGAAGTGCCGGTGCCGATGTCTCTGAGCGCGAGAGCTGTGTGCTCGGGTATCCGTGCAACGCGTTCGACCAGGACGATCGCGTCATCGACGACTTCACGGTCCCTCTGGAGCCGAACGCGACCGGCTGGGAGGTGCGCCAGGTGCGAGTCTACGCGTTCGGTTGCGAGGAGGAGGGGGCTTCCCCGACGCCAGTTCCCGTTTCGAGTATCACCAGCATGAGCTTGGCGATCTGGGATGGAGTCCCCCATGCAGCAGGCTCGAACCGGATCTTCGGTGACCAGACGACCAATGTCCTGTCAGGCACGGGTTGGACCGGGGCCTATCGTGTTCCGGGCGCGATGGCGCACGATGAGACGAGTTGGCCGATCTTCTTTGCCGACGCTGAGATTGCGGTGTTCCTTCCGGAAGATCGGACGTACTACCTGGAGTGGGGGCTCGATGACGCGAGCGTCGAACGCGGCGACACGGATCCGCTGGGTTCGTGCTCCAATCTTCCCGCGACTCCGCCGAACCGTGACGACGCGGCCGGCAACGACAACGCGCTCCACGTCGTACGCGGGACTCTGCCGCGGCCCGCGGACCCGCGTCTCTTCGGTTGTGTGAGCGACTCTCCCGACGACCTCCCATTCCAGGTCTGGGCGGTGCCGTCGATCAGCGTCATCGAGCCCGGCTGCTTTGCCCAACCGAACTCGTCCGGAGCACGCGCCCGGACGATCCTCGGTGGATCGGGGGTCGCCGGTCAGCCCGTCGAGGCGCGGGTTCATGGGGGACCTGCGGGCGAGTTCGGGTACTTCTTCGGCGGGGCGAACTCGGGTTTGCACGTCGTTCCTCCCGGCTCGGTCGGCATCATCTGCATCGCCGCACCGCAGTACCGCTACAATGACTCCCAGAGGACCCACCTGTTCCAGTTTGACCCGTACGGGGTCTCCCAGGCGCTGGGCGTGGGGGGGGCAGTGATCCTCGAGACGGACGGGTCCTACGGACCGGTCGTCGCGGCCGGGGAGACGTTCCGTTTCCAAGCCTGGTACCGGGACGGTGGGACGAGCAATTTTACGGACTCGCGAGCGGTCACGTTCGCTTCGCCTTGACGAGCAGCCGCGGCGTGGCGAGAGGATCGCCGCGCCGCTTTCCCCGCGTCCCGGTTTCAGCTCAGGCTTCCACGCACGGCGCTACGTGCGCGCGATCCCCATCGACTTCATCCGCGACGTCAGCGTCGTCGGCCGGATCCCGAGCAGCTCCGCCGCCCCGTCCTTACCAGACACCTTCCAGCTGCTCTCCTCGAGCGCGGCGATCAGGTTCGCGCGCTCGAGCGCCCGCATCTCCGCGTCGGTGCGGATCACGGGCTCGTCGTCGGTCGCGGCCAGCGCGCTTGCGACCTGCGGCGTCGGCTCGAGGTCGATGTGCAGGCGGTCGGCGGTCGACAGGATCACGGCACGTTCGATGACGTTCATCAGCTGAGGGCATGGACAACGCCGACCTCGTCCGCGGCCACGCCCGCCTCGTGGCGCGCGACACCGTCGACGTCGACGGCAAGGAGCTCCGGGCGAAGGAGGTCTTCCTCAACGTCGGTGCCCGCGCCTACGTCCCCGATTTTCCGGGCATCGCTGACGTGCCCTACTTCACGAACTCCACGATCATGGAGGTCGACTTCATCCCGCCGCACCTCGTGATCATCGGCGGGAGCTACATCGGCCTCGAGTTCGCACAGATGTACCGCCGCTTCGGCAGCGAGGTGACGGTGGTCGAGAAGGGCGATCGCCTGATCTCCCGCGACGATCCCGACGTCTCGGAGGCCGTGAAGGAGATCCTCGAGAAAGAGGGGATCGAGATCCGGCTCAATGCGGACTGCATCGGTGCATCGCGTGAGAAGGACGGGATCGCCGTTCAGGTCGAGTGCGACTCCGGTGCGCCGCGCGTGACGGGCTCGCACCTGTTCCTCGCGGTCGGCCGTACGCCGAACACCCACGACCTCGGCCTCGAGGACGTCGGCGTGAAGACGAACGCACGCGGCTACGTCGAAGTCGACGATCAGCTACGAACGAGCGTCCCGGGGATCTGGGCGCTCGGCGACTGCAACGGCCGCGGCGCGTTCACGCACACCTCCTACAACGACTTCGAGATCGTCGCCGCGAACCTGCTCGACGACGACCCGCGGCGCGTCTCGGACCGGCTGACGTGCTACGGCCTGTTCATCGATCCGCCCCTCGGCCGCATCGGCTGGACCGAGCGCGAGGCGCGCGAGTCGGGCTGCAACGTGCTCGTCGGCAAGCGGCTGATGAAGCACGTCGGGCGGGCGAAGGAGCGCAGCGAGACCGACGGCTTCATCAAGATCCTGGTCGACGGGGACAGCGAGGAGATCGTCGGCGCCGCGATCCTCGGCATCGGCGGAGACGAGGTCGTGCACGGTCTCCTGGACGCGATGTACGCCAAGGCCCCGTACACGACGATCTCGCGCGCGGTGCACATCCACCCGACGGTGTCGGAGCTGATCCCGACGACGCTGCAGAGCCTGCGGCCGCTCGACTAAATGGGCCCTCTTTGGCAAGGTGTGGATAGCGCTAACTCTCTGCCACGGCGTCAGCCGTGGCGCCAGTGAATAGCCTCCATTCATGAGCACCACCCGCCACCAGTCGAAGGGCCCGCGCGAGGGCTCCGAGAATGCCGCGCCGAAGCTCCACGTCGTCACCTTCGGGTGTCAGATGAACAAGTACGACTCGGAGCTGGTCGAGGGGCGCTTCAAGAAGAGTGGCTACGAGACCACCGGCGCGATCGACGACGCCGACGTCGTCCTGTTCAACACCTGCTCGGTGCGCGACCATGCCGAGGAGCGCACGTGGTCCTGGGTCGGCGAGCTCAAGCGGGTCAAGGAGCGCAACCCCGACCTCGTGATCGGGATCATGGGCTGCATGGCGCAGCGCGTCGAGGAAGAGGTCTTCAAGCGTGCCGGCCACGTCGACCTCGTCGCGGGCACGCGCCAGTTCCAGCACCTGCCGCGCATGGTGCAGGAGCTCAAGGCGCGCCGCGACGCCCCGGACGACTGGTCGAAGCGCGACATGCGCATGCTCGCGACGGACATGGCGGACGACGTCGTCGTCGATCGCGCCGGCGAGACCTACACCGGCGGGCTGCACGCCTACCTCGCGGTGATGCGGGGCTGCGACCTGAACTGCACGTACTGCATCGTGCCGACGACGCGCGGGCGCGTGCGCTCGCGGCCGATCGACGACCTGGCGCAGGAAGCCGAGTGGCTCGTCGTGCAGGGCGTGCGCGTGATCACCCTGCTCGGCCAGACCGTGAACAGCTACGGCGAGGACTTCGACAAGCCGGGCGCGGGTGAGCCGCAGTTCGCCGGGCGCCAGGGCCGCCCGAGCCTTGCGGACCTGCTCTACCGCCTGCAGGCGATCGACGGCCTCGAGCGCATTCGTCTCGTCACCCTGCACCCCTCGTACGTCACGCCCGCGTTCGCCGCGGCGATCCGCGACTGCGACAAGGTCGACCGCTTCCTGCCGCTTCCCGCGCAGGCCGGCTCCGATGAGGTGCTGAAGCGCATGAAGCGCGGCTACACCCTCGACCTCTACCGGCGGCGCGCGGACATCCTGCGCGACGTCGTGCCGGACATCGAGCTCGGCAGCGACTGGATCGTCGGCTTCGCGGGGGAGACCGAGGAGGACTTCGCGGGGTCCGAGCGTTTCCTCGAGGAGCAGAAGTTCCTCGTCAACTACATCTTCAAGTACGACCCGCGGCCCGGCACGTCCGCGGACGAGCGCCTCGCCGACGACATCAGCGAGGCGCTGAAGAAGGAGCGCAACGCGCGCCTGCTCGCCGTCGCCGAGAAGGTCCAGCGTGCACGCCTGGGCGCGTGGATCGGGCGCACCGCGCACGTCTTCGTCGAGTCCGTCTCCGGGCGCGACCCGCACGTGCTCCTCGGTCGCACGGTGCATGGGATGCCGGTCTCGTTCCTCGGAGATGGCGCGCTCGTCGGGTCGATGGCCGACGTGGCGATCGACGAGTCGACCGCCTACGGGATGGCGGGGCGGCCGGCGGCGGAAGCGGCCGCGCACTGATCCGTTGAACGTGACGGTTCGGCGTCGGTGAAGTTCGACGTGTTCGGTGCGTCGCGGAACCAGCACGGGCGTCTGTGAGATGGGGCCCTGCACGATGCATGGCACTTCGACGGCCTTTACGTAGGGCTGCCAGATTTTTTAGCACTTCGGCGGGGGCGCTGGGCTCGCTTGTGCTAAAAAAACTAGCAGGAGGTCCGAGCGTGCCCCGAAACCACGAACAACCCCTGAGTCGCCGCGAGCGCGAGATCCTCGACATCGTCTACGCCCGCGACCGCGCGACAGCAGCGGAAATACAGGACGCACTGCGCGAAGCGCCGAGCTACTCGGCTGTGCGCGCGCTGGTGCGCATCCTCGAGGAGAAGGGGCATTTGCGCCACGAGCGCGAGGGTGTCCGCAACGTGTACGAGCCGACGCGCAACCATGCGAAGGCCGGACGGTCCGCGATGAAGCGTGCGCTCGACACGTTCTTCGGCGGTGACGTGGGCGAGGCGATGAGCGCGCTGCTCGACGCTTCGGACACGAGGCTCTCGCGCGGCGAGACCAAGCGCCTGGAAGAGTTGATCCGCAAGGCCCGCGGGGAGGGACGCTGAGATGCAGACGATCCTGATCGAGTTCCTGTTCAAGGCGGCCTGCGTGTGGCTCATCGGCTTCGCGGCCGTGTACGCCGCGCGGCGCGGATCGGCGGCGACCCGCGAGCGGATCTGGCGCTTCGTGTGCGTCGCGGTGCTCCTGCTGCCGGCGGCGGCGCTTCTGCCCGGCTGGTCCTTGCCAGTCGCGCCGGCCCAGGTCAGCCCGGGGCGACACGCGGCGACGGAGCCGATCCGCGCCGACGCCGTCCGCGGCTTGCCCGTGCCCGTCGAGGGACCGTTCGCCGAGCCGCCGCTCGCGCCGGCGAGCGTCGCCCGGGCCACGGCGTCCGACGCTCGGCTGTGGCCCAGCGTCGCGCGCTCGCTCGCCTGGATCTGGCTCATCGGGAGCGCGCTCGTGCTCGTTCCCCTGCTCCGCGGTCTTCTCGCCCTCTGGCGCTGGCGCCGGCGTGCGCAGCCGTTGAGTGACGAATGCTGGTCGTCCGAGCTGGCCGCTGCACGCGCGGAGCACGGGCTCGCGCGCGAGCCCCGGCTCTTGCTCGGCGACGGCATCCGCGTCCCGATGGTTTGGGGAGGCCTGCCCGGCCTGCGCCCCTTCGTGGCGCTGCCGCCGGCGGCGGCGCAGTGGGACCGCGCGCGGATCCGCGGCGTGCTCCTGCACGAGCTCGCCCACCTGCGGCGGCGCGACGGACAGATGCACATGCTCGCGCGCTTCGCGGTCGCGCTCTCGTGGCCGCTGCCGTTCGCCTGGGCGGCGTGGCGGCGCATGCTCGCATTGTGCGAGCGCGCCTGCGACGACCTGGCACTCGAGCTGGGGGAGCGCCCGTCGACGTACGCGAGCCACCTCCTGGCGCTCGCCCAGGGCGACGCCGACGGCTTTGCGGCGACCGCGATGGTGCGCACTCGCGACCTGGAGGGACGCATCGAGGCGATCCTCGACGAGCGCTGCCCGCGCCGGCCGCCGGGCCCGCGGGCGACGGGACTGGCGGTCCTCGCGGCTCTGCTCGTCTTCGTGCCGATCGCGGCGTTCGGCGGAGTCGTTGCGGCCGAGCTCGACGCTGGTCTCGACGAGGCAGAAGCGGCCGGCGAGAGCGCCCAGGACCGCGCGGCGCGCGCGGCGATCGAGCGCGGCGTCGACTTCCTCGTCGCGGCGCAGGATGCCGAGAGTGGCGCGTGGCGGGCGGACATCGGCTACAAGCTCAACTCGTCCTACCGCACCCTCACCGAGGGCGCGCCGCACGTCGGGGTGACGGCGCTCGCCCTGACGGCCCTGCTCGAGGCCGGCGCGCGCCCGTGGACCGACGACGCGCGTGGCCGGGCGCTCGCGCGCGGGACGAGCTTCTTGTTGAGCGTCGCGCGCACCGAGCCGGGCTACGTCCAGTTCCAGGGCTCGCGCATGAAGGGCCACGCCCTCGCGCTGACCTACCTCGCCAAGCTCGTCGCGCTGCGCCCGGATCCGGACCTGCGCGCCGCGGCGCAGACGGTCGTCGACTTCACCGTGCGCACCCAGATGGCGAAGGGCTGGCGCTACCAGCCCTACACGATGGACGGCGACATCCACGTCTCGGCCCTACAGCTGCTCGCGCTCGAGGCGGCGCGCGACGCGGGGCTCGACGTTCCCGTGCGCAGCCTCGAGCGTGCACGCGCGACGATCCGCGCGTTCGCCGATCCCGAGACCGGGACGTTCCGCTACCAGAGCGGCCAGCACGCGCGCGTCACGGTGGCGACGACCGCCGCGGGCTGGGCGTGCCTCGGGACGACCGAGCTCATGGAGGAGTCGACGCGCAAAGCCGGCCTCGCGTACCTCGTGCGTGAGATGCCGAAGCACGACGAGCGCTGGTTCGGGCACTACGTCGCCTGGCACGCCAGCTACCTCGTCGCTCACGCTCTGCGCACGTGGCCCGAGGCGGAGACGGCCAAGCTCGCGGCGGGACTGCACGAACGACTCTTGAAGTCTCAGGCGAAGGACGGATCGTGGCCGAACCGGGCTGGACCCGGGCTCGCCTACAGCACCGCGGTGGGCTGCATCCTGCTGGCGCGCTGAGTTACTTCCCGAGCCGCGCGTCGACCATCTGCTCGACCTCGCGTACGAGGTCGAGCGGCGCGGCGGGCGTCTGCAAGCCGAGGGCGGAGCAACGCGCCTCGACGTTCGCGAGCCAGGTTCGCGTCGCCTCCGCGGGCGCGCCGGGCTCCGGGGCGGCGCGCGCGACTTCGTGCGCGGTCTCGGTGGGCAGGGTCCCCTCGAGCACACCGGCGGCGAAGCGCGCGATCGTGTCGCGCCCGGCCGCGCGCTCCTCGTCGCCGAGGCCCTCGATCCCGTCCAGGCCGTCCGCGACCGCGAACAGGTAGCCGGCGCTGAACTTGGCGCTCGAGGTGATCGAGCGCAGGAACACGCCGGCCTCCTGCGCCGAGAGCTCGCCGCTCCCCGTCGCGGCGTCGACCCGCGCGAACTGGGCGTCGACGGCGGCGCGCGCGGCGGCTGGGGCGCGCAGTTGCGCCTGCACCGCGCTCAGGTGCGCCTGCGCCATGTGACGCTCGGCGACCTGCGCGCGTGCCATGAACACGTAGGCCATGAAGCCGCCCGCCAGGAGGATCACGACCAGCACCACGCCGCCCACGATCAATGCCGTGGCGGCGGGCGACTCGTCGGATCCCTGGTGCTCGCTCACGACAGCAAATCTGCCACGAGCTCGCGTTCCTGCGCCAGTTCCGCGGCCGAAGCCGCGACCTTCTCGGTCAGGAAGTCGTTCAGCTCGATCCCGCTCGCGATCTCCCAGCCGCCGTTGCCGTCGGCGCGGACGGGGAAGGAGCTGATCAGGCCCTCGGGCACGTCGTAGCTGCCGTCGGAGCGCACGCAGACTGAGCGCCACTCGCCCGCCGGCGTCGCCTCGCGCAGGTCGCGCACGTGATCGATCAATGCGTTGGCGGCACTCGCCGCGCTGGAGAGACCGCGCGCAGCGATGATCGCCGCGCCACGCTTTTGGACCGTGGTGAAGAAATCGCCCTTCAGCCAGCCCTCGTCGCCGATCACGTCGGCTGCGCTCTTGCCGTCGATCGTCGTGTGGTAGAAGTCGGGCACCTGCGTCGCGGAGTGGTTGCCCCAGATCAGCGCGTTCTTGACGGCCGTCGTCTGCACACCCGCCTTCGATGCGAGCTGGGCCTGGGCGCGGTTCTGGTCGAGGCGCGTCATGGCGCTGAAGCGCTCGTCCGGAACGTCCTTCGCCGAGTGCATCGCGATCAGGCAGTTCGTGTTGCACGGGTTGCCGACGACGGCGACGCGCACGTCGCTCGCGGCGTGGTCGTTGATCGCGCGGCCCTGCCCGGTGAAGATCGGACCGTTCTCGCGGATCAGGTCGCCGCGCTCCATCCCCGGACCGCGCGGCTTCGAGCCGACGAGCAGCGCCCAGTTGGCGTCCTTGAAGCCGACCTCGGGGTCGCTCGTCAGGACCATGTCCTGGAGCAGGGGGAAGGCGCAGTCCTCGAGCTCCATCGCGACCCCCGTGAGGGCCGTCATCGCCTTCTCGACCGGGATCTCGATCATCTGCAGGATGACCGGCTGGTCGGGGCCGAACATCTGGCCGCTTGCGATGCGGGGAAGGAGGGAGTAGCCGATCTGGCCGGCGCCGCCGGTGACGGCGACGCGAATCGGTGCCTTGGTCATGCTGGGGGGGGGAGGGTCTTGGGGTGGCGGCGATCGTAAAATCGGGACAACAGTTTGCAGATGGACGTGCCCGAGGAAAGACCCTGAGCTCAAATCTGCGGCGGCGGGTGCTCGGAGTGCGCCTCAATATGGATAGCATGCACCGCGGCGGCACCCGCGCCGCTGCTCAAACCCAGCACCCCATGACTCTCAAAAAATGAACGGCGTCGCCCTTTCGGCGGATGCCGCCGCCCTCAGATTGCTCCTCGAGGAGCTCGGGCACTCGGCCCGCGCGTGGCGCTTCAGCGCCGCACCCAACCCCTGTGTCGGGGCCGCCGTGCTGTCCGGGACCCGCATCTTGTCGAAGGGCTTCCACGAGTGGTGGGGCGGACCCCACGCCGAGGTCAACGCCTTCGCGGCGGCCGCTGTGACGGGGGTGGCGCGCGCCGACTGGGACACGCTCGTCGTGACCCTCGAGCCGTGCAGCACGGCCGGCAAGACCGGCGCCTGCGTCGACGCGATCCTCGAGACCGGGATCAAGACCGTGATCGTCGGTGCCCTCGATCCGGATCCCGCCCACCAGGGCGTGGGTCTCGAGCGCCTGCGTCAGGCTGGGATCGAGGTGCGGTTCGTCGAGGGCGAGAGCCGGCTCGAGGACGTCTCGCCGCACTTCCTGCGCTGGAACGAGTTCGAGCGCCGGCGCCGCCCGCGGCCGTGGACGATCGCCAAATGGGCCCAGACGCTCAGCGGTCAGCTGCTCCCCCCCCAAGACGTCGGCGACGGACGCTGGATCTCGGGGCCGGAGGCGCTCGCCGACGTACAGGTCCTGCGCAGCCGCGTCGAGGCGGTCGTCACCGGGGTCGGGACGGTGGTCGCGGACGATCCGCGTCTCACGGTGCGCCCGCCCGGACACACGAACACGCCGCCCGCGCGGGTCGTTCTCGACAGCGTCCTGAGAACGCGCCCCGATGCGCGACTCCTGGCGCCCGACGGACCCGACGAGCGCGGCGGCCCCGTGCATGTGCTCTGCCAGCGTGGCGTGGACCGCGTGCGCCTGCGCGCGCTCGAGGAGGCCGGAGCACACGTGCACGAGATGCGCGGCGACGACCGCGAGAACCTCGTCTTGCGCAACGTGCAGACCTGGCTCTGGGAGCAGGGCTTCCAGCGCGTGCTGCTCGAGTGTGGACCGACGCTGCTCGGCAGCTACTTCGAGGCCGGCTTCGTCGACCAACTGCGCGTCGTTACGGGCAACGTGCGTGGCGGGCGCGGCGATTCGCTCGCGACGGCACTCGCGGCGGCCAAGCTGATCGAGCGCGAGGATACGGAGCGCGGTGACGACGCGGTCCTCGAGGCGTTCATCGAAGCGTGAGCGGCGGGCTCGGCGCTACTTCTTGACGAGCTCGGGGTGCTGCGTGCGCACGCGCTCGGCGGCCGGGGTCGCGGCGTAGCGTTTGCCGAGGATCTTGCGCAGCAGCTTCTTCGCGCCCTTGTCGTCCCCCTTGCGCAGCAGCTCCTGGGCGTCTTCCCACAGGTCCTCCGCGGCGAACTCGACCTTGAGCGCAGCGACGGCCTCCTTGAGCTCCGGATTGCGCGCGGCGGACTTCAGCGCGTCGGCGACCGGCTTCTCGAGCGGTGAGCCGGCGTACGCGCGCGTCATCTCGTGCAGCTTCGTGTAGCCCTCGCGCACCGACTCGGGCGTGAGGAGTGCCGCCGCCGCGTCGAGGTCCTTGCGCATCCACTCGAGCGCCGCCTTCGACTCGCGCTCGGCCTCCTCGCCGTACTTGCCGGTCGCGACGATCCCGAGCACTCCGCTGTAGTGCCGGTAGGCATCCGCCCAGCCCTTGGCGCGCATCATCAGCTGCCCGTCCGCCGTGAGCTTCTGCACCAGCCGCAGCTCCTCGAGCGTGATCCCCGGCCCCGCGGCACGCTGGGCGTCGCGCAACGCCGCGAGGATCTCGCTGTCGCTCGGCGGCTGCGCGTCGTAGAGGACCTTGGCGATCTCGTTCTTCGGTGAGAGGATGTATGCCGACGGCAGGTCCCAGCGACCGTCCTCGCTCTTGGTAGCGACGTATTCCTGGTAGACGCCGTCCCAGTTGCGCTGGTGAACCTCGCAGCTCGGCGTGTGGTACTGCTCGCAGACCTCGACGGTCTTCGACTTGCCGTCCGCGCCCTTGACCTTGAGCTTCTTGGTCTCGTGAGTGCCGTTGTTGACGAGCACGACGATCGCGCCCCGCGCCCCCTGGGCCAGGGTGCGGTTGTCGCGCAGCTGGTCGCGGAAGCGGTCGCTGGCCTCCTCGCCCTCGAGTACCGCCAGGATGACGATCGGCACGTTGCGTTCGCGCGCCTGCTTCTGGGCCTCGGCGAGGCGCCCGTCGAAGTAGGCGACGCGGTCGAGACGGACCTCTTTGCCCTTGCCCTTGCGCTGCGCGATCGCGGGCGCGCACAGGATGCAGCCTGCGAGGACGAGGAGGGGGACGAGGTGGAGGGGGCCCTTCGAGGACATGGGAGTGTGGGGGTGAGACGTAAGGAACGGTACGAGTATGGCCGGTGCACGTGACGCAGCAAGGGTGGCGGTGGTCTAGCTTGCGTTCGGGAACTACAAAGGGGGCCATGTCCACCCTCGCTGGCTCTCCGCCCCGGCGTTTTACCCTCCACGCCCTCGCGCGTGCGGCCCTCGGGCTGCTCGCGGCTTGCGCCCTCGGCTGCGCGAGTCGAGGGCCAGCGGTCGTGCCGGTCGCTGCCGAGGCTTCCGCGGCTTTCGAGCGGGCTTGGCACGAGCTGCGGGCGACGCGGACGGGCGACGGCGTCCCGGGCGCGCGCGAGCGAGCGCTTGCGGCCGCGCAGGAGGCCGCTCGTTTCGCACCGGGCTGGGTGGCGCCGAGGCGCTTCCTCGATGACTTCGCGCGCGAGGACCTACGGCTTCCGGAGGCGGTCGAGAGCTACCGCGCCCGGCTGACGGCGGCGCCGGAGAGCCCCGATCTCGAGTACCTGATCGGCCGGCTCGAGGGCGAGGCCGGTGGTCGTCGCTTCCACCGCGCCGCGGCGCTCGATCCGGACCACGCCTGGGCCCGGCACGGTGTCGGGTGGCGCGCGTTCACGAGCGGAAGCGTCAACCGCGCGTTGAACCACGGCAAGCGCGCGCTGCAGCTCGCGCGCGATCCGTTCGAGCGCTCCAACTTTTCCTCGGTGCTCGCGCGCTACCACCTGCGTGCCCAGCAGCCCAAGCGCGCCGCCGAGGCGCTCGAGGAGCGCCTGCGCCAGCCCGACGCGGCTCCGCACGCGGCTTGGCTGGGCACCGAGCTGGCGGTGATCGAGATGGGCGCGGAGGACGAGGTGCTGGTCCAGCGCGGCGCGCGGCGGGCGCTCGAGCTGTTCGCGCGCGACGACCTGACGAACGGCGAGTTGCGCGACCTCGTGATCGCGGCCGTCTCCCTACCGGTCACGACCGGCTTGAGCCGCGAGGACCTGCGGCTCGCGCTGATGAGCACCGACGATCCGGTGCGGCGACGCCTGTTCGGCGAGTGGCTCGCGCGCGACCGCTCGCGCATGGCGCTCGAGACGAGCGGTGCTCTCGAACGCGCGAACACGGTGGAGGCACGGGCGCGACGCCTTGCGCTCGACGATCCTGCGCGTGTGATCGAGGACTGGCGCGCGGGACTGCCGCGCCGCGTGCTGACGGCCGAGGGGCTGCCGCGCGATCCACGGCTCGCCGCGCTCGTGACGGCGGCGCGCGCCGGGGACCGACGCGCGATTGGCGACGCACTGATCGGCGCCGGGTGGTTTCAGGAGGCGCGCGCGTTCGCGTCCTCGGTCCCGGACGGCGACCTCGACGCAGCGATCGATCTCGAGCGTCGCGCGCTCGCCGGCTCGAACCTCGTGCGCAATCTCGTCGCGCTCGCGCTCGCGCTCGAGCAGCGTTCGGCGCGCTTCGAACCGGAGCTCGACGCGGCGCCTGGGGACCCCGGCCACACCGGTCGACGCGTCGAGAGCCTCGAGGAGCTGCTCGAAGCTTTCGCCCCCGTTCTCGCCCGCGTGCGCGCCCACCTGGGCGGCGAGATGCACGAGGAGGCGGTGGCCGCCGAGCTGGCCGCGACGCCGGAGGTCGGCTACGGCCTGATCGGCGGGATCCTGCACCCTGGGCCGCACTTCTCCGCCCAGGACGAACGTCTCGGCCGCGGCCGCGACGGCGACCCCGTCCCTGGTCTCTCCGCCGTGCTGCGGTCGGTCGGCCGCTTCGGTCTGTTCGGCTGGTTCCTCGGCGGCGGGCCGCCCGACGGCACGTTGCTGCGCGTGCTCCTGGTCGAACAGCACGCCGGCGAGCACCTCGGTGCTCCGTGGCGAGGGACGGTCGCCTTGTGCGAGGGCGCGGACCTCGAAGGCCGCGCCTCGCGGGCGGGCGCGTCGATCGCCGGCGCCGCGCTGCACGAGGGCTACTGGATCGATATCTCGGTGTTGCGCATCGAGCTCGCGCGCTGGCGTGCGCTCGCCGCTGACTTCGAGGGCGATGATGCGCTCGAGCGCGTGCGTGCAGCGCTCGCGCAGACGGGCCTGTCGTTCCAGCACAAGGGCGACCGCGCGGCGATCGACACGCCGCTGCGCGAGGCCGACCGGGTGCGCCTGGCGATCATGCATGACCGAGCGCGCGCCGGAGAGGGCACGGCTGCGCTGAGCGTCATCGAGATCGATGACCTGCTCGACGCGACCGCGATGCACGAGCAGGGACACCTCTGCGACCGCGCGCGCTGGTATCCGTTCTCCGAGAATGTCGGCGCTCTCTTCGGGCTCCTGTTCCGCGAGGGCTTCTCGGCGCGCCGCCTCGCACGTCGGCTCGAGTACCGAGCACAGCTCGTCGCGCTGTGCGACGCGGCGGAACCGCGGATCCCCCTGGTCGATTTGCTCGAGGCCGCGGAGGCGGAGGGGCCCGGGATCACGCCGCACGGGGCGGCGTACGCGGAGCTCCTCGAAGACCTCCTCGAGGACCTCGACGGGGCCCTCGAGTCCGAACCGGAGGCGTGGCCGGAGCTCGACCCCGGCCGCACGCTCGTGCACCAGCTCCACCGACTCGCTCCCGAACGCGTGCGTGTGCTGGCGCGTGCGCAGGCGGAAGAGGTCGGGCTGGTCGAGTAGACGATCCATGACGATGAAGCAGCACTTCTCCATCTCGCTCGAGGCGGCTCCGGACCTTCTGTACTTCACCGCGCATTCGCACCACTTGTGGCCCGACGTGACGCGCGCGGCCCACCTCGCGGCCTGGGATCTGGCGGCGGAGCGCAAGGACGAGAAGTGGTCGGTCGTCTTCGGCGAGGTGATCCCCGCCTGCCAGGAGCACATCGCTCGGACCCTGTCGCTTTCGGACCCGAAGGCCATCGCGTTCGCGCCGAACACGCACGAGCTGGCCAAGCGCGTGTTGTCCTGCGTCGACGACCGCCGACCGGTGCGTGTCCTGACGACGGACGGGGAGTTCCACAGCTTCCGCCGCCAGCTCGCGCGACTGGAGCTGGCCGGCCGCGTCGAGGTGGAGCGCGTCCCCCTCGAGCCCTTCGCCTCGCTCGCGCAACGTCTCGAGGCGGCGATCGCCCGAGGGGGCTGGGACCTCGTCTACTTCAGCCAGGTGTTCTTCAACACCGGTCTCGTGCTCGAGAATCTGGCCGAGCTCGTGGCCGCCGTGCGCGACGATTCGACCTACGTCGTGATCGACGGTTACCACGGCTTCATGGCGCGCCCGACCGATCTCTCGGGCGTCGAGTCGCGCGCCTTCTACATGGCGGGGGGGTACAAGTACGCGATGAGCGGCGAGGGTGCGTGCTTCCTGCATTGCCCTCCCGGATACGCCGAGCGCCCGGTCGACACGGGCTGGTTCGCCAGCTTCGGCGACCTGGAGACGACCACCGGCGATGCGGTGCCGTACAGCTCGGACGGGTTCCGGATGTGGGGATCGACGTTCGATCCAACCGCGTTCTTTCGCTTCCGTGCGGCGATGGATCTCTGGCGGGAGCAAGGCATCGATGTCTCAGCCATCCACGATCACGTGCGTCGCCTCCAGGCGAGGTTCCTCGAGCGCATCGATGGCGAGGGCATCGAGGGATTGAACCGGAGCTCGCTCGTGCCGGGCGCGGAGCTCGCTGCGCGCGCCAACTTTCTCACCTTCCAGTGCGCCGACGCGGAGCGCGTGCACCGGGCGCTGCGCGAGGCCGGCGTCGTCACGGATGTTCGCGGCGACAAGTTGCGGCTCGGCTTCGGGATCTACCACGACGAAGAGGACGTCGACGAGCTGGCGCGGCGGGCGTTGGGCTCGGGCTGAGCCGTTGGACTGCGACCCGACTTCCGGAGCAGGAGCCAGTGGATCATGCCTACTGCACGACTTTGGCACGCGATCAAGTGGGGCAGTGGGACGTTGACGGCAGAGGGGAGCGCGGTCGCGGCACACGACTGCCTGACCTTGAACGCCACGTCCTTGCCCGTGAATCAGATCGGCTACTTCCTGATGTCGCGGATGCAAGGCTACCGTGCGCTCGTAGGGGGTCGCAGGGAGACCTGTGTCGTGACTCTGGGACAGCCGGCAGGGGCGGTGTTGGGGTCCTCGGCCGACTTCGCGCTGACCATCGCCCCACCACCTTGACAGCAGCTCGTCGGCGTGCGGATCGGTGAGTATCGTACTTACCGATCCCTACACGGGCTGCGCCGCGAGCACCTCGTCCGCCGCGGCGAGGAGCTCGCCCAATCCGTCCTCGGTGTGGTCGCCCATGTGTCCGATGCGGAACGTCAGGCCCTTGAGCTCGCCGTAGCCGTTGCTGATCTCGAACCCGCGCTCGGCGAGGCCGGTGACGAGCGCCGCGACGTCGATCGAGTCGCCGCGGATGCAGGACACGGTGGGGGAGCCGTGGGCCTCGTCCGGGAAGAGCTCGAGCCCGTGCGAGTGGGCCCACGCGATCGTCATCGCGCGCATGCGTACGTGCTTGGCGAAGCGCGCGGTCCAGGCCTCGGCTCCGGCGAGGTGGCGTTCGCCCTCAGGCAGCGTCGCTCCGCTCGAGATGTCCTCGAGCTGCTTGGCGAGCGCGTAGTACAGAGGGATGCACGGCGTCGCCGGTGTCTTGCGCTTGGCGTGTCCCGTGAAGAAGCGCATCGGGTCGAGGTAGAAGCCGCGCCGCGGCTGGCTCTCGACCTGTGCGAGGTAGCGCTCCGAGGCGCACACGACGGAGACGCCGGGCGGCAGGGCGAACGCCTTCTGCACGCCGGCGAAGGCGAAGTCGAGGCGGTTGGCGTCGAAGTCGACCGGCGCGGCCGCGATGTAGCTGACGAGGTCGCTGAAGAGCAGCGTGTCCGGATGCTCGATCAGCGCGTCTGCGACCGAATCGAGCGCCGTCAGCGTCCCCGTCGACGTCTCGCTCGAGACGAACGTCACCGCGTCGAAGGGACCGTCGACGTCGAGCTTCTGGCGCAGAGCGTCACTCGTCACGACCTCGCCCCAGTTGGCTTCGATCGCATGGGCGTCCTTGCCCAGCAGCTGGGCGATCTGGAACCAGCGCCGCGAGAAGGCGCCGTTGACGAGCGCGAGCACGCGCGGTCCGCAGCCGATCAGAGCGGCCTCCATCATCGCCGTCGCGCTCGCCGAGTGGACGGCGACCTGCGAGCTGGAGTCGGGCTCGAGCCCGAACGCGAGGCGCAGGCCGGGGTCGAGGCGCTCGATGAGCTCGGTCATCGCCGCGCTGCGGTGGCCGATCATGCTCCGCGCGCATTCGGCGAGGAGCTCGGGGCGGACTTCGGTGGGGCCGGGGATCCAGAGCATGGCGAGGATCATCGGAGCTGAGACACCAGATTCAAGTCGGACCGCACAGATTGCTCCGAAGACGCGAGGATAGGGGGCACCGGTCGCCGCGAAGGGGGGGGCCCGAAACGAAGGAGCTGCATGCACGCTGGTCACTGGACGCTTGCAAGGGGGCTCGCCGGAACGGTCGCGGCGCTGGGGGCGTGGTTCGTGCGCGAGCCCGCTGCCGCCGCGCCGCCCACGGCTGGCATGCACGAGACGGCCGATGCCGCAGTGCCGGGTCAGGCACCGGACGTGCCGACAGAGGCGCCGCCGCAGGGCCCCGAGCTGCGCAACGAGGTCGTGGCCCCCGCGGCGCCCGCTCCCGCGGGAACCTGGACGGTGCTGGGCCTCAACGCGGAGCCCTACGAGTTGCATGTCGAAGCGGACGGGTTCCTGCCGCACCGCGAGGACGTCGTCGTGCCCCACGTCGAAGGTTGGCGGCACGACGTGCGGCTACGGCCCGCGCTGAAGTTGCCCGTGCGCTTCGAGGACGCCGATGGGAAGGCACTCGCGATGATGCGCTTCGGGGATAGCGTGACGCGGTACCTCGGCGTGGCGGCCACGACCAGCGCGCCGGGCACGCGCATTCCGAACCTGCGCGGGCGCGTGGTCAGCACCTCGGAAGCGGGGAGGTTCCTCTCGCGCGAGCTCGCGGTGGACGTTTCGATCCGCGCCGTGCGTCCCGCGCTCGCGTCGGGACCCGGAGATCTCCAGCACCGCATGCGGTTGCGGACCGATGATCAGCGTGTCGCCAAGATCAAGCACCTGGCGCTTGGGGAGACGCTGGTCAGTGCAGGTGGTCGCGACGGTCACGCGCGCGTGTCGCGCCTGGTCGACACGCGCGTCGAACCGGAGGTCGGATTGGTTCTGACGGCGGGGACGGAAGTCGCCTGGAATTGGCGCCGTGGTGCGCCGCGAGGCACGAACGACGTCCTGGAGGACGCGCAGGGAACCTTGCTGTACGGCGGATCCTCCTTGCCCCCAGTGACCTACCTGAGCCCCGGCACGCATCGGCTGCGGCAGGGCGACGCGGCGCCGACCGAGGTCGTCGTTGGCACCGAGAGCATGGCCGTTCGGTACGGGGGGGCGCGATGAGTGCCAGAGCGATCGCGTCTCCGCTGGGGGCGCTCCTGGGATTCGCGGCGGCGTTCGTGCTCGTGTCGACATTGCTTCCCGAACGCGTGCAGTCCGTCGATGCGTTGGGACCGGAGCCGTCGCGAGCCCGGGCGCCCGAAGTCGACAGCGCGCATCTACAGGCTCCACCTCCGACCGAGCCCGAGGAGCGAGCGCCCACCCCGACACCCGCCGTCGAGCAGACGGAGGACGGGGCGACGACCGAGGCCGGGGATGCGACGGTGAAGCAGGCGCCCCTCGGTGTCGTGTTGACCGGCGTCGTGCGCGATACCAGCGGCGCGGGGCAGGCGGAGGCGTACGTGTCGACGCGGACGAAGGCCGGGGAGCGCGTCCTCGCGCGGACGGACGGCGAAGGCCGCTACACGCTCGGCGCGCTCGCGCCCGGAACGTGGCAGGTCAGCGCGGGCAAACGCGACCTTCACGACCACGAAGTGCAGCTCACGCTCGTGCACGACGAGCCCATCCTGCGCCAGGACTTCGTCCTGCGTCCCAAACAGATCGTCTGGGTGCGACTGGTCGCCACGGATGGTGCTCCCGGCATGTCCGTGCTCGTGGAGGCGGGCATGCGCCCGCTCTTCATGAACCTCGTCCCGGTGGCGACGCGCGACGATCCCGGACCGACGTTCACCGAGGTCCGCGGGAGCCTGAACAACACCTTCGGGATCGGTACCTATTGGCAGAGCGGGATGTTCCGCGAGAAGCGCGGTCCCGAATACATCGGCACGGTGACCCTGCACGAGGACGGTCCCGCGTGGCTGAGTCTGGTCGTCGCGCACCAGGTCTTGCGCAAGGAGCAGATCGACCCGTCGACCGAGGAGGTGACGTTCGTCATCGATCCAGACGACATCAACGCCATCCAGTGCCGCCTGCACGCCACGGTGCTCGACGCCGCGACGTCGGCGCCGATCCCGGCGAAGGCCTGGCTGAACGACGACCCGTTCCCCATGGGCAAGAGCCATGAGATCGAGGGCGACGGTGCGCTCGCCCTCGACCGCGAGTGGCCGGGCAAGCGCTGGCTGGTCGTCAATGCGGAAGGGTACGCGCAATACATGAAGCAAGTGACCCTCGCGTCGGGACAGACGCTGGAGCTCGGCGACATCCAGCTGCACAGGCCGGTCGAGTTGACGGGCCACGTGCGCAACACGTCCGGTGAGCCGCTCGAGGCGGTCCTGCGCTGGGGACGCCTCGATCCCGGCACCGAGCGCATCGAGTGGCGCCGTCAGACCCGGGCCCAGAGCGCGGCCGACGGCTTGTTCAAGATCGCGAACCTCGAACCGGGGGTCTGGGTGATCCAGTCCCCCGGTCTGCCGTCGCGGCCGCCGGGTGGCCAGGACGACAAGATGGTGTCGCTCGCTATTCAGGTGGACGCCACGCGTGGGGCGGTCGCCGACCTCGAGGTCGTGATGCTCGACGCGACGGCGGTTACGTTCGCGACCGCGGACCTCGCCGAGCCCTGGCCCGTCGTCGCCGTCATGGATGCCACGGGACTTGCGGTCGTGCGTCGCCAGGTGGGCCGTTACGACGACGAGACCGTGCTGCGCGTCCCGCCGGGCAGCTACTCGCTCGTCGTCGAGCGCGACGGCGAGGAGGTCGTGCGTCAACCGCTGGAGGTGGGGCCGGAGCCGCAGCGGGTGGAGCTGGGGATGTCGGGGGGAGCGCGCTGAGCGGCCTCGGCTTCGGGATTGAGCAAGGAACGGGATGGGGTGGGGGCCCTCGGGGTGAGAAAAGAGGGGGGTGTGGCCGGGCGCTGCGCGCCCGGAGGGCTGCGTCGCCGGCGCGCTTCGATCCCTGCTGTTGGTCACAGCACAGGATCACAACGTCCCCGGCGAGGACGGGTGAGCCGGACATGCCGTAGAAACTCACGAACGGGCCGAGGGGGTGCCGCCAGCGCTCCTCGCCCTTCTCGTCGAAGGAGATCAGCCCCATCTCGGAGAAGAACGCGTAGACGTTCTGCCCGTCGGAGACCGGTGAGGGGGACGCGGAGTCGTTCGCCTTGAATATCTCGTCGGTCCGGTCGCGCTCGATCGTCTTCGTCCAGAGCTCCTTGCCACTCGCGCGGTCGATCGCCTTCACGTAGAGGGACTTCTCGTCCGAACCCGTCACGACGACGGCCTTCTCCGTCAGGACTGGCGACGAGGAGCCGAACGGCACCTCCGCCTTCCACCGCAAGTTCTCCTTCGGCCCGAAGCTGACCGGCGGACGGCTGTCCGCTTAAATCCCCGACCCATTGGGGCCGCGGAAGCGAGGCCACTCCTGTGCCTGTGTGAGGGACGAGGAGAGCGCGACGCAGCTGGCGATCAGGACAGACTCCATAGGGGGTCTCCGGGGGAAGGGCACGCCGCGGTTGTCCTCACGCGGGCGACCGCGATCGTACCAACGTGATGAAAGCTCGCGCGTCTCGGCGAAAGCCTCACGAATCGTCCCGGCGAGAAGCCGGGGGGCCTACGACGGGAGAGCCTCGACGAGCGGCGCGTGCGCGGGGTCCTGCGCCAGCCGCCGGACCTCCGTGTCGTCGCACACTAGCGGCAACAGCGCCGCGAGGTCTGCCTCTTCACACGTCGCGTCGGCTCCAGAGAAGACTGCTTCGCGCCGTTCGACTCCGCCGAAGGCGATGAAGCGCGCGCACGCCGGCGCCGCCTCCAGGTCGGTCGCGCCGTCGCCGATCAATACGACCGACGGGCCGAGGCGGCGCAGGACCTCGAGCTTGCCGCCGGCGCGGGCGAGGGGCGACTGTTCGTCGAAGCCCGCGTAGCGGCCGCCTTCGTCGTGCAGGATCTCGACCGCGTACACGTCGTCCGCGCCGATGCCGATCTCGCGTGCGACGTGGCGCACGGGCTGCAGCAGGCCGCCCGAAACGACGCAGACTCGCTTGTCGAGCGCGTGCAGCGCGGCGACGACCTCGCGCGCGTTGGGCAAGAGCTCCGCGACGTACATCCCACCGATCGCGGCGACCTCGGCCGCCGTCGGCTGCATCAGCTCGAGGCGCTTGCCGTACACCTCCTCGAGCGGAATCTCGCCGTTCATCGCGCGGTCGGTCAGCGCGCGGATCTCGGCTTCGCGGCCGACCGCGAGGGCTTCGATGCCCTCGATGCGGGCGAGGGTGGAGTCGCAGTCGAAGACGACGGTCGCGTACGGCGGAGGGAGGGGGCGGTGCACGGCAGGAGTTTGGTCGAACCCCCGCTGGAAGGCCAGCCTCCTACAGGATCCGCGCCACGGTCGATCCCCAGCTGAACGTCCCGTCCGCGTACTGAAAGGTGAAGTCGTAGGGGACGACGAAGTCGCCCAGGAACGGGTCGCAGAGGTAGATCTCGCCGGACTCGGCGTTGTAGCCGTATACGACGACGACGTGCCCCTGGAACGAGCCGGTGTAGACGATCATCACCGGGCGGCCGGCGTCGATCTCGATCTGGATGGCGTTGAACGACAACGGCAGCGTCACGACCGAACCGAATCCGCCGAAGAGCTGGAGCGCCTGCTGGATCGTGAAGGTGCTGCCCGGCGCTGCACACGGGAGCGGGTCCTCGCAACAGTTGGGCGAGACGAGTGCGGCGAGGATCTCGCACGGACTCGCTGCGTCCTCGCCGAGGAAGTAGCGCAGCACGATCGACGTGCTGGTCGCGAGCGTCCATTCCTGGCGCTCTTGGAACGCGCACTCGAGGTTCAAGAGCTCGGCCGGGCTCGACGCTTCACTCGACGATGCGTTGGGGCTGCCGTCCGAGCCGGAGCCCGACGAACAGCCGAGGGAGAGGGCCAGAAGGACGAATACGAAAGAGGGAATCAAGCCGCGCATCCTGTCGAGGCTAACCCGACTCGCGCGGACGCGCAGCACTACAAGCTGAGGTGCTTGACCGACTCGATCGATTCGAGCGCGCGGATCGCCTCGATCACCTCGCGCGTCGGTGCCTCGTACAGGGACAGGAAGGCCGAGGCGAGGCCGTCGTTCTGTTCGGTCGGCGGGCCCAGCTCGACGCGGCGGATGTTCGCGCCGGCGTCACCCAGGAGCGTTCCGAGCTGTCCCAGCACGCCCGGACGGTCGTTGTGCTTGGTGACGAGCAGGTGGCCGCTGGGGTCGAAGTCGACGTGCATGCCCTCGACGCGCACGAAGCGCGGGTGCTTGCCGAAGACCGTCCCTGTCACGAGGTGAGACTCCGAGTTGCCCTTGTTCGAGACGCGCGCGCGCAGCTGGCTCGTGTAGAAATCGGTGTCCTTCTCGACGCTCTCCAAGATGCGGATGCCGCGTTCCTTGGCGAGCACCGGCGCGTTGACGAGGTTGACGCCGACGTCGAGGCCTTGCTGGCTGAGCAGCGACGCTAGAAAAGCGAGTTTCAGGACACCCGCATCGCGCTCGGCGACCTCGCCCGACACGGTGAACTCGACCTTGCGCACCGGATCCTCGAGCCGCTGGCCCAGGTAGGCGCCCATCTTCTCGGCGAGCACGATGTAGTGGCCGATCTCCTTCAGCGTCTGCGCCGACACCGCCGGCGCGTTGACCGCGTTGTGGGCGACCCCGTCGGTGAAGAAGGTGCTGATCTGTTCGGCGATGCCTTCGGCGACGGCGCGCTGGGCCTCGTGCGACGAGGCACCGAGGTGGGGGGTGAGGATCACGTCCTCGCGACCGACGAGCGGGTGGTCGGCGCTGGGCGGCTCTTTGGCGAGCACGTCGAGGGCGGCGCCGGCGATGTGTCCCGCGTCGAGCAGCTCCGCAAGCGCCACCTCGTCGATCAACCCGCCGCGCGCGGCGTTGATGATGCGCGCCCCGGGCTTCATCGTGAGCATGCGTTCGCGCGACAGGAGCCCGCGTGTCTCATTGGTCAGCGGGACGTGCAGCGTCAGGAAGTCGGCGTGCCGCACGACGTCGTCGAGCTCGAGCAGCTCGACCGCGTCGATCGGGGAGCCCGCGCCGGTCTTGGAAAGATAGGGGTCGCTGGCGACGACGTTCATGCGCAGGCCGAGGGCGCGCTCGGCGACGACGCGCCCGATGCGACCGAGGCCGATCACGCCGAGCGTCTTGCCCGTGAGCTCGCTGCCGAGTAGGCCCTTCTTCTTCCACACACCGCCGCGCGTCGTGCGGTCGGCGCGCGGGATGTGGCGCGCGATCGCGGTCAGGAGCGCGATCGCGAGCTCGCCCGTCGTCGTCGTGTTGCCGGTCGGCGTGTTCATCACGACGATGCCACGCTCGGTCGCGGCGCGCGTGTCGACGTTGTCGACCCCGACGCCCGCGCGGCCGATCACCGCCAGCTCGTCCGCGGCCTCGATGACGGGCGCGGTCACCTTGGTCGCCGAGCGCACGACGAGCGCGTGCGCGCCGGGGACGGTCTCGACCAGCTCGGCCTCGCTCAGACCGACGCACACTTCGGGCTCGAAGCCGCGTGCGTGGAAGACTTCGAGCGCGGCGGGGTGCAGTTCGTCGCAGATGAGAATGCGGCGCGATGCGGGGGTCGTCACGGTTGCGGTTCCAATCGGCGATCAGCCGTGAATGGCGGTGCGCACGAGGTGCTCGAGGTCGCTCGGATCCACCGTCTTGGAGGCCTTCTCGACCAGCTTGCGCGCCTCCTTCTCGGCGTAGCCGATCGAGACGAGGGCAGCGACGGCGTCCTCGACGTTCGCATCCGCCGGACCCGCGCGGACGGCGGGCTTCATGACGCCGCCCTCGACCGTGGCGCTCGGCAGGCTCGCGACCTTGTCACGCAGGTCGAGCAGGATCTGCTCGGCGGTCTTGCGCCCGACGCCCTTGACGCGCGTCAGACTCTGGATGTCGCCTTCGACGAGCGCTTGGGACAGCTCCTCGATCGTCAGTCCGGAGAGGACGCCGAGCGCCATCGTCGGGCCGACGCCGCGCACGCGCAGCAGCATACGGAACACCTCGCGCGTCTCCCGCTCGCGGAAGCCGTAGAGCGTGTGCGCGTCCTCGCGCACCACCAGGTGTGTCCAGACGCGCACGGTCTCGCCTTCGGGCGGGAACGGCGAGCCGAGGACCACGAGGACCCCGTAGCCGACGCCGCCGACATCGATGACGACCGATGCCGCGTTGCGCGACCGAATCGTCCCCTCCAGGAACTCGTACATGCGGGGCTAGTTCCTAGCCCCGCAGGTGCCGCGAAGCGGCACCTGGGTGTTTGCTGGGTTCAACGGCTGACGCCGTTGAGACCGGGGGAATGGGCGGGGTGCCGGGCTCG
>JAAELL010000238.1 GCA_024226735.1 bacterium | reverse complement strand
TGAACGCCTCGACGAAGCCGCCGCGATCCTCGATTTCCTTCATCAAAGCAACGACGCGTTCCTCGATCTCGTCGGTCAGGCTCTCAAGCATGTGGGAGCCGCCCAAGGGATCGGCCGATTTCACGACGTTGGTCTCATACGCGATGATTTGCTGGGTCCTGAGCGCCAACCGGTGCGACGCTTCCGTCGGCAGCGCGTAGCCCTCGTCGAACCCGGTTGTGTGGATCGACTGGGCGCCGCCCAGCACCGCCGCCAGCGTCTGGATCGCCGAGCGCGACAGGTTGTTGAGCGGCTCCTGCGCCGTCAGGGGCAGGGCCGAGGTTTGCACCGCCGTGCGGAACCAACTTGAGCGCTCGTTGCGGGCGCCGAAGCGTTCCTTCAACAGCCGCGCCCAGACTCGCCGCATCGCGCGCAGCTTGGCGATTTCCTCGAAAAAGTCGATATGCACGGCGGTGAAGAAGGCGACGCGCGGCGCGAAACTGTCGATGTCGACGCCCCGGTCGAC
>JAAELL010000237.1 GCA_024226735.1 bacterium | reverse complement strand
CTAGCCCGGACTATTCATCAGCTTTGCGCCAGAGTCGTCCAAGTTCGTCGTGCTCGTGCCCTTGCGTCGGTCGCCCCGCAGTCGGGGTCTCTGCGCCCCGCCGAGGACGCGATCGGCGCAATGGTGCGGGCACGGCGGACTTGGGTGACTCTGGCGCAAAGCTGGTGAATAGTCCGGGCCCATAGCATCTAGTGGTGTGATGCAGACATTCGCCGTCGTATCCCAGCCCGCATGCACGCGCCACGGCGTTGCGGCTCCTGCGACCAATCCCAGTATCACCGTATTGGCAGCGAAGTTGCGTCGTCGCCGCGCCTCGTGGCACGCACACGCGAACTCGGGACAAGACCGCACCTGTCTGCATCACACCACTAGCGACTAACGCGGCGAGCCCTCCCATCGGCGCAGGGACGGCTTACACTCCTGGCGTGTCCAAGTCCACGCCGGCCTCGCCCCACGCCCGTTGGTCCTGGCTGATCAGCCAGGCGCTCCTCGCCGCGGGGCTGTTCGGCACCTGGATCGTGGTGACCCGCCCCCCCTGGCTCTTCGGGGCCGTCATCACGACGGTCCTGGGAGCGGGCATCCTGTGGATCGCCGTGTCCGCCCTTGCGCCGTCGAAGGCCGACCGCACGTGTCCAGACTGCGGCGAGAAGGGTCTGGAGCGGATGAATCAGGGCTCGACGCAGGGGGTCGTGTGCACGGCCTGCGGGTTCCGAGACGCCGAGGAGAGCTCCTTCTACATGGCGGAAGAAGAGGGTCCCCTGGAGCCCATCGCGCTGGCCGAGCGCCGAAGGCGTCGAGCGCTGCGGTGAAAGCGGCGGGCATTTGTCCCATACTCGTCACCGCGATGGACGAACCGAGCGTGATGATTCCGGTGCGCCTTTCACGGATCGTGATTCGGGACAAGAGCGACCACCAGTGGATCTTCCTGACCGAGCAGGAGGGCGTGCGCGGCTTCCCGATCGTCATCGGTCCGTCGGAAGCGAGCGAGATCCGCCGCGTCGTCACCGACAAACAGGCGCTGCGGCCGCTGACCCATCAGCTCGCTCTCAACTCGATCGCCGCGCTCGGCGGCGAAGTGACCGGCGTCGACATCGTGAGCCTGCGGGACAACACCTTCTACGCGCGCATGCTCCTCTCGCGGGACGGCGAGACCGTCGAGGTCGACGCACGCCCCAGCGACGCGGTGGCGCTCGGCCTGCGCGCCGGGTGTCCGATCCGGGTCGCCGAGGAGGTGCTCGAGGAGGCGCGCAGCGATACCGCGACGGATCCCCTGCCCGAGGAGGACGAAGGGGACGCCGGCGAAGACTCCTAGCAGCCCGTTGAAAAAGTCATTCGGCGCCATGACGACATCCTCCACGCCCGGTCGGCACCTGAAAGCCTCCCCGAATCCACGAATTCGCCTACGTTTCCAGGCGCCAACCGGACGCGGATGCTGTCGCCCTGGCAT
>JAAELL010000236.1 GCA_024226735.1 bacterium | reverse complement strand
CGCGGAACCAGCACTGGAAGCTCCACGTCTCGCCCGCGATGACCGCCACCGGCGGGTTGACCGGGATCGCGGCGAGATCGAGCGCGAGGCTGCCGCTCGGCCCCTGGATGATGTCGGCGACGGCGTTGTACCGACCGATGTTGCCCGCGAGACAGATCAGCCCCTGGCTACCCGGGGGGTTGAAGAAGCCCTGCGTCTGGCCGGCGAGGAAGTAGCCGAACTGCCCTGCCGGCATGTCGTCGGCCGTCAGGGTCACGTTGTTCGCAGCCACGAAGGGCGAGCCCTGCGCACTGATCGTCGCCGCCTGCCCACTGGAGTTCGGAATCGCGGGGCCGCAGTAGTTCATCCCGAGGCCGCCGCCCGGTTCCCACTCGATGATGTAGCTGGAGGTGGAGCCGTTCGGCGAAGTGATGTCGTTCCACACGCCGGACGCGAACATCTCGATCCAGTTCTCGCCGGCGGGGTTGTCGTTGGGCTCACCGGTCTGCCAGTTCGTGTACGTGAACGGCTCGCCGGTCACCCACTTCCAACCGCCAGTCGGCTCGGAGTAGTTCGGATCGTTCACGTCCTGGAAGCCACCGATCCACGGCCGGTCCGCGCCGAGGGTGTTGACGACGAAGTCCTTCTCCGCGTCGTCCGAGAAGGTCACCAAGTGCCCTGGAGCGCCGAGCCAAATCGCGGCCTCGGACGCGGCGCGGGCCGTGTCCCAGTCGACCGCGTTGTCGACGCGCTGGTAGTAGTGGCCGTTGGCCGGGTTCAAAATGGGCGAGTTGTCGAATATCTGGAAGTCGCCGATCCCGCCCGTCGCGCCGGGGAACGTGCCGACCCGGATCAGGTACGAGGAGCCCATCGTCGTGCTGAACGACACTTCGGACTGCAGGCCGCACGAGTCGTCGTTGCAGGCCAGGGCCGCGGTGCCGCAGCCGCCCGCGTACACCGCGATCTTGGTGTCGACACCCGTAAGGCCACAGGTGTTGAGTCGGTAGCTCGAGGTCGCCGGCGCGGTCCAGGTGAACCAGACATCGTTCTCGATGTCCTGCGTGCCGAACGTATCGCAGAGAGGATCGGGACCGCCGTCGGTCGTCGCGGCGGAGTTGTCGAAGCTGTGCGGCCCGAGGCCTGTGATCGGCTGCGCGTTGGCACAGTCGTCAGCGCCCTGAGCGAACACCGGCGCGAGGAGGGTGAGAGCGGAAAGAAGCTGTAGAGAGAGACGCATGGATGACTGCCGAGAAGGGGTCCAAGGAGAGCCGAACGAATGCGCTGAGCCGCGCGTGACCATTCGAACGCAGCATTATATCACCGCCCCGACCCATCCGCCCTCACTCGCCCTACGCACTTGGACGGGCGAGGGTCCAGCGCCTGGACGGAGTCGCAAAAGTGGACCCCTCGAGCCGCTCTCAGCACGCCGCAGGGCCGTTCCGCGGGTTGGCACGCGAGTTGTTTTCCCCCACCAACGCTTCGAACGCATTGAGCGATCCCTGGAGGAAGCCAATCATGCAGTCAAACAAGAACCTCTCACGACCCTCGGCCTCGCCAGCCTTCTGTCCCCCTTCGCCGCAGCCCAGATCTCGTTTCAACCCACGACGAGCTACCCGCTCGCGAACCAACGCCCCGACTGGGTCGCCGTCGGTGACTTCGACGGTGTGAACGTCGCCGCGGTCGTCGCGGGGGACTTCGACGCGGACGGCACGACCGCCGTGAACGGCTCGGAGCCGCGCCACATGGCGGCCGCCGAACTCGACGGGCGCGTCCGGCACGTTGAGCGCCACGGGCAGCGTGGTCGCATCCGACAACGACCTGCGCCTCACGGCGAGCGGCCTTCCGGCGGAACAGCTCGGCATCTTCGTGACGAGCCGCCTGCAGGGCTTCATCCCGGGTCCGGGTGGGAGCCAGGGCAGCTTCTGCCTCGGCCTTCCGTTCGGCCGCTTCAATGGCCCGGGCCAGACGCAAACCTCGGACGCGACGGGCAGCTTCTCCCTCGAGACCGGGACGCAGCAGATGCCCCTGACCCCGCCGGTCGCCGCGGTCGCCGGCGAGACGTGGAACTTCCAGGCCTGTATCGCGACAACAACCCGGGGGTGACGTCGAACTTCACGGACAGGCTCTCGAACACTTTCCGGTAGACGAGCAGAAGAGCTGAACGGCAGGGTGCTCGAAAGCCGGCCCCGCCTCCCGGAAGGAGGCGGGGCCGGCTCTACGTACGCGGCCCAAGAAGACCGCGCCGAGAAGGCCCCCGGATCGGGACCTCTCCGGCGCGGGGGAGCCAACGGGAACGAGCCCCGTGTTCCGTTGTACTTCTAGTTGCTAGTGGTGTGAGTCACTCTAGTGCGTCGAGGCGACCGCGGTGGCGGTGTACTCGGCGGCCTTCTTCTCGAAGGCCGCGACGCAGTCGGCGCAGCAGAGGCCGACCTGATGTCCCTGGAACGTGCCGCTCGAGTCGGCGACTGCCTTTCCGGAGATCGGGCAGGTCTCGTTGCCAACGGCGTGTCCTTCGCCGTACGCCTTCGTGAGGGCACCGGCGGGGTCGCCGCTCGCGGCGTCGATACACTTGCTGCAGCAGAAGTAGACCTTCTGTCCGGCGTGCTCGATGTACGCCGCTTCGTCGATCGCCTCGCCCGACATCGGACACGTCTCGTTGCCGAGGAACGGCATGCTCGCATCCGTGATGTTCTCGCTCGTCGACGAGCATCCGACCGCCACGAACAACAGCGCAGCAAGTGTGATTTGGAGGACCTTCATAGCGTTCCTTGTTCTTTCCGTGCGGGGCTCTGGACCTCGCCGTCCAAAGTTTGCGGGCGGGGAACGGACCCCGCAGGTGGAGCCCGGAGTGTAGCGAGGCCCTCGAAGCCTTGCTACGGGACCAACTTGCGTGCACCGGGCCCGCTGGCGATCCCGCTCCGCGAGGGGTAGGGTTTCGACCCAGGAGCACCCCGCCATCGCCCCCGCCCACGCTGCCCAAGCGCCCGACGACCCGAAACGCACGGCGAATCGGTCGACCTTGCCCCTCATCCTCCTGGTCGCGCTGGGCCTGAGGCTGTGGCCGATCGGCCACGGCTTGCCGCAGAACTACCTGCCCGACACGCACATCGTACGCAGCGCGCTGGGTATGGGCCTCGAACGTCATCCGGTACCTCCGGTCGGACGCTACTCGACCTACCCCTACCTGCTTCCGTACCTGCTCGTTCCGGTCTACGGAGTGGAGTTCGCTGCCGGCAAGGCGAGCGGTGAATGGGAGTCGGCGGCGGGGTTCGGGCGGCATCTGTACACGCACCCCGAGGACGCGCACCTACCGGCGCGCATCCTCGTCGCGGTGCTCTCGGCACTCTCGGTGTGGGCGGTCTTCGGCGCCGGTCGAGCGATGGGCCTCGGCGTCGGTGCGGCGATCGCGGCCTGGCTCGTCGCGACCGGGCTCCTGCACGTTCACTTCTCGGTTCAGGAGCGACCATGGGGCCCGGTCGGAACGTTCATGGCGTTCGCCGCGTGGGCCGCGGCGCGCCACGTCGGCACGGGGACGACGCGCTCGCTCCTCACGTGCGGTGCATTCGCCGCGTGCGCGCTCGCGACCCACCAAGCGGGCCTCGCGGCGCTCGGCATCGCGGGGCTCGCGTGGCTCTTTGGGCCACTGGGGTGGCGCGGCGCCGAGCTGAAGCGGCGACTCGTCACGGGGACACTCTGCGTCGCGCTGTTCCTCGCACTCGCGATCCTCGTCGGACATCCGTACTACCTCGTGCACGGCTTCACCGACCGCGGAGCAGTCGCGGCAGGTGATGCCATGCCGAGCAACTCGGTCTCGATCGGTGGACAGGCCTTCGTCTTCGCGTTTCGCGGCGAGTCGCTCGCGAAGCTGTCGCGCGCCTTCTTCGGCTACGACGCGATTCTCCTGACGCTCACGCTCCTCGGACTCATCCCCGCGTTCGCACTCCGGCGCGCGCGGCCGGTGCTCGTGTTCGCGCTGCTGTGGGCGCTGGTCTTCATGACCAACCAGAACGACCACGTGCGCTACCTCCTGCCGCTCTCGGTGCTGTGCGCGTGGCCCGCGGGCGTGCTCGGGGAGCACATGTGGAAGCGCTCGGTGCCGCGGGGCGTCCTTCTCGTCCTCTTGGCGCTGCCGCTCGTTCAGGCCTTGCGCCTCGGCTGGGTCCTGCGGCAGGAGGACACGCGCTCGATCGCCGCGCGCGAGCTGGCGACCCGGCTCGAGCCGGGGTCGACGCGGCTCGCGATCGACTTTTACGGCCCTTACCTCGAACCGAACGCGTGGAGCGTCGAGGCGCTGATGCGGCACAAGCTGCGCGATCCGTACGGGCGCGAGGGCGACCGCTACGAGCGCATGCAGAACGGGGAGCTCGCCCGCGACGACGGCTGGAGCTTCGTGCGCATGGAGGACCTCTTCGGGTTCGACGCCCGCACAGGTGCGTCGTGGGTCAAGCCGGGGGCGAAGGAGGAGCTCGGCGCGACGCCGGACGCGGTCCTCGCCAAGCTCGGGATCACCCATGTCGTGCTCGTCGACCGGACGCCCGACGATGGTCACCCGAGCATCCTGGCCGATCCGTCACCCGCGCGCGAAGGGGAGCGGCTGCCGCCCCTCTCGACCGGCTCCGACGTCCTGTTCACGGTGCACCCGGCCGACGGGCGCAGTCTGCGCGACGGGCATCTGCCCACGGAGATCGACTTCCCGCTGACCGATCTCTGGCGCGTGAAGCGCCCCGGGCCGAAGATCGAACTCTTCACCTTCTCCCGCTGACCGCGATAGGTCGAGATAAGGTTCGACTGTCCATGACCGCCCCCAGGCCCATGCCCGCGCAAGAGGAACGCCATGCCGCTCGGTGAAACCAAGCGCGTGGGCGTCGTCGTGTACCGCGGGGCGCGCGGTCAGAAGATCAACGCGTGGCGCAAGCGCTCGCCGCTCAATCCGTATTGGCTCGACTGGTCGCACCTGCGTCAGTCGGTCGAACGCCTCGCCCCCCACGCTTCGGGCGTCCTGCTCGACGTCGGCGTGTCGGAGCGCCCGTACGGCGAGCTCTTCGAGCCCCACGTCACCCGCTACGTCGGCCTCGAGTACCCGCCGTCGATCCTCGACAAGCAGCCCGATCTTTGGAACATCCTCGACCGCGCGAAACGCTCGGTCGACGTCTTCGGTGACGGCAACGAACTGCCTTTCCTGTCGGGCTCGTTCGATACGGTGATGTGCACCGAGGTGCTCGAGCACCTTCCGCAGCCCGATCGCGTCCTGGCCGAGATGTCGCGCGTGCTCCGCCCGGGCGGGAAGATGCTCGCGACGGTGCCCTTCTCCCAGCCGCTGCACGAGCTGCCTTCGGACTACTACCGCTTCACGCCCAGCTCACTCGAGTATCTCGTGCGCGGCGTGGGCCTCGTGCCCGAGACGATCGAGCCGCGCGGCAACTTCGCCTCGGCCCAGGGTGCGATGCTGTCGCAATTCTTCCTGCGCGCGCTAGGCGCGAAGAAGCGTCAGTCGGACGGCAGCGTCATCCTGTCGCGCTGGAGGAGCACCCTGCTCCTGCCGTTCCTCGCCATGATCCAGGTGTTCTTCCACTGGGCGTCGAAGGTCTCGAACGACACGACGGTGTGCCAGGGTTACTCGGTCGTCGCGCGCAAGCCGCACGCAGCGTCGGAAGTCTCGGCCGGCTCGGAGACTGCTGCAGCTTCCTGACGCTTTTGCTGATTGGGCCAACACACCCGGCCCCCTCGGCAATCTCCCACCGCGCGTCTCACCAACGGACAACGCCTGCCCGTCCCGGTGACTCTGCCTGAAGAGCAGACCCGGCGGACGGCTACCCCAGAACACGCAATGAAAGTCTCTTCTTACCTCGCCACTCTAGCCACGCTCCCTCTGTCCGCCCCCTGCCTCGCGTCCGACTGGTACGTCGACGCAGTGAACGGCGACAACTCGAACGGGGGCACGAGCGCACAGGACGCGTGGCACACGATCAGCCACTCGCTGACGCAGATCGGAGAGGACCAGACTCTGCACGTACTTCCCGGTAGCTACGGCGCGGGAAACGGTGAAGTCTTCCCGCTCGTTCCACCGACCGGGACCTCCCTCATCGGCGATGGCGGTGCCGAAGTCACGACCGTCGCCGCGAGCGTCGGCGTTCTCTTCAACCTCGATTCGACCACGGGCGGTGTGAGCCTCGTGGCTCGCGGCCTCACGCTGCGCGACGCCACCACGGCGTTTCGCTGCTGGGCGTTCGAGTGGACGGCCGGTTGTCTGAACCTCAACCTCTCCGACACCGTAATCGAGAACTGCCAACGGGCCGTGGCGCTGACGGCGATGAACCCGGGTGCGCTGTGCCACAATGTCATCTTCAACGACGTGACCGTGCGCGACGGGTTCCGCGCTGTCGAAGTCGACAACGAGGAGTTCTGTGACACCAACGTCCTGATCCAGGACTCGCTGCTCGAAAACCTCAGCGACGCAGCCGTGTGGGTTCGCGCGGGCATCGAGACGTTCGACGACACGACGATCCGACGCTCGCGCATCCTGAACTGCGGCAAGGCCTACGACGGAACGTTCCACAGCTCCGGCCGCGTCTTCCTCGACATCGACGATTCGCTCATCGCTGGATGCGGCTCCGGTGTGATGAACGACGGGTTCATCGGCGTCCGCCGCTCGACGATCGCGGACTGTGTCGGTGTCGGTGTGCACGGAACGTCCGGCACCTTGGCCCAGAGCATCGTGTGGGGCAACGGGCAGAGCCTGACGGGGACCTTCGCTGTCCGGTTCACGAACGCCGAGGGCGGCGTCGTGCCGGGACCGGGCAACCTGTCGGTCGACCCACTGTTCCGTGACGCCGCGCACAGCGACTACCGGCTCGGCTTCGGCTCCGAGTGCGTCGACCTCCTCCCGGGTGCCTCGGGCACGGATTTGACCGGATTCCCGCGCGGGAATGACGGCGACCTCGACCTCGTCGATGGGCGCGACATCGGAGCCTTCGAGCTGCGCACGCTCGACGTGGCCCCGAGCGTCGCGATCGGCAAGAAGCTCGACATCGAGTTCCACGCCGAGGTCGGCACGTTCTCGGCCTTGTACCTCGCGCGCACCGGGCAGCTCGCGACGCCGCTCGCGACGCCCTTCGGCGAGCAGTGGCTCCCGACCGCGTTCCTCGAGCTCGTCGGTACCCACAAGGTGATGTCGCCTGATCCCGCACGGCGCACGGTGTATGTGCCGAATGACCCGGGGCTCATCGGGATGGAGTTCAGCTTCCAGGCCCTGAGTCGCTCGTCGAACGCGCCGCAGGGCGCCGCGTGGACGGATGCCCGGACGGTCGTGCTCACCCCTTGATTCCCGGCCGTTAGACGGCTGAAAGACGGCTGAAAGACGGCCCCTGAGGGTACCAGCCCGAGAACCTTCGCTCCGGCGGCCAGTCTAGGCCGCCGGAGTGCGTTATGTTGAGGTGAGACCCGACTAGAACACTCCATGAAGCTCACCAACCTCATCCCGCTCTCGGCGCCCCTGCTCGCGCTCCCCGCAACGGCCACAGCCGACGTCCACGTCGAAGTCACCGGTGTCGTGACCTCCGCGACGATCCCCTCGGGTCCCTTCGCCGGCGTCAGCGCCGGCGACGCGGTCAGCGTCTCGGTCGACTGCACGACCCCCGGCACGCCCAACGGCGCGAGCACCGTCTACCTGATCTCCACGGAGTTCACGATCGGGGCCGCGACGATCGGGCAGAACCCGAACACGATCGACGTGGTGATCGTCGACAACCTCCCGACGCTCGACGGCTTCTGCGTCTTCACGGGCAACCTCGACAGCCCGGGATACCAGTACCAGATGTTGCTGCGCGACACGGCCGGGGTGATGTTCACGACGGCCAACCTCGAGCAGCTCACTGGCGCCTACCCGACCAACACGTTCACGGACGTCATCTGGAACGTGTTCGCCGGCGGCGGCCAGGTTGCCATCTCGACGCCGCTGTTGGTGATCGATCCGCCGGGCCCCGTGCCGCTCGGCATGAGCTACTGCGGCCCCGCGGTCCCCAACTCCAGCGGTACGGCCGCGCGCCTCGAAGCCCTCGGCAGCTTCCGCGTCTTCGACAACCAGGTCGAGCTGATCGCCAGCGACCTGCCCGCGGGACAGTTCGGCTACTTCATCGTCGGCCAGACCCAGGGCTTCTTCCAGCCCCCGGGAAGCGACGGCTTCATCTGCCTGAACGGCAACATCGGCCGGTACAACAACGTCGCCGACATCATCCAGGGCCCGACGGGCAACCTGATCGTCGACCTGAACGCGATCCCGGTCAACCCGCCGCAGGCGGTGCTGCCGGGCGAGACGTGGAACTTCCAGTGCTGGTTCCGCGACAACAACCCGAACCTGACGAGCAACTTCACGGACGGGCGCACGATCGTGTTCCAGTAGGAAGTCCGGAGTCCGGACTTCCGCCCGAACCTTCGGCGTTCCACTAGCGCGCACCATACTCGCGCAAGAGACGCACCACCTCGTCGTGATTCTTCGCCGTCGCGAGCGCCAGGGCGGTCGCCCCGTCCTTGGCCGCCAGCCCCGGATCCGCACCGTGCTCGAGGAGCAGGCGTACGATCGAAAGCCGTCCCTTGCGCGCGGCATCCATCAGGGCCGTGGCACCGTCGTGACTGCGAAAGTCGACCGGGCAGCCCGTGCGGCGGTCATGGACGGCCCCGCGGCCGATGCTCTGGTGCGCGACACGGCCGGCGCCCTGGTGCGCCTCGACGAGGGTCTGGGACGCGAGCTCTACTCGATCGCCTGCCCACCCGACGCGCAGGACCTGGTGCGAGCGATCGACGCGGCCTTGGAGCGCCTCGCGCCCGAGCTGCGGGAGCTCGACGCGCGCCACGGGCTGCAGTCGGCCGAGCGCTGAATCACAGCTCCTTCTCCAGCTTGATCCGGGTGTACACGACCTTGAACCCCACCGATTGCGTATTGCGGTCCGAGATCGATCCGGGCTCGGTCGTCACCGACGCGAGGTGCGCCCCGCGGCGGCGGGCGAACTCGAGGCGTCGGCGCAGGAGTTGCCGCTGGACCCCATGGCCGCGCGCGGCGGGCAGCACGCTCGTCATACCGAGGTTGCAGACGCCGGCGTGGATCGCCACCGCCGCCGCGCCGCACGGCTCCCCGTCCCGCTCGGCGAGAAACGCGAACACGTTGCGGGCGCGCACGTAGCGCTCGAAGATCGCGACGATCGACGTCGCGCCGAAGCCCTGCGCGGTGACGCGCGCCCAGAGCGCGAACTCCTCCTCCCCCACCCGCCGCACCGTCGTCGGTTCCCCAGGCGCATCGAATGCCGGGCGCTGCGACAGGTCGAAGGCCGCGATGCTGCTGACCTCGCTCACGCGGTAGCCGCGCGCCGCGAGGGCGGCGGGCAGCTCCGCGCCCGCGTAGGGGCTGAGCTCGACCGGACAGCTCGTCGCTCCGCGCTCGGCGTAGAACGTCTCCATCGCGGCGAGCGACGGGTCCAGGCGATCGTGCTCCTCGTCGAAACCCCAGCCGACGACTTGGCTGAGCGGGGACTCGACGCCACTGAAGCACGCTGCACCGCTCGAGAGCGCCAGATGCCCGGCGCCCTCGATCGCGCCGACACAGGCGGCCGTGTACTCGATGTGGCACTGCGCGATCGCGAGCTCGATCGCGCGGGAGGTCGCTTTGTCGGACAGCATCCCGTGCGATCCTAGCAGCCCGTTGAAAAAGTCATTCGGCGCCATGACGACATCCTCCACGCCCGGTCGGCACCTGAAAGCCTCCCCGAATCCACGAATTCGCCTACGTTTCCAGGCGCCAACCGGACGCGGATGCTGTCGCCCTGGCAT
>JAAELL010000235.1 GCA_024226735.1 bacterium | reverse complement strand
TGCCAGGGCGACAGCATCCGCGTCCGGTTGGCGCCTGGAAACGTAGGCGAATTCGTGGATTCGGGGAGGCTTTCAGGTGCCGACCGGGCGTGGAGGATGTCGTCATGGCGCCGAATGACTTTTTCAACGGGCTGCTAGGCTGTGGGGGGAGTACCGAGCCCCCGGCGCCGCCACGGCAAACTCGCGGTTCGCGAGGTCCGCAAACCCGTTTCTAGGATCGTCATGAACTTCGCCCGCTTCGCTCCAGCCGCCCTCCTGACTGCATCCGCGCTCGCTGATGAGCACCACATCGTTGCACTCGACGGCAGCGGGGACTTCTCCGCGATTCAGCTCGCGGTCGACGCGGCACAGGACGGCGATGTGATCCACGCTCGCGTGCCCGCGGATCCGGATCAGTGGATGCCGGGCTTCACGGTCGCGGGCAAGTCGGTCAGCATCCACGCGTCCGGCGCGCGGCGACTGAACGTGGGGCCGGTCGAGATCATCGGTCTGCCCGACGACGGCTTGGTCGCGCTCCGCGGTTTCGAGCTCAACCGTTGGGACTTTCCGACCGGAGGCAAGGACGATCCTGACACGCCCGACACGGGGCTCGGATACACTCGGATCGTCGACCGCGGCGCGTACGAGCGGTGATGGGGCTCGCGCGTGCCGGATGGCACCTCCTCTCGGGCGTCGCCCTGTTCCTGGTGTGCCTCGCCCTGATCCTCCACGATCTGAGCAACGCGAACCGGCCCCACGAGCTGAAGCTCGTGCCGCTGGTCGCGGTGCTCAGCCTCGTGAACGTGGCCTGGTGCGCCCGCACGATGATCCTGCTCGCCCGCGCTTGGCGGGCACGCCACACGACGCCGCCGCGGGTGTTGCAGTACCTGTTGTTCCCGGTGGGAATCGTCTACGCCTGCGTGAGCGCGATACTCGTCTTCGCGGCGGTCCTGACGCTCTTCGAGCGATTCGGGTGACCACAGCAGGGGCTGCGCGTCTTTTCCAGTGCGGCCTCGCCTCGAGGACTTACCGGTCGCGAACGCCTGTTTCGGCGCGCTTGACGCCGTCGCGCAGCGGCTCGCTCTTCTCGAACCTCGCGAGCCGCTCGCGGATCTCCTCCAGCGAAGCGCGCTGTTCGGGGGTGTCTTCACTCCGCTCGAGGAGCCGAATCGCTTCCTTTGCGCGCGTCACCGCGAGGGTGAAATCACCCGCCTCCGCATGAGCCGCCGCAAGCAGCTGCAGCGCCTCGGGGTCGGCGTGCTGCGCCAAGGAGTTCAAGCGCTGGGCCAACTGCACGGCGCGACTGCCGTCGCGCACGGCGTCGTCGGGGTGGGTCGCCAGGATCCATGCCAAGCCGAACAAGAGCTCGGGTTCGTACCCGGCACGATCGATGCCGCGCTGCAGAGCCGCGACGGCGCGATCAGCGGAGCCGGCGGCGGCGAGGGCCTGGCCCAGCCGGAGGTAGCCCGCCGGATCGTTCGGCGCGAGCGCACAGACTTGCTCGTAGTGCTGCGCTGCCTCCGTCCATCGATCCGCTTCGAACAGGAGCGTGCCGTAGTCGTGGTGGGCTTCGACGTGGGTCGGATCGATGTCGAGCGTCGCTCGCATCGTCTCCAGCGCCGCGGTGGGGCGGCCGAGCGTCGCGTAGGCGCGCGCGAGCCGGTAGTGCGCATCCGCGCTCTCGGGCAGCGCGTCACAGCTCGCGCGGATCAGGTCCAGTCCCCCTTCGTCGCCCTTGTCGAGCTTCATGGCGCCGAGATCGATGCGCGCTTCGTGCTGCGTCGGGTCCAGCTCGAGCGCCTTCTCCACCGCCGCGATCGCGTCGTCGAGCTCGCCCTGGGCGTACAGGGCCTTCGAACGTCCGATCCACGCCGGGTTCGACGCGCCGTCGAGAACCAGCGCCTGATCGAAGTGGCCCAGCGCCAGATCGCCGCGTCCGACGCGCAGGAAGGCGTGGCCGGCCGCGATGTGGGTGCGTGGATTCCGAGGATCGAAGGAGATCGCGTTCGCCCACTCCGTTTCGATCGACGCGAGGTCGTTCTGGCGCCGGTAGTGCTCGGTCCGCACGCGCCGCCAATGCAGCGTGACGCCGTGGCGCAGCATGAGCTCCTCGCGCAGGCTGTCGGTCAGCGGCTCGAGGACGGGGGTGCGAGGTGCGAGGCGCGCGTGCTCGGCCAGCTTCTCGTCGTCGCCGACGCGGCGGTAGGCCTGCGCGAGCAGGCCGTGCACCTCCGCGGTCCGCGGGCCGAGCGCTAGCGCGGCCTCGAGGCGCTCGATCGCGTCTTCGAGCCGATTCTCGGCCAGGTCGACCTTGGCGAGTCCGAGGTACGCGGCGACCAACTCGCTGTCGAGCTGCAGCGCGTGGGCGAACGCGCTGCGCGCTCGCACGACATCGTCGAGCAGGAGCGCGGTCGTGCCGAGGTAGCAGGCGAGGGGCGCGTAGTCAGCGTTCAGCTCCAGCGCACGCTCGAAGTGGGCGAGCGCGTCTCTCTGGCGGCCAATCTGCTTCGCGGTCCCCAAGAAGAAGGGCCAGCGGAAGTCCTCGCCGTCGAGCGCCTGCGCGCGCTCGTAGCAGACCACGGCCTCGTCGAGGACGTCGTGGATCTCATACAGGACTCCGAGATCGCCCCAGGCCTCAGCGGACTTCGGGTCGCCGCGAACGCGGTCGATGAATCGCGCGAGCTCGAGCGCCAGCGCGCGCTCGAGTCCGGTCGTGTCGGGCCGGAGTGCGTCGGGCTTAGGCGCGTCGGAGCTGGGCGGCGCCACCGATGAATCCGAGGAGCACGCGCCGATCGACAGAACCGTCGCGGCGAGGAGAGCGGCGAGCCGCATCTACTCTCCCTCCCCGCGCTGCACGGTGATCGAACGGTCGCGCGATCCGCCCGGGAAGGACTCGCGCGACCCGTCGGGCCAGACGACGTGGACGGCCTCGACCGACTCCGCCGGACCGAGGCCAAAGTGCGCGCGCGGATCCGAGCTCGAGAGGTAGCTGCGCACCGGCGTCACCGATCGGCGCATCCGCTTGCCTCCGGCCTCGATCTCGACGATCGCACCGTACGCGTCGCGTCCCAGCGTTGGATCGAGCGCGCGCACGCGCAGCCAGCCGCCCGCGCGCGGCGCGTCGTTGCGGTACAGCCGCACCGTGCCGTTGCCGTTCGAGACGACGGCATCGAGATCGCCGTCGTCGTCGACATCGCCGATGGCGAGCCCGCGGCTGACCTCGATGTCCGCGCAGAGCGCGCCGCAGGCATCCGCGACGACGAAGCGTGCTTTGCCGTCATTCAAGAACAGCTGGTTGGGCTCGGCGTACGGCGCCCAGTGAGGTCCGAGCTGCACGCCCGCGACGGTCTGCGAGCGCAGGACGCGCCCGTTGACGACGATCAGGTCGAGGTCGCCATCGAGCTCGACGTCGAGGAACGCTGTGCCGAAGCCCGTGAGCTCGCTGCTCGGCGCGCGGAGCCCGGCGGCAAACGTGTCGTCGTCGAAGCTTCCGGGCCGCGTTTGGCGAAAGAACGTATTCGTCTCGCGCACGAGATGGGTCAGGAAGAGGTCGACGTCGAGGTCCCCGTCCGCATCGCCGATCGCGACTCCCATGCTCGCCTCGGGCCGGCCGAACGCATTGACGGCGAGGCCCATGCTCTGCGCACGATCGACGAAGCGCCGCTCCTCGGTCTGGATCCAGGCGAAGTTCGCGCCCGCATCGTTCGCGACGTAGATGTCGAGACGCCCGTCACCGTCGAGGTCGCTGAACACGCACCCGAGCCCGCGTCCCTTCGCCGCGCGGATGCCGCTCGGCACGCTGACCTCGCGGAAGCGGCTGGCTCCGACGTTCTCGAACAGGCGGTCGAGCGCACCTGGAAACATCACCGGCGATGCGTACTCCGGTGCTCCGCTCGCCTTCTCGCCCGCCTCGTTCTCGTCGTAGGCCAAGTAGTTGACGACGAACAGGTCGAGGTCGCCATCGGCGTCGTAGTCGAGGAAGCCAGCCGACGAGCCCCAGCTCTCGTTCGCGAGCCCGGCCGCGTCGGTCGCCTCGTCGAAGCGTCCGGTCCCGTCGTTCAAGAGGAGGCAGTCCGGTCCGTAGTTGGTCACGTACAGATCGAGGTCGCCGTCGCCCTCGACGTCACCGACGGCGACGCCCATGCCGTAGCCGCGGTGCCCCGCGCCGGAGCGCTCCGTCGCGTCGACGAAGCGCCCGTCCTCCTGCTGCAGGAACAACCGGTTCGCGCCGCGCTCGGTGACGACTCGACCCTGGGCGTCGCGGTAGCCGCAGACGACGTACAGGTCGAGGTCCTCGTCCCCGTCCGCGTCGAACAGCGCGCACCCAGGACCCATGCTGTCGGGCATGAAGTAGTCGCCCGCCACGGGGCGCTCGAGGGTGAACTCAATGCCGGAGGCAGCGGTCGCGTCGGCGAAGAGGTCCGCTGCTCCGTCCGGCCCGCCACAGCCTGCGAGCACGAGCGGTACCACGAGCGAGGGGATCCGCGACGCGAGGGGACCTGCCATCATCGCGACATGGTACCTGCGCCCCCGATTGGGCTCACTTCGTGTGTCCAAATGCGGTAGAAGCGGGCGATGCGAACCAGCCGACCGTGGAGTGACATCGAGCGTGAGTGGCGGTTCGCGCGGGCCTGGCTGGTCAACGCGATGAGCGCCGGGGACTGACGGTCGCTGCCGTCGCCCCGGCCCGGGCGAATTGCATTGACTCGGGCGGCCGTCGCGCGGCGAGATGGGGGGAGCACGTGCCCTGCGACCGACTCTCCAACACTTTCGCCATGCTTCTCACCACGCCTCTGCCGCTCCTGCTCGTCTGTGCGGGCCTCGTCTCGGCCCAAGACCCCGTGCACCACCAGCTCTCGGTCGAGCTCGATCCCGAGGCGCACACGCTCGCCGTGAAGGACGTCATCACGCTACCGGCGGGCCGCAGCGCCAAGGGGCTCGAGTTCACTTTGAGCGACGCGCTCGAGATCGCGCGCAGCACGCCGGCGGTGGAGCCCCGAGGTGAGGCGGACGGCCTCGCGCGCTACGCGACGACCGCCGCCGCCGATGAGATCGTGCTCGAGTACGGTGGCCGCTTCGACTTCGGTCTCTCCGATCAGAAGGAGGAGTACACGCGTGGCTTCCGCGAGTCGCGCGGCGTGGTCGGACCCGAGGGGGTCTACCTGCACGGTGGCAGCGGCTGGGTGGCGAGCTTCGGCGAGGGGCTCATCACGTTCACGGTCGACGTCGCGGCGCCCGCCGAGTGGCACGTCATCAGCCAGGGCGGCGGTGACTCGCAGGTGACGGCCGGAGCGGCGCGCTGGGACTCGGGTGGCGCCCTGGAGCAGGTGTACCTCGTCGGCGGCCCCCTCGAGCGCTTCCGAGACGACGCTGGGAAGGTCGAAGCGCTCGTGTACCTGCACGAAGCGGATGACGCGCTGGCGACGAAGTACCTCGAGGCGACCGCACAGTACGTGAAGATGTACACGGGCCTGATCGGTCCCTATCCGTACGAGAAGTTCGCGCTCGTCGAGAACTTCTGGGAGACCGGATACGGAATGCCGTCGTTCACCCTGCTCGGTCCGCAGGTCATCCGCTTTCCGTTCATTCTGCACTCTTCGTACCCGCACGAGATCCTGCACAACTGGTGGGGCAACTCGGTCTTCGTCGACTACGACAGCGGCAACTGGTGCGAAGGGTTGACGGCCTATATGGCCGACCACCTGATCCAGGAGCAGCGTGGAAAGGGGGCGGAGTATCGTCGGAGCACGCTGCAGAAGTACCGCGACTACGTGAAGGCGGGCCGCGACTTTCCGCTGAAGGACTTCCACTCGCGACACAGCGCCTCGACAGAGGCGGTCGGATACGGGAAGGCGGCGATGATGTTCCACATGCTGCGGCGCAGGATCGGCGACACCGCGTTCACGAGCGGTGTCCAGAGCTTCTATCGCGACCAGCGCGGGCGCAGGGCCAGCTTCGACGACTTTCGCGTGGCGATGGAGGGTGCGTCGGGCGAGAAGCTGGTCGCATTCTTCGGGCAGTGGGTCGACGGTACGGGCGCGCCGCAGCTCGCGGTCGCGAAGACGCGCGTCACACCCGTCTTGGATGGCTTCGTGTTGACGGGGGAGTTGACCCAAGAGCAGGAGGCGGCGGCCCCATTCGTCCTGCGGGTCCCGATGCGCGTGTCGACCGCGAGCGGTGTCCAAGACGTCACGGTGCCCATGGACGAGCGCTCGGTCGAGTTCCGGGTCGAGCTCGAGGAGCAGCCGATCGGGCTCGAGGTCGATCCGTCGTTCGATCTGTTCCGCGTCCTCGATCCACTCGAGACGCCACCGTCGATCGGCCAGATCTTCGGTGAGCCCGAGGTGCTCGCCGTACTGCCCGCGGGCGAAGCGGCCGAGACGTACCGCGAGCTCGTGCTCGGCTGGAACAGCGCGGAGCACGCCGTCGCCTTTGCGCTCGACAGCGAGCTCGACGAGCTACCCGCTGATCGCGCGGTGTGGATCCTCGGCCCACAGAACCGCTTCGCGCCCGCGCTCTTCGACTCGTTGGCGCACGCCTCCCGGGCGGACCGGGCCGTGACGCTCGCCGGCGAGTCCGTCGCTCTCGAGAACCACTCGGTCGTCGTCGTCGCGCGCCACCCGCGCGACGTCGAGCGCGCCGCGGGCTTCATTGCGCTCGAGCCCGCCGCGGCTCGTGCGGGCCTGGCGCGCAAGCTGCCGCACTACGGCAAGTACTCCTATCTCGCCTTCGAGGGCACTGAGCCGACGAACGTGGTGAAGGGGCAGTGGAACGCCGAAGGCTCGCCGCTCGTCGTCAAGCTCAGCGCGGGCCCGTGGCCCGCCGTCAAGGACGAGCGGACGCCGCTGGCCGACACGCCGCCCGTGTTCTCCGCCGCGCGCCTCGAGGCCCACGTCGACTGGCTCGCGCACGAGGACCGCGCGGGCCGGGGGCTCGGGTCGCTGGAGCTCGACGCGAGCGCCGACTACATCGCGACCGCTTTCGCCGAGCTCGGTCTCGAGCCCGGCGGCGACGACCACGGCTGGTTCCAAGAGTTCACGGTCCCCGAGGGGCCCGACGGCGAGCCTGTCACGACGAAGAACGTGGTGGGCGTTCTACGCGGCCGGCGGGCCGAGTGGAGTGAGCAGTCGATCGTGCTCGGCGCGCATTACGACCACCTCGGCCGCGGCTGGCCGGGAGCGCGCGCGACCGAAGTCGGCCAGATCCACCCCGGCGCCGACGACAACGCGAGCGGTGTCGCCGTCTTGATCGAGCTCGCGCGCCAGCTCGTGGCGGCGGGCGGCGGCTCGCGCAACCTCGTCGTCATCGCTTTCTCGGCCGAGGAGTGCGGGCTGCACGGCTCGCGCCACTACGTCGAGTCGCCGCGCTTTCCGCTCGAAGGCCTGCGCGGGATGATCAACCTCGACACGGTCGGACGCCTCGGCGATGGCGCGATCTCGATCCACGGAACCGGCACGGCGGACGAGTGGCAACACATCTTCCGCGGCGCCGGGTTCGTCACGGGGATTGCCAACAAGATCGTTCCCGAGATGTTCGAGGGCTCCGACCAGTGGAGCTTCATTCAGGCGAATGTGCCCGCCGTGCAGATATTCACGGGCGCCACGGCCGACTACCATCGCGTGAGCGACACGGCCGACAAGGTCAGCGGAGCGGACCTCGTCAAGGTGGCGACGTTCGTGCGCGAAGGGGTCGTGTACATGCTCGAGCGCGAGCCGCCCTTGACGTCGACGCTGATCGGGGCGCAGCCTGCTCCGCAGCGTCCCACCCAGGGCGGCCGTCGAGTCAGCTTCGGCAGCATCCCCGACTTCGCCTACCAGGGCGCGGGCATGCGTTTCGAAGGAGTCACTCCGGGCTCCCCCGCCGACGCGGCCGGGCTGCGGGCGGGCGACGTTCTGACCCGCATCGACGAGAGCGAGATCGGGGGTCTGCGCGACTTCTCGGAGTGCTTGAAGTCGCTCGCGGCCGGCCAGACGGTGACCGCGGTCGTCCTGCGCGACGGCGTGGAGAAGAAGGTCGAGGTGACGCTCGTCGCGCGCTGATTCCGGCGACGGGCTGGCGAGAGCTACTCGCGCCAGCGCACGTCCTTGGGGGCGACGACGCTCACCGCGTCCGCGGTCGGGAAGCCCTTCGGTACGGGGATCGTCACTTTGCCGGTCGCGGCCCATTCGGTTCCGCGTGCGACCACCGTCTGGAAGCCGACGCAGTGCACAGGGTCCGTGCCGCCGACGTGGCCCATCGGCGTGTGAAACACGCGTCCCTTGCCGTAGGCGATCGTCATGAGGATCGGCTCGTGCCGATCGGTGCGCTTGCAGAAAGCGGAGGCGAGCACGGTGACCCCTTCGCAGGGGCCGCGCAGGGAGTCGTAGAGCTCGTCCTTGGCGTGCAGCCAGCGCGTCGGAAGGCCGTCGGTCACGGGGTGCTCGGCGCCGGTGCTCTCGACGACGAAGGCGTGCTGTGGGCCGTGGCTTCCGCTGCGTCCGTCCGGGGCCGGGTCTTGGGTCCACTTGCCTTCGACGCGTCGCAAGTGCTTGCCGTGCGCGGGCGTCCGCTGTCCCCACCCGCCGACTCCGATCATGCGGTTGTACTCGGGCCAGTCGCCGGAGGAGTTGTTCGCGGCGTGCACGATGACGAGTCCGCCCCCGCCGTGGACGAAGTCGACCAGCGCCTTCTTGGTCGCGTCGGACCACAGGCACTTGCCGCCGTCGTTGTAGTTGGAGAAGACCACGTCGTACTTCGCGAACGCGGGCGTCCAGGCCGCCCACGCGTCCTTGGCCTCGCGGTCGCTCGGCGAAGTCGTGACGTCGACCTCGAACCGGCCGCACGCGAGCAGGGTCGCACGCGTCGCGGCGGTCGTCTTCTTCCAGTCGTGGTTGTTCTGACCGTCGACGATCAGGACGCGGACCTTCGCGGGCTCGGTCGGCGGGTCCTGGGAGAGCGGCGTCAGCGCGAGGGCGAGTGTGCAGGCAGCTAGTCGAAGCATGGGGACAAGTTAGCGCCGAGCGAATCCGTGTGTTGGCCCGTCTCCGAGAACTCTACTCCCTGCGCAGAAGCACTTCTTCCAGCACGGTTACCGCCGGCGGGGGGAGGGTGCTCCGGAGATCGATCTCGACCTCCTCGGACGCGAAGCCGTCGGCGCTGACCGACATGCGGTAGCCGCGCAAGAGGACGTTGTTCCAGCGCCCGTTGCCCTGCGCGTCCGTCTTGGTCCGAGGTCGGTAGCGGGTGTGCTTTCCGAAGTGGGAGTTGCCGGACTCTTGGATCAGCGTGAGGCTCGCGTCGGGGACGGGGTCGCCGCCGGCCGTAGACACCGTCACCGCAAGCTGCGTCACCCAGAGGTCCACCGGCGCGACGACGATCTCGATCTCGGTGCTCGATGCGACGACATCGTCGAGGTGCGCGCAGCGGATGGACCGCAGCCCCGGTGACCTGTCCACTAGGCCGCCGGCGCCAGTCGCCTGGGTCACGACGATCTCGAACTCACCGTCGTAGCAGCGGGTCAGCTCGAAGCGCCCGTGTTCGTCCGTGACGAGACGGCCGCGATCGAGAAGCCAGTGCCCGCGGCCACGCGCGTAGCCGCGCTCCTCGACCGGGATCACGTGCACGCTCAGGCCGGCGAGGGGCGTGCCGTCGGGCAGCGTCACGCGCCCGAGGATCACCGCGCCGCGCGACAGAACGGGGTTCCACTCGATCGATTCTTCGACGCCGGTGCGGGAGAGCTCGGCCGAGCCATGGGTGTCGCTCTCGACCCACACCGTGACCGCGGCCGGGTGCACACCCTCCAGCCGGTACCCGCCGTCGCCGTCGGTCGTGACGAACTCGGAGTGACGGTCGAAGGCCTCGACGCGCGCGCCGACCACGGCGGAGCCGTCCTCGGTCGTCACGCGCCCGAAGACTTCGATCCCGCGCTGAACCACCGTGACGATCTCGGTATTGCGGTTGGCGACGAGGGACGTCGTGTGCGTCGCTTCGCAGTAACCGGAAGCCAAGACCGTGACCAGGACCTTCCCGGCGGCGAAGCCCTCCGCCGACCAGCGACCCTGCGAGTCCGTCGTGCAGCAGATCGGGCGCGGGGGAGGGATCAACCGGCGGTCCGGCGCGCGCCTCCATGGTTCGCCCGAAGTGTTCCGGACCAAGACCGTGGCTTCCGCCACCGCGGCGCCATCTTCGTCGACGACGCGGCCACGGCAGTCGAGGCCCGGTCCGCCGAGGCGAAGCACGATCCTCTCCCGAGGCGTTCCGGACACCCAGGCCAAGGCGGACGGCACGTGTTTCGAGGCACGCGCGCCGATCAGGCGACCGCGCGGGACGCCGCGCAGTGTGAAGCTGCCGTCCTGTGCCGAAGTCGCGACGACCTCGCCGCCGAGTGAGGCGAGGCCGGGGGGCGAGCGGACGAGGCCTACTCCTTCGACCTCCTGGCCCAACGTCGGCGAGAACTCGAGCGCGCGCAGCGAAGCGGCTTGCTCGAAGGCTTCCGCGCCGGTCACGGGATCGGTCTCTGCGCTGAGCCAGATGCTGGCTCCCGCAAAACCGTTTTCGTGCTCATCGAGCACGATGCCTTGCAGTCCGGCTGCCGCGGGGCCGCCTCCGAGACGAACGATCTCCTCGAGGCGCTCGCCAGCCACGACCACGAGCTCGCTCATCGAGCCGCGGTCGACCGTCATGCGCGTCGGGCCCGCGGGGACGCGTTCGAATTCCGCCCAGCCGAGCGCGTCGGTCGCCAGGGTCCGGCGGTAGGAGCCTCGCCGCAGAGAACGCAGGCAGATCGCGATGCCCTCCGCGGGCGCGGCGTCCGCACTCCACTCGACGCGGACCCAGACCTCACCGTGCGCCGCGCGCGCGCCTCGTCGGTCGAGTGCCTCGGCCTCGGGCTCGAGCGTCTGCTCCGACGTCGGCTCGTCGTCCGGCGGGCTCTCGACCGCTCGACGCGTGGCGGCATCCAGGCTGGCGTTCGGTTGGCCGGGGCCTGTCGACCCCGTCGAAGGAAAGGACGGGAGGAGGCCATTGGCCTCTTCCGGAGCACGCAGGAACCCGCCGACGAGCCACGTAGCGCTCAGGATCAATGCGAGCGCGCACGCGCCGATCCACGCCCTTTCACCTGCCGCTTTCATTGCACACAGCTTAGCGGGACACGGATCGTTCGTGTCTCCGGGTGCACCAGCTCGAGCGCCAGAGCACCTTGCGCACCCGCCTCGAAGTTGTCATTGGTGAAGACCTCGACGTCGGCGACGGCGAGCAGGCGCCCGTCGGGGTCACGCTCTTCGCGAGTCTCCGAGGACTTCACCTCGACACCGGGAAGGTCGCAGCCGACCTCGAACAGATCGAGCGGAATCTCGTCTCCCTCGACGAAATGACGCACCGTGACGACTCGTGGTTGCCGTTCGGTGTTCGCTCCACGCAGGACGAGGCGCCCGGGTTCGACGGTGACGAGGCCTTTGCCGTAGGCGCTCAACAAGAGTTGAGCGACGTGGAACTTCTTCGGCTCCTCCTCCGTGCTCGCTCGCACCCACACTCTGATGAGGTGTGGTCCGGAACTGCTGATTTCCCACGAAAGCGGCACTTCGAGGGTGCCGCCGGACGGGATCACGGACCCGGGCGTGATCGCCGTCGCGCACGTGCAGCTCGTCGTGACGGCGCGCACCGTGAGGTCGGCACCGCTGCGGTTGACGACCGAAGCTTTCGGCTTGACCGTCGAGGGCACGTCGTGTGAGCCGCAGTCGATCGTTTCGTTCACGAAGTCGAGCAGGCTCTCCGTGGCATTGGATTCCACATCGTTGGCCCCGCACGAGGTGAGGCACGCGATCAGGAACAGCGCGACCGCCCCACTGGGAGCGACTCGTGCACGTCGCATGCGCCAGACGAACATCGAGGCCGCAGCCAGGGCGAGCAGAGCGCCCAGGACCGACATGACTGGCCAGCCGACATCGTCGCTGCGTTGGATCCAAGCGCGCAGACCAGGGCCGTCGACGGCGAGTGCCGCACCCGTCCAGTAGTGCAGCTCGGCGCCGGGCTCGAGGAACTGGAGCTCGCGTGGGAAGTCGACGAGCGTCCACGAAGTGACGGCATCGCCGTCCTCGCAATGCGGGAGTGCTGCGACGTAGTGCGACTGCTTGGCGTCGGGGTCCTGCATGACGAGGATCATCGCGTGCGGCTCGTTCGGCAGCACGTCGAGGCCCTCGATCGGCACGAGATCGAGCCCTTCCTCCGCCGCGACGCGAGCGAGCTCGGTCATCGACAGCCCCGCCTCGTCCACGCCGGATCCATCGACGATCTTGGGCCAATCACTGGCGAGTCCCGAGTGCGTGAGCAGCGCGCACAGAGCGACGGGGCCGCAGTTGCCGCGTGCCCATGCGGACAGATTCGTCAGCGGAATCTCGGCGCGGTGCCGCGGCCCGGTCGGCACACCGACGAGGTCGGGCCGGCCGTTCCAGCGCATCCACGCTTCGAAGGCTTCGCGCTCGTTCGCAGCCGCGACGTAGCGCGCGTCTGCGTACTGGTTGTTGACCTGCATCCCGACCGGGTGCCCGGGCTGCATCAGCGCGGCGACTTCGTCCGGATCGGACACGATGCGTTCGAGCTCGAAGTGGTACTCCGTGACACTTTTCGGCTTACGCGCCCCAGCGTCGTCGACCTCGTAGCCGCGGAGCCAGAACTCGGCGGGGACGACGGCACCGTTCTCCGCGCGCTCGATGCGCTCGAGCGAGTACTCACGTTCACCGTTCTTGTGCCCGGAGGTGATGACGCAGTGCTTGGGCCGCCACGCGTAGTCGCGGGCGAGCTCGATGGCGAAGCGGCTCTCGTCGGTACCGAGCTGATCACCGGTGAGGCGCAGGCTCGCACCCTCCGCGAGCATCTCGACTTGCGTGCTCTTCTCGACCAGCTGGGCGATCGAGAAGCCGCTGATCAGGTCGAAGTACTTCTCCGGGTATGCGTTGGACATCGGCAGGCCGTAGTCGGCGTACGCGCCGAGCAAGTTGCCGCGCGAGGTGCGGTGCCACGCCTCGCCGTCGAACCACGAGTATGACTGCGTCCCTGCTAGGGCGTTGGAGAAGTCCCAGTACCTGGAGCTCCCACTCTTGCCCCAAGTCACCTTGTAGTTGGTACGTTTCTCGACCGGGTCACTCGCCTCGAACGAGAAGCCACGCGTCTCTACGGCGAAGACGAGCGCGAGCTCGTCGAATAGCTCGTGTTGGGACGCGATCGTCTCTCGGATCCCCTCCGCGAGTGGATGGCCGGAGTCTTGGGCAAGTGAGCGAGGACCGCACAGAAGGGCGACACAAGCGGCTCGAGCGAACACGCGGGCGTACAACATCTCGATTCCTGAGCGCTCGGCGCTCGGTAGGGACGAACAGAGTCGGGGGAGGCTCCCCCCCGCGCTCGAGGCACAGGAGGGGGCAGTCGTTACGGCTGCCAGGACCGGGTTTGGCTAGGGGGATGTGTCGCTGCTAGAGCGTGCCGAAGCAGTCGCTCTTCGGGCAGCCTTCGATCGCGAAGTTGCAGTTGTTCCAGTCACACGTTTGCGTGGCGACGTCCCAATCGCAGGGAATCTTGCCTCCACAATCGGACGTGGTCTTCTCGAAGCACCAGGTCTCTTCTGCGCGCTTGCACCAGCGAGTCTGGATGCCGCGGTCTTCGCAGTACCAACAGTTGCCGGGACCCGTGGCGCGTCGGTTGTTGGCGTCGCAGTTGTCGAGTCCGCTGCACTCGGCGCCCGGAACGATTCGATAGGGGGGGATACCCGGCGGATCGCCTTGCCAGGCGCCGCCGACCACGGACGTGGCCGAAGCGACGGACATCAGATCGATGCCACCATCTTGTTTGGCGGAGGCGGACAGCATCGTCACGATCCCGATGACGAGCAGGGCGACGAGGCCTACGGAACGTACGTACATTCTGGTTCTTTCCTTGTAGTTGGGAGTTAGGGGCAGGAACGCCGGGAGCGAGCTGCCCGGCACGGATCGCGGTCGCGACGTGCGATGCGTCCGGTACTCAAACCGTCGAGGGGGTCGGCGATAGTTCTGTGAATGTCAGATTCACTCGCCGGTCGATCCGTTTGTGCGCACAGCGCTTGGCAGGCGGGGAAAGCCGGGAGCATTGACAGGCGCGGCGGGTGGCGACGACACTCGTAGCCTTCCCTTTCCCTTCGAGGCACCGCCATGTCCCGACACGCTCTCACGACTCTGACCTGCCTCTTCACTGGCTGGGCGTCACCGGCGCCCACACGAGCGCGCAGAACCTCTCGACCGAGCTCTTCGCCGATGGTCTCGACGAGCCGCTCTTCGTCGTCTCCCCGACCGGCGATGCGGCACGGATGTTCGTCGTCGAGCAGGGCGGCAAGATCGTGATCGCGGAGACCGCGACGGGCACCGTAGTCGGGACATTCCTCGACTTGGTGCGACCGGTGCCGATCCCTCCGAGTTCGGCATCTTCTTCTACGGCCTCGATCCGACCCAGCAACCGGCGGGCAACGGCCTCCTGTGCGTCGACATCACGTCCGGGCTGTTCCGGTTCTCTTCGATCGTCCAGCTCGATGCGACGGGGCGCGGGGCCTGGCCGCATCGTTCCGTCGACGACACACTACTTCCAGTTCTGGTACCGCGACCCCGGAGGTCCGGGGGCGAACGACTTCAACTTCAGCGACGGTGTGATGGCGGCGTTCTGTCCCTAGCCCGTGGTGAAACTCACGCCTGACAAGAGGAATCCGATGAATACGAGCACTCGCATCCTGGCCGGCGTCGCCAGCCTCTTCTTTGCGACGGTTGCGGCCTTCGCCTCCGGCACGCTGGACGAGAAGACCGTCGACGTCGAGAAGGAGCTGCGCAAGCTCGCGAAGCGTCACGGGATCGAGGTCGTGTACAAGGACCTGTCGTTTCCGGTTCCCACGGCGCACGGCCCGATCGTGGGGAAGAGCGCGACGGCGAAGGAGCTCGAGGCGTACGTGCCGCTCTTCATTCGCGAGTTTGGTCGCTACCCCGACGAGTTCGTCAAGCGCCTGTCCCTGAAGAGAATCGTGCTGTGCCGCACGCTCGTCTTCGACGGGCAGCTCCGCACCGCGATACCGGACTTCCAACACCGCACGATGTACTACGACGCAGCGAGGTCGATGACGACCATCCACTACGCGCGGACGACGATCCACCATGAGCTCTTCCACATGGCCGACTGGCTCGACGACGGCCTGATCTACAAAGACACGGGTTGGCTCGAGCTGAATGACGACAAGTTTCGCTACGGTTCGGGCGGCGAGAATGCGCAGGGGGACAGGAGCATGTCCCTGCTGACGGATCGCTACCCGGGGTTCTTGACGAAGTATTCCACGACGGGCGTCGAGGAAGACAAGGCCGAAGTCTTTGCGCACCTGTTCGTTTGTCCCGACATCGTCGCCGAGCGCATCAAGAGCGACCGCGTCCTGGAGTACAAGGTCGCGCGGATGAAGGGGCTGCTCGAGAGCTTCTGCAAGAAGTTCGATCGGTCCTTCTGGCGCAAGCACGAAAAGGACCTGCTGCGCGAACGCAAGCAGGCCAAGTGAGTAGCGGTCTCCCCGCCAAGGCTCAAGGGATGTACTCGTAGCACCCCAGGTCCAGGCGGCCCGACCCGGTACGCGAATTCCCGTCCATGTCGTCGCTTGGCGCACCTTGCGAGAGGCCCACGTCGATGGCTGGCGAGTCCGGCCGCAGGTGGAAGTCGTCGTCCTGTGGATCGACGAAGCTCGGATCGTCCTGGATCTCGCACACGCTGTCGCGCCCGAGGTTGGCCTCGATCAGCGTCTCGAACTCCCCGCGAACGTCGTAGTCGGCGTTGTTCCAGGCGATGTTGTTGCGGAACACGATGCCGGTCGCCGTCTCGTGGTTCACGCGGAACCCGCCGCCGTGATCGCTGCCGCAGTCGTAGGCCGTGTTGTTGATGAAGAACACGTTGCGGACCGTGCCGCCACCAGCCGCGCCATCAGGGTGCTCATACACCCGAAAGCCATCCCCCTCGTTGTGCGCCGCGAGGTTGTTGAACACGAAGACGTTGCTGACGTGACCCGGACCCTCCGTCGTGACCACCAAGCCGGCTGACGGCAGGTGCTTCATGACGTTGTTGTAGATCAGGATGTTGTCGTTCTCGGGCGCGTTGCTGTCGTCGCCGCCGTCGAGATAGATCGCCTTGTCGCTGAGATCGTGGATGTAGTTGCCGTAGATGCTGCTGTCGCTGACTCCGAGCTTGAAGTCGATGCCCTCGTCGCCGCCCTCCATGTTCGGATCCCCGAGGCGGATCTCGTTGTAGCGCACTGTGATGTCCGTCGCTCCGTGGGCGACCGTGATGATCTCGTTGTGGCAGCCGTGCGTGCCGAGCTCCAACAGGTTGTTCTCGATCAGAACGTCCGTGATGTTGTCGTAGTCGCCCGCGTCTTCGTCACCATCGATCCCCCAGATCGAGATCGAGGACGAGCACGTGTCGTACGTGTGACAGTTGCGGATCGTGATGTTCTCGGCGCGCTCATCGTCGATGTCGGCCTTGCCTTCGAAGCGAATGCCCTTGCCCGGCGCCTCGAGGATCTTCAGCCCGTCGATGACCACGTGACTCACGCCCACGCCGAGGATGCCGCCGCCGCGGATCACGGCTTCGCGTTCGTCGCCCGGGTAGGCGGCGAGGATGACCTCCTGGCCGCGCTCGCCCGAGTTCTCGATGTGCACCATGCCGTTCTGGTAGACGCCAGCCTTGACCAGCACCGTGTCGCCGACGCCGACGACCTCGCCGGCGTGCACGATCGTCCTCCAGGGCGCGCCCTCCTCGGTCCCTTCGTTGTCATCGTTGGCGTTCGAGTGATCGCGATCGACGTAGTACGTCAGCCCGACCCGGTCGGAACCCGCGACGCGGATCGTCTCGTAGTCCGAGACGAGCCGCGGCTCACTCGGTTGCAGGGGCCGAGCCCAAACCTGGAACACGATGTCGTCCGGCCCATCGGGAACGACGTAGTCGAAGTACGCGGACTGCCGGCCCACCATCGTCATCGCGAACTGGTCGAAGTCATCGGAACAGCCGTTGAGGTTCCCGCAGCCGTCGACGCCCGGCTTCTCCATGAAGATGACCGCGCTCGCCAGGTTGATCGTGCTGACCAGCGTGATGTGCTCCGTCGCTCCGGCGACCGGGTCCGCCTCGAACGAGACGATCAGGCGCGGAGCCTGGCGTGCGGCACCAGGCGTCGACGAGGTGCCCGGGCTCCCGGTTCCGCCGCTGCACGAGAAGCACAAGGCTCCGAGCGCGGCGAGCACGACGGTCCTGCCCAAACCGAAACGTTCCGCAAGACGATTCCCCGACGACACTGCCCAGTTCTGCCCACTGATCATGACTGCCACTCCCTGCTGCTGCTTTGGCATCGGCCGCGTCGTCACCGGACTCGTCCGTGGGCTCCCAACCCACAGGACGCATCGCGTCCGGTTCACGAACCCGCGAAGATGGGGTTCTGCCAAACCCCGGCCGCATCCGCGGCCGCTCTTCAGGGTCAACGACCTCTGTTCTCCATCCTGAACTCAGGGCTCCTGCAAGCCCTTTCTGACCATGTCCTCCCACCAAGGATCAAGTCGCTCGGGGTATCGGATCCGTGGGGTGCCGGTCTTTAACCCGATTCCGTCACCAACATCTCCGGGTTGGGAGGCGCCGCCCTTCGCCCCGTGACGCCCCTCAGATGGGGACTGCTACGATCGCAGTAGCCGCCGCGCGGAGGGGAAAGCTCTTCTCCATCCGAAAGCCGGTTGCCGCAAAGAGCTCGGCGTACTCGTCGAGGGAGCGCTCGCGGCCTCCGAAGCAAACGAGCATCTCGAGGTCCAAGAGCTTGGCGAACGCGGGTTCGTTGCCGGGGAAGATGACGGCCTCGATCACGAGCAGCCGGGCGTGCTCTGGCATGGCGCGCCGGCAGGTCGCGAGGATCCTGCGCGCGCGCTCCGCGTCCCAGTCGTGGAGGATCGACGCCAAGACGTACACGTCCTTACCGGCCGGGACCTCGGTGAAGAAGTCACCGTCGACGCAGGTGACGCGGTCCTCGAGCCCGGCGGACGACAGTTCGTGTCGGGCTTGCTCGGTGACTTCAGGCAGATCGAGCAGGATCCCATCGATGTGCGCGTGCTGGGCGAGGATCGCCGCGAGCAGCGTCCCGTGCCCGCCGCCGACGTCGACGACGGTGCGCGCGTGCGAGAAGTCGTACGACTCGGCGACAGCGATGCCATTCTCCGTGACGTACGACGTCATCGCCCGGCTGAAGACCGACCGCAGCTCGTCGTTGTCGCGCAAGTAGTCGAACGGTTCCTTGCCGTGCACCAGCTCAAATGCGGTCTCGCCCGTTCGCACGCTGTGCAGCAGTTGCTTCCACGGGTCCCAGTCGAACTCGGTGATCGTCAACGCCAGAGCGTGCATCGACCCCGCGACGTCCGAGCGCAGGTAGGTGCCGACGTCGGTCAGCTCGAAACGGTTCGACTCGACCTCACGCAGGACGCCCAGGCTGGCTAGCGCGCGCATGAGGCGAAAGAGCGCGGCCGGCTGCGCGCCGACGCGTTCGGCGACCTCGTCGACGGGCGCGGGGCCGCTGGCCAGGGCGTCCGCGATTCGCAGCTTGGCGGCGACGTAGATGCTCTGGGCGACCCACGCGCCGCTCATCAGACGGTGCAGCACGCTGTCCGGGCGCTCGGATGGATCGCTCGCTTCTAGTCTTCGATCCATAGGCTCGAATTGGCGAGGCTCGCGTCGACGGCCGCGAAGAAGTCGACGTCGAGCGCGATGCCGGTGCGCTCCTTCCAGGCCGCCTGCACCTCCGGCTCGGACCAGCGCAGGACGACCTCCTGGAAGTCGACCCAGACGCCGAGCCACTCGCCTGTCCAGGCCGGCGCCGTGAAGGGCTCGGTGCACACGCTGTGCGCGATCGTGGCGAAGCGGGATCGGTACGACTCCCGAATCTGCCCGTACAGGGCGTCGAAGCCGGCGAGCCCACGCAGCCGCATGAGGTACGTCCACATGCACTGGAAGACCGCGAGCTTCTCGTGCGGTGGTCGATCGATGTGCCCGCCGATGTCGACGACGTGGTGCCCCGCTTCGCAGTACGCGCGAAACTCAGGCGTCAGATTCTGGGCGAACTGCAGCGGGTCGTAGTGGAAGCGCAGCCGGAGATCGCCCACGATTCGGCCCGTCTTGCGATCGGTCGCGACGACGTACTCGAACTCATCGAGGTTCGCGTACTCGGCCGCGTAGAGCTCGCTCGACTTGATCCCGTAGCGATCGTTGGCCAGCTCGGAGCGGAAGCCGAAGGTTCGGATCTCCGATTTGTCCGCGGCCGAACCGAGCGACACGTCCAGTCCCATCGGGCTGGCGAACGTCAGCCGCGATGCGTCCTGCAGTGTCGACGAGAGAGAGTCGCTCATCCCTGGACTAGAGAGCAGTCGTCTCCGTGATCGCGGCCACGTGGCTGTCCATCATCTCCTTGAACACTTCGTACATCGCCTCGTCGAGGATCCTGATGTTGTGCGTCACAACCCATCCGCGAATCTGAAAGCCGGCGTGCACCGCCAGCCCGACACGGTTCATCTCGATGTCGCCGAGGATCTTGTGGTGGAAGGGGAAGTTGCTCTGGAAGACGCGTGGCGGGTCGTCGTTCTCGAGGAACGTCGTCCGGAACTCCTCGCGCATCCGCTCGGCCTGCGTCTTCGGACCCCAGCAGCGCTGCTTGCCCTGTTCTTCGCGCGAGTCGTCGTCCGCGATCTCGCTGTCGATGAAGTCCATCAGCTTGATCGCCGGTCCGTCGGTCTTGATCCCGAGCACGATGCGCGCCGCGGGGTTCGCGCCGGTGATCAAGAAGTCGGGCTTGGGCGAGAGGAAGTAGGACGGCGCACGGTTGACCAGGTGCGAGATCTTGTAGAGCTTGCCGTCGGTGCCCGTGTGCCCGGCGCCTTCCACGGTGTCGCGGACGGCGTCGACGATGTAGCGGTGTTCGCTCGTCTTTGCGGCGCGGGCTGCGAGCGTGATCTGGCTCAGGAGCTCCTCGCCGAATCGGATGCTCTTCTGCCGGGCCTGCGCCGGCTTTCCGTCGCCGTCGCTCGCTTCCGATCGATGTGCTTTGCTCATTGGGACGGTCGCGGGGTGTCGGCCGTTCATCCGCCGCTCAGGGCGCCGTTGGGTTGCTCACCCGTGAAGATGGCCCCCGCGCGTGCCACCCATTTGGGGGCGTCCGGCTGGATCATACTGGGGCCGCTCTCGTCCGTCGAGCCTGCGCGGGCCCCGGATGCGTGCAAAGGTGTGCTATCTATGCACTTGCGTAAGGGATGCAAAATGGGATGCGGATAAGGTATCGGAAATAGTTCGAAATCTGCCCGAATGTGTCTCGGATTATGGCAAAACGATCCGCGATGGAGCACGGACGATCCCTCCCGCCACTGATGCGCCCGGACCTCGGAGGTCGCTGGACCCACGCGTGGGGTCTGGGCGGGACGCAATCTTGTGGGAGGCGGGTGTCGCCCGGAATCGCAAACAGCGATCTCGATCAAGTCGCCTGCCAGCGCACTCAAACGCGAAAGCCTGCCATGAAGCGCGCCGAGAACCCTCTATTCCGTCTCCTGCACGAATCGGCGTCCATGCTCTCTGGAGAGGACGTGACCCCGAGCTCGCTCGAGCGCCTCTTGAACGAACGCTGGGTCGAGCCGCTCGCCGGGGTGGGCAAGCGGCGGGAGCGGGACCGATCCGGACCCGATCTGGCCACCGAGATCGAGCGCGTGTGTGCGCAGGCCCCCTACACGAGCGAGGACGAGGCGCGCTGCGCGGCGTGGCGTCTCGCCCAGATCGGCCTGCTCCAGCTCGAACGGAGCTACCTGCGCGACCTGAACCCGATCGTGTGCGCGTTCGTGCTAGCGTACGACGATCCGGAGTGGGCATTCATCGAATCGGACGCCAAGGCGCTCGCCGCGCCCGAGCTGTTCCCCGGTGGCCGGCTCGAGTCGCTCGAGCGGATGGGTGAGTTCATGGGTTTCGTGTGCGCGGCGATCTTCGTCACGAACGGGCGCGCGTACCTGGACGTGCTGCGTGAGGGCGTGGCGGTGGAGTCGATCGAGCAGGTGTGCGTCGCGGGCCTGCTGCGGCGCTTCGCCACGTACTTCCGGTCCTCGCTGCGCTCCCGTCGCGAGACGCTCCTCGAGCTGCCGGAGTTCGGGCTCGAGGCTTCGGGTGACAGCGCGGGGACGACCTCCCTTTTCGCGCGCTACGAGTCCGCGGTCGATGCGATCGGCCGCTGGACAGCCGACGGAGGCGAGCTACCCGACGACTGGATTCCCAGGATCCACGTCGAGCTTCGCCATCTGGACCGCCGCTACGAAATCGAGGCTCTCGAGCTCCTGCCCCGTCTCTTGAGGGAGATGGGGCAGGTCCAGGAGTCCATTGGTTTCGCGAAGTGGTTCCACGCCTCCGTCCGGCCGCGCGGCGCGACACAGCGCGTGCTCGTCACTTGCCTCGCCGCGGCCGCGAAGCTGCTCGGTGACGACGAGCTCGGCTCGATCTTCTGAGCCGTTACCAGGCGCACGAACGGACGCGCTCCAGCCGGCCAGGCCAGCGGAGCTGCACGTACGCGTGCACCGCGTCGAGCCAAGCCTGGAGCTCTTCGCTCGGCGGCTCGCCCCACGGCTCCGGTCTCTCGAGGATCGCCTGGATCCCGCGTTGGATCGCGGCGATGCTCGCAGCCTCCAGGTCTCCGACCCGCCCCCAGTCGCGCAGCTCGGCGGTCGTCTCCAGGACGGCGAGGCGTGGGCGGGCGACGAGGGTGTGCTGCGCGTGCGCTCCTTCCGCCAGCGCCACGTCGTCGACGGTGGTCTCCGCGAATCCGTCCACCGGAACGAGGACGGCACTTCCCGCGGGGTCGAGGTGCACGACGGCGAGGCTCAGCCCCGCGGGCGCCCGCGCGTCCGTCGGCGCGAGGACGGATCCGAGCTGCGGGGTGTCGGCATCGCTAGGCGGCATCCTCGCCTCCGGCGTTTCGATGTGCAGTCGTAGTTTTGTGGGTACCCATCCGCGGATTCGGTCCCTGGATCGAGGGGGGAGAGCCCAGAGCGTAGTTCACCGTGCGTCGTCGGACCAAGAGCCTGGGTTGTCAGGAAATCTGCTGTTACGTGGCGCTAAGGGGGCTGGAACGCGATTAGGGGCGCTTCTTCGTGTTTTCCTCGCGGGGCCACACGCAGCGCGTGCGCACGGCCCGGCGTCGACCCCGAGGACGTCTTGCAGGGAGTGTGGTGTCGTGCCTAGCGGCTCTTTGTGCAGGTGGTCTCCTTTTCATGACTCAGGAGGGAGCACACGGGGGGCAGTCGCACACGGAAATCGTATGCTCTCCAGTAGAGGTTCTGGCAGGACCTCCAGGCTCAATGGTCGTCTCGGCGCACTGCCGTCAGAGACGTTTCCCAACCTCTCACATACCTCCCCATGAAGCTCAAGTCTCTCTTCGCGGGAACGCTTTGCGTCCTCGCAACGTGTCCTTCCTATGCCCAGAACCTCGATCGTGAGATCGAGGGGCCGCTGCACACCGTGAGCGGCCGCGAGTTCCAGACGTACACCGAGTACGTGGACTCCGGCCTCGTCGGGATCGATCCCTTGCGCTGCATCTCGCACAAGGCCGTCGCCGGTTCGTTCTCGGGTGGCGCGGACTGCACGCTCGGCTTCACGAACCCGTCGTCGGCCTACGATCCCGTCGAGATCATCGAGATCAACGTGGTCTTCCACGTCCTGCGCAGCACGTCCGGCACGCAGGGCAACATCACACTCGCCCAGCTCGAGACGCAGATCGACATCCTCAACGAGGACTTCCAGGGTCTCGCCGGAACGCCCGGCGCGAACGGTTTCAACAGCGCGATTCGCTTCAAGCTTGCGGACACCGACCCGCAGGGCAACGCGGCGACGGGCGTGACCTACCACGACAACACGTCCTGGTTCAACGACAGCGGCAACTACTGGAGCTCGACGTCGTGGGATGCGACACGCTACCTGAACATCTACACCAACAACGCCAGCGGGTCGCTCGGCTACATCACCCGCTTCCCGCAGGAGTCCGGCGCTGGCACGGCCGTCGACCGGGTCGTCGCCCTTTGGTCGACCGTGGGGCGCAACGCGCCGTACGGCTTCCCCTACAACCAGGGACGGACGGTCACGCACGAGGTCGGCCACTACCTCGGCCTCTTCCACACGTTCCAGAGCGGCTGTGGTTCGGCGGTGGCTTGCTACACGACGGGCGACGTCATCTGTGACACGAACCCCGAGTCGGGCCCCGAGTTCGGGTGCGCGGTCGGATCGCAGAGCTGCGGCTCGACGGACCCGATCCGCAACTACATGAACTACAGCTACGACACCTGCATGCAGAACTTCACGCAGGAGCAGTCGGCGCGCATGCGCTGCGCGATCGAGCACTACCGCCCGCTCGTCGGCACGGTCATCCCCGGCGGGCTCGGCCTGCCGTACTGCGAGGTCGTCAGCAACTCGACCGGCCTCGATGCCGTGCTCGATGCATCCGGCAGCAGCGAGGTCTCGATGAACGACCTCCAGATGGAAGCGAGCGACATGCCGATGAACCAGTTCGGCTACCTCCTGACCAGCCAGACCCAGGGCTTCGTCGCCTCCCCGGGCACCTCGTCCGGCAACCTGTGCCTCGGCGGCACGATCGGACGCTACGTCGGCCAGGTCCAAAACACGGGCGGAACCGGGACCTTCGACGTGCCGGTCGACCTGACGATGATTCCGCTGAGTCCGCCGGTCGCCGTGCAGGTGGGCGAGACGTGGAACTTCCAGGTCTGGTTCCGCGACCAGCTGATCACGGGTCCGACGTCGAACTTCACGAACGGCTACGAGATCATGTTCGAGTAGAAGCCGATCCAAGAACAACGCCCCCCCGCGTCCTCGACGCGGGGGGGCGTTTTCGTAGGGGGGAGTTGGCGGGCGCACACTTTCGGAGAGAGCGTCCGGGATCTCGGCAGTCGTGGCAAACCGGCTTCGACAACCGCACCACGAATACCGTTCTCCGAGTCTCATCATGCGAACCCTCGCTTGCTCCCTCGCGCTCCTTGCGTGCGCACCCACGTCGATCGCCCAGACTCTGCTCTTCGAGCTGCACGGCGACGCCGTCGGTGACGGTTTCGGAGCGGGCGTGCGCGCCGCGGGGGACGTCGATCGCGACGGCCGCGACGACTGGATCGTCGGTGCGCCGGGTGACGACACGGCGGGGCAAGAAGCCGGGAGCGCGCGCGTGTACTCCTGCGCGACCGGCGCCGTCCTGCACCGTTTCGATGGCGCGCAGGCGTACGACCGCTTCGGCGCCTCGGTCGCCGGCGCACCGCTGGCGGCGGATGGTGGCGAGCGCCCCGCGTTTCTGCCCGTAATTGGCAACCGCGCGAACGCGTCTACTCCGCGAACTGGATTCGCACCGCGTCGGAGAAGTCGAAACCCTCGCCGACGGACGGATCGCGGAACCAGGCCTGGAAGAAGCGCGTCGCGCCGGGCTCGATCAGTCCAGGCGCGCTCGGGGGGAGGCCGGTGTAGTCGATGGCGAGCTCGAGCCGGCCGCTCTCGTCGGCGAAGGACACGGGCAGGCGGTGCATGGGCAGCCCGATGCAGCGCGTTCCGTTGCCGAATGGCACCGACGCGCTGCGGTGCGAGAAGTAGAAGAGGCCCGGCTGACCGGCGGGCACGTTGTGCGCGGCGAGCATCAGGTCGCCGCGGCTGACGCTCGCGCTTCCCTCGGGAACCATGACCGCGGCGTTGCCCGTCGAGTTCACGCTGGACGAGCAGACGCTCGCGCCGATGTTCGCGAGGTTGTGGAGAACCGCTCGGCCGGCGACGAGGTCTCGGTCGCCGTCGCCGTCGAAGTCGAGCATGCCGGCCAGGCGTGCGGCGCCGAGGCCGGGGAACTCGGCCGACTGGTCGAAGTTTCCGGTGCCGTCGTTGAGGCAGACGCGGAAGGTCGAGGGCGACGAGTTGTTCGGAGCCCCCGAGCTCCCGCAGCACGCGCCGTCGAGGTCGCCGTCCCCGTCGATGTCCAGAAGGTGGGTCGCCGGTCCGCCGGGATCGAGCGGCTCCCGCGTCAGCACGCCCGCGGACGTCTGGCGAAACACCTGCATCACGCCCTGGGGCTGGAAGAGCGCGACGTCGTCGTCGCCGTCCCCGTCGATGTCGCCGAGGGTGACGAAGCTGTGTTGCGTCACGTGCACGTCGAACGAGGTCGGCACGCCCGTCACGCCGTCGACTGCCGGAAAGACCCAGAGCCGGTTCGTGTTCGATTCGTCCTGGTGGCGTGCGACGATGTCGAGCTGGCCGTCGCCGGTCACTTCGCCGATCGCGAGGTCGACGCGGCCCCAGGGGCCGAGGACCTCTTCGCTGACCTGCTCGAACGGTTGCGTGGCTCCGCGGTTCAGATAGACCGCGAGGCCACCGTTGCGGCCGACGACGATGTCGTCGAGGCCGTCGCCGTCGAAGTCCGCCGCGCGCAGGCTGCGCACCGACTGAACCCAGGGCAGCGTCTGGTCGTGCCCCAGGATCGGCACCTGCGTCCCGCGCGAGAAGTACACGACGAGGCGGTTGCCGAATCCGAGAGCGAAGTCGTCGACACCGTCGCCGTCGAAGTCGCCGACCGCGTTGTCGGTCTCGCCCTCGACGCTGCTTCCGAAGAAGGGCGTGTCGAACGACCAGATCTCCTCGAGCGCTCCAATCCCATTGCCACGATAGCCGCGCACGGTCGCCTGGTACTCCCAGTAGTTGGTCCACCACCAGCCGACCGCGTCCTGGATGCCGTCGTCGTCGAGGTCGAGCAGGGCGTGCAGCTGGTCTTGGGGTCCGTGCGTCACGAGCCCGGACTCGAACAGCGGCTCCGCGCCTTGGGCGTGGAGCGCGGGGGCGGTGCCGAACAGCGCGGCGGCGAGCGAGAGGGGAACAGCGGGTCGTCTCATCATCGATTCTCCAAGGGGGGCGTATCAGCGGTATCGTGGTCGTGGCGGGCGCGCGTGAGGACGATCTCGACGACGCCGTGCTCGGCGTTCGCGGCCGCGGCGGTCCAGTCCGCGTTCGCGTCGGTGACGAGCGTCAGGGAATCGCGGACCAGGTTGCTCCAGGCGGCGCCGCCCTCGGCGTCGGTCACGCGCGAAGGGCCGCGCAGAAGTCGTCGCTCGCCGAGCGCCGCCTCGGCGGGGTGGAGCGTGCGCAGCGGGTGGAGCTCGATGCCCGCCAGCGGCTGGCCGTTCGCGTCGACGACGCGCGCGCGCACGGGCGCGGGCCGCTCGCCCGCATCGAGCACGAGCGTGATCGGGTCGGCCCCGGTGGGCGCGGGGAAGGGCCCGCCCACCGCGCGCTCCAGCGTCGTCCGGTCGATCGCGGTCAACGCGTACGGACGCTCCAGAAGACCGTCGAGCTGGAAGCTGCCGTCGTCGGCGCTGTCCGCGCCGTACGGACCCGCGTGCGGGTACAGCGTCTCCTCGACGTAGGCGAGCGACCACGCGTCCGGGTCGCGGCGCGTGCGGATGCGTCCGAACGGTTCGAGGTCGGTCACGCGCACGCGGACGCCGCTGCGCGGCCGGCCGCGCGCATCGACGACGACGCCATGGATCGATGCCGCCGGACCGCCGAGACGCAACACCGGATCGGGGTCGCCCGGCGTCCAAGAGAGAGAGTCCGGCAGCAGCCCCGTGCGCGCCGCGCGCAGCGTCTGCTCGACCGCGAAGCACTCGCTCTCGAGCTGGAACCGCCCGTGTCCGTCGGTCATCGTCATGCTGTCGCCGCCGGCGACCCAGGCGCTGATCGGCTCGCCGTCGCGGTCGACAACGCGGCCGCTCACGAACGGCCGCGGAGCGATCGGCCGCAGAACGATGCGCAGCGGCTCGTCCGCGCCGACGCGCACACGACCCTCCTCGTGGCCATCGAACGTGCAGGCGGCGAACACACGCCCGTCGCGGGGCGCGCTCTGCAGCTCGAAGCGGCCGAGTCCGTCGGTCGTGCACGCGAAGCGCTCGAGCTGTAGGCCGCGCAGCGGGATCTCGTCACGCTTCATGTGTTCGAACCAGAAGTCGTGCTGGAACTCGAGCACGACCTGGGCGCGGGGCAGCGGATTGCCGTCGGTGTCGACGACCTCGCCCGTTACGGCCGCACGTTGCGCGAGGAGGAAGGGGACCGAGGCGTGCGCGTCGACGGGGCGCGCGACGATCACCCAATCGTCCGCCGCGGGCGCCGTCGTGCTCGGTGCCGCATCGAGGGTGAAGCGTCCGTCCGCGTCGGTCGCCGCTCGCGCGCCTTCGAACCGCAGGTCCGCGATCGGACGGAGGTCCAGGTCGAGCGCTCGAAACGTCGTGGGCCGTGGCGCGGAGCGCGCTGCACCGATGGACCGACGCGGTGCTGTGGTCCGTGCGCCGGGCAGCGGCGCGGCGGGCGCGGCGGGCGCGGATGGCGTCGCGCGCGCGACGCGCAGGGGCTCGCGCGGCGTGTTCCAGGCGCCCGGCACAATCCAGTACGCCATGGCGGCCGCCGCGACGGCGAGGGCGCTCCAGGCGAGAAGCGCGGCGTGTGCCGGTGCCTGCTCCGCGCGCGGAAGCCAGAGCGCGAACAGGGCGCGCTCGCGTTCATCGAGCTCCGCCGAGAGCTTCTCCCGTAGCCGCGCGAGCCCGCGCGCGATGCGGGTCTTGACCGTGCCGGTCGGGACGTCCATGCGCTCGGCGATCTCGGTGATCGAGTGCTGGTCGTAGAACCGCAGGAGCAGCGTCTCGCGGTACGGGTCCGCGAGCTCGAGCAGGCAGCTGACGACGCGGCGCTGGAGCGCGACGCGCTCGACCACGTCACTGGCCGAGGGCGCGAGCTCGCGCGCCTTCGCGTCCGCGGCGCGGCCCTCGTGGTCGCGCCGGCGCGATGCCGCGCGCCGTTCGTGACGGGCGATGTTGCGCATCATCGTCGCGAGCCACGCGCGCGCTGCGCCCGCACGCGGCGGTGGGCTCGAGTGCACGGCGAGCCACGTCTCCTGGCGCAGGTCGTCGGCGAGATCCGGGCTGCGGGCGAGGCCCTCGGCGAGTGCGCGCAGTCCGTCGAGGTGGAGGGCGAGCTGCTCGGGATCGGTGGTGTGGGACGGTCGCATCGGCAGAACACAGGGCCCGGCCGAGGCCCCGGGGTTTCGCGTTTGGCCGAAAAACCGACGAGGTGGGGGTCGGGTCGGCGACGCCGAAACTCCTATTGGTCGCCCTGCACCGAAAGCGCGGGAAGAATTCGCTCCGGCCGTTCCCTGGCCCCGCGTGGCGTCTCCGCCTGTGTGCGACCCGCGCGCTCGTCCCGGATCGAGGTGAGCTGCCGCAGCAGCTCGGCGTCTTGCGGTCGGGCGTCGAGCGCGCGGCGACACACGCCCTCCGCCCATTCCAAGGCGTCGCGCGCGGCGGCCCCGTCCCCGGTGCGCTTCAGGGAGCGCGCCAAGCTCAGATGGGCTCGGGGATCGTCCGAGAAGCGAGCGGTCCAGCGGCGTGCGACCTCGATCGCCTCCGCGTCGAGCGCGGCCTCGTGCAGGACCTCGCACAGGTTCGCGTATCCGAGCGACGCGTCGGGTGCCAACTCGACGACCCTCTCGAACGCGAGGACTGCGCCGGCGACATTGCCGCAGGAGCGGCGCACGTACCCGAGACTCGTCCAGGCGGCGACGCTGTCCGGCCGCAACGTGATGGCGAGTTGTGCGTGCTCCTGCTCTCCGTGGCATCCGAGAAGGAAGTGGGCGCGGAAGTCGCTCGGGTGCTTGCGCACGAGCATGCGCCAGATGCGGACAGCCGCCTTCCCTTCCCCGAGCGCGGCGAGCGCTTCTCCCAGCGCACTCAGACGTTCTTGCGGTGCAGCGCGGATCGCAGCGGGTTGCGACAGCGCCCGCAGCTCGTCGAGATCGTTCGCCATCACCGCCGAGCGCACGCGCCCCCGCTCTTCGCAGTCGTCGGCGGCCTGCGCGAGCTGGAGGGCACGCAAGCGGCGGGCCTCGCCTGTGGCGAGTCGGCCCCAGTGATCGAGCGCGTCGATGAGTTGCTCCCGCAGCGGGCTCGAGCGGATGCGGTTTGGGTCGAGCTCGTCCAAGTCGAGCCCATGGGCCGCGAAGGCGGCGGCGTACGCGTCGCCGATCCCGCCCGCACGGAAACGTTGTACGGGCGAGTCGCGGATCCACTCCAGCCGCGCGCCCAGCTCTCGATCCGCGTCCCGCCGCGCGAGGTGTTCGCGGGCTGCCGCGACTTCGGCCGCGAGGCTCTCGACGAGCTCGTCGCTGCGTTGAACCATGGACGCGTCCATCCGCTCCGTACGGGCCAGCGACGCCGCGCGCTGGGCCGCGCGTTGGGCTGCGGCGAGCGCAGCTTCGAGCCCGGTATGCGCCCCAGCGTCACCGCGCAGCGCCAGCGCTTCGGCGATGGCGGAGTCGACCGCGGCCCTCGCGCGCGTGCGCCGGCGCACGCTGCGCCGGGCGCGCGCGACTCCGAGGGCGGCGAGCAGCACCGCGAGCCCCGTGAGAATCCCAGCGACGATCGACGCGCGGCTCCCCCTCTCCCCTTGCGTCCAGGGCGGGGACGGCCGACCGGCCTCCGGGGCGTCGGGTGGGGTCGCTGGCGCCTCGACCGCGCCCTGCCGCGCGAGCGGTGTGGAGCCGTTGCGGTCGGGAGCGTCCTGGGGCGCCGCCTGCGCCATCGTGACGGGCAGCGGCTCCTGGGGGGCGGCGATCGGTGTCTCGGGAACCCCTTCGCCCGTGGCGGACTCGAACGCGGCGACCGCGGTGTCCTCGATTCGAGCGCGCGTCGCCGGATTGCGACGCTCGACGGATGCGGTGCTCGGTGCGAGCAGGACGGCGAGCGGCCGTTCGAGCGCACGATGCGGCCCCGCTTTTTCCGCCGCGAGCACCGGCGCGGGAAAGATCGGGTCGGATGGATTGGATAGGCGCGTGGCGCGCTCGAGCCACACGAGGCCGGAGGCGCCAACGACGACCCCCACGGTCGTGAGCGCGGAACGATTCACAGATCCCCTCTGCTAACGCTTCTGTCCGCCGACGTCGGTGAGCGAGCCACGGGGCAACGCTCGGTCGGCCGAGAGTGAGTTTGGAGTTCGTGAGGCCGGCAAGCAAGCCGCGCCCCCGCTCCGTTTCGCGGTAGCCGTGCGCAGTCCTGGGGTTGGGGCGCCGTGGCTCGGATTCTGGCCTTGCCGTAGCGTTTGAGTGAGGTCCGCGGGTCGGCCCCCTGATCGGGCGTACGCAGCGTATCGTGGAATTTGCCCCACCGAAGAGAGCCCGGACCGGACCGGGCCGTCACGTCGCAAGCAGGCCAACCACATGAAAACGACGACTTCGCTTCTCAGTCTCCTGATCAGCAGCTCGGCCATCTCGCTCGCTCCCGCGCAGCAGTTCGCCGACGACTTCGACAGCTACACGCCAGGCCCGATCACGACGCAGACCGGCGCGTGGGAGCCCTGGGACAACGACCCCGGTGCCGCGAACGCGCTCGTGACCGCCTCGCAGGCGCAGAGCGCTCCCCACTCACTGCAGATCGACGCCAGCGACGACCTCGTCCACCGCCTCACGACGGCGACTTCCGGGCAATGGGTGCTGACGGCGAACTGGTACGTGCCGAGCGGGATGAGCGGGCGCTCGTTCCTCATCTTGATGAACACCTACAGCCCCGGTGGGCCCTACTCCTGGTCGGTGCAGCTCGGCGCCAGCGGAGCGCTCGGCACCGTCGGAGACTATCCGGACGTGGGGCAGGCGCCTGCCGCCTCGCTGCCGACCCTGGTCGATCAGTGGGCCGAGGTGCGCATCTACATCGATCTCGATGCCGACACCCACACCGTGTACTACGGGGGACAGTTCCTCTATTCGGACTTGTGGAGCACGCACGCGTTCCCCTTCAGCGGTGCGACCGAGCTGTCCGCGATCGATCTTTGGAGCGACGGCTCGAGCGGCGCGTTCTGGGACGACGTCAGCGTACGCCGCAACGCTGGCGCCAACTACTGCGGCCCCGCGGTCCCCAACAGCACGGGCCAGCGCGGGGTCACCTGGGCCCTCGGGTCCGACTCGGCGGCGGCGAACGATCTCTTGCTGAGCGCCCACCACCTGCCGCCCGGGCAGTTCGGCTACTTCCTCGCCAGCGCGTCGCAGGGCTTCTTCATGCCGGCGAGCTCCGACGGGTTCATCTGCCTCTCGGGCAACATCGGCCGCTTCAACGCACCCGCGCTCATCATCCAGGGACCGGCGGCGGACATTCAGGCGAACCTGAACGCGATTCCCGTCAACCCGCCGGTGGCGGTGCAGCCGGGCGACACGTGGAACTTCCAGTGCTGGTACCGGGACAACAACCCGGCGCAGACGAGCAACTTCACCGATGCGGTGAGCGTCAACTTCCAATAAGAGCGGCCGGAGCCCTGAGCGCAGCGCTTACAGACCCGGGCGGCTTTTTGCCAATCGTTTGAGTTCGCGGGCGACTGCCGATCACCAAGAAGGACGATTGGCTCGAGTCGAAATACGCTTCTCCATCTACAACGCGAACCGAGGATGTCTCTCCCTCCTGCTGTCGAGCCCCATGGCCGGCAACACGCTCCACGTTCCCGGCACCTACCCGACGATTCAGGCGGCCGTCGATGCTGCGACGACGGGCGATGAAGTCGTCATCGCTCCGGGAACCTACAACGAGTCGTTCGACCTTCTAGTGGTGTGATGCAGACATTCGCAGTCGTATCCCGGCCCGCATGCACGCGCCACGGCGTTGCGGCTCCTGCGACCAATCCCAGTATCACCGTATTGGCAGCGAAGTTGCGTCGTCGCCGCGCCTTGTGGCACGCATACGCGGACTCGGGATAAGA
>JAAELL010000234.1 GCA_024226735.1 bacterium | reverse complement strand
GTCATGCCGCTCTCAAGCTGCCGGCGCTCCCGGCGCGACGCCCCCTCGTCGACCGGGATCTGATCAACCAGCTCAGTCGTTTGGGCAACAATCTCAATCAACTGACGCGTCTCCTGCACCAGCTCCACCACCGCGACCTCCCTCCGGACCTCGCTCCCGTCCTGGACGTCCTGCAAGACGTTCGAGACCTTCACCATGAGGTCGCGCGAGCCGTCGCCGAGGCCGCCCGATGATCCCCTTCAGCGGCGGCCAGCAGCTCGCCAACGGCCGGCGGACCGGCCTCGGCTCCGGCTTCGGGGGCGTCGTCGCCTACCTGATGCACGGGCGCCGGGAGGACCTCGACCTCGCCGCTGAGGCCGCCGATCGCGTTGCCTGGACATCGACCCGCAACCTGCCGGTCGAGGAGCCCGAGCACGCCGCGCTCTGGATGCGCGCCTGGGCGGAACAGAACCTGCGCGTCAAGAAGCCCGTCTACCACTTCGGTGCCGCGCTCGCCCCCGACGAGCATCTGAGCCGGCAGCAGTGGGAGCACGTCGCCGACCGCATGCTCGAGGGTCTCGGGCTCTCGGAGCATCAAGCGTTCATTGCCCTGCACCAGGACCGCGACCACGAGCACATCCATATCGCGGTCAACCGTGTCGGCCCAGACACTCGTGTCTGGAAGCCGAGCTTCGACGTCTTCAAGCAGCAGGATGCCGCTCGCGAGCTGGAGCGCGAGCTCGGCCTGCGCGTGGTGCCGACGCTGCGCGACCTACGCCGCGAACGGCAAGAAGCCCAAGCCGTTCAGCCCGACCGGCGGGAAGTC
>JAAELL010000233.1 GCA_024226735.1 bacterium | reverse complement strand
CGTGGAAGATTTCGTTCGCCAGCGTCGTGCCGTTCTTGCCGCCGGTCGTACGCCGCCTCCCCTGTTCCTGCTTCCCATTCACACGGGAATGTATGTGGCGCGTCCGCGCCCGCGTCGTGGCGCTCGCTCGCCGGCGGCTCCCTCGTGCGCGGCGCGACCGAGCGCGACGGCGCGCGCGACCGTATGGTTCGTGGTGCGCGGCGCGCGCCAGCTGGGGCACCAGGCTCGGAGCGCCCGCTGGCTCTGGCTCGAGCAAGGATGGGTGCAGGCCGCCGGGGTGAGAACAGGCCGAGCGCTGCGTGCTCGGAGGGCCATCGGGCGAGTCCGATGTACGCAAGCACGGCGGTCGACACTTCTTGAAAGGGCGCATACATTTTCTGGCGATCGGCGATCGGCGACCAGGTGGCGGTGGCGCGTGGAAGATTTCGTTCGCCAGCGTCGTGCCGTTCTCGCCGCCGGTCGTACGCCGCCTCCCCTGTTCCTGCTTCCCATTAGGACGGGAACGTAAGCGCCCTTTCAAGTCGCGTCGTCCGCTGTGGCAACAGCCTCCCGAGCGCGCAGCGCCGGCCACTTCTTACCCCTGCGCCCCACGCCCATCCCCGCCCTCGCCGTCACCGTCGCCGTCGGCCCGCACACTTGTCGGGGCCGTCGGCGACGGTGACGGCGAGGGTGGGGATGGCCCCCTTCCTTGCTCGAGCCAGAGCCCGAGGGCGCTCCGAGTCGGTGTTGGGCCGACTTTCGGCCGACGCAGCACCCAGAGCGCGCATGACGCTCATAGAAACGTAACGGCGATCGCGTCCGTGAAGTTGCTCGTGCCCAGGTCGCGGAACCAGCACTGGGAGTTCCAGGTCTCGCCGGGCTGTACCGGCGCGGGCGGACTGAGCGGCAGGTTCGCGAGGTCGACGTCGATCGAGCCCGTCGGGCCCTGAATGATGAGGCCTGCCTGGTTGAAACGACCGATCCCAGAACAGCCCTGGAACCCACACGTGAGGCACAGGATTCCCTGGCTCCCCGGCGGTTGAAAGGCGCCTTGGTTCGCGCCGACGAGGAAGTACCCGAACTCGCCCGCGGGCAGGTCCTCGGCGATCAGGGTGAAGTCCTGGTCGGCGACGAAGAGCGAGCCGTCGGCCGCGATGCGCGCCGGCATGCCGCTGCTGTTGGGGATCGCGGGCGAGCAGTAGGGGACGCCGATGGCGGGCTCGAAGATGTCCACCGCGTTGTAGTGGAGTGTCACCGACGGCGCCCGCCCGCCGGCGAACATGGCCTGACCTCCGACTGTCGTCGCTGCGAGCCTGCGGCGCGCGATGCTGATGGGGGCCGTCGTCCACGCTCCTGTGCTCGTGTCGAACAGATCTGCCGTCGCCTGCCACGAACCACCCGCGAAGACCGCCCATTGACCGACCGCCGTGGCGGCGAGCTCTTGGCGGCCCGTGGAGAGGCAGGCCTCCGTCCATGTGGCGGTCGCCGTGTCGAAGATGTCCACCGTTGTCGAGAACGACCCTCCAGCGAAGAACGCGCGCTGCCCGACGCTGGTGGCAGCCAGGTTCGCGCGGGGGCTCGACAAGGAGTCGGTCGACCACGTGCCCGTGTTCGTGTCGTAGATGTCGACCCGATCGCTGCCTAAGTTCGCGTCGACGCCGCCGGCGAACAGGATTAGCGACCCGACCGACGTGGCCGCCAGGGTGCGCCGAGGAATCGAGAGCGCGGCCGTCGTCCAGGTGTCGGTCCCTGTGTCGTAGATGTCCACACGCGAGGCGAGCGCATTGGTCGAGATCCTTCCGCCTGCGAAGAGGACCTTGCCGCCCGCCGCCGCGGCGGCGAGCTGGTCACGGGCCTGCGACAGCTCGGCAGTGGTCCAGGTCCCCGTCTGGTCGTCGAAGATGTCGACGCGCGACACGGGCCCGGCCTGGCTGCGGCCACCGCCGAAGAAGGCGCGGCCATTTGCACTCGCCGCCGCCGGTCCGGTCCGAGCGATCGACAGGTTAGCGGTCGACCACGTGCGGGTGCTCGCGTCGTAGATGTCGACAACTCGAGAGCGCAAGGCACTGGCGCACCCCGGGCTGCCGCCGCCGCACGCGCCACCGGCGAAGAGCGCTCGTGTCCCGGAGCTCGGATCGGGCGAAGGACAGGTTGTCGACCGTCCACTGGCAGACGGCGGCGGGGGCGAGCAGGAGGCAGGACGTGGCCGTGAGGAGTTTGTGCATGGCGTGCTGGTTTGTCCGCTGTGTCCGGCGCTGTTTGCGCTTGACCAAGCTGCGGCTACAAGCGGGAGAAAGCCCATCCGCCGACACACACATCCGCGTGCCGGTGGTCGCCGTTCGACCGATAGACGAATGCGCTCCAGTTCCATGGTACGGTCAACTCCCAGCCCCAGGGCGAGTGCGCTCGGTAGCCGTATGGATGTGAACCGCTCATCCCAGGCCGCGGGATACCGTCGATGTACTCCGGCACGAGCGCAGCCAGGTCGGGCGCGGCCTCCTCGTGCTCGTGCTCATACCGCAAGAGCGCATCGACGAGTGGCTGCGAGCGGCGCGTCAGCGCAGCAAACTGCGCCTCGAATCGACCACGACCCGTCCGCACGATGGGCACGGCTGTGGCGGCGAAGACCACCGCCACGACGCCGCGCCTGAACGCTAGCGATCGTTGATGCGGCGTCACCAGGAACTTGGCCAGTGAGAAGATGGCGCACAAGAAGGCGGCGACGAGAACACACACGAGCAACGCATCCAGAATCAGACGACCCTCGCCGCGGTGGAATCCGGACCAGGGCAGGGCCAGCGCGGTTCCAGTGATCGCCGCAAGCGCCGCCGATCTCAGCGTCACCAGCGTCACCAGCGTCACCAGCGTCACCAGCGTCACCAGCGTCACCAGCGTCACCAGCGTCACCAGCGTCACCAGCGTCACCAGCGTTGCCCTAGTGCCATCCCGGCTCCGCCGCCGGCTTCGGGCCGAGGTGATCCTGCAGTGGAGCGCAGGGCTTCGGGCCCAAGTGGTCCTGCTGTCCGGGCGCCGTCGCGGGTACGTTCCACACGAGCGGAGCGAGGAGCGCCAGCACGGCGAGCGACGAGCCCATCTCGAGCAGGCGCGGCCCGCTCTCGTGCGTCGCGCGCAGGTCGGCCGCGGCGGACATCCAGCCCGTGGGGCCGATCTTTCCCAGTCCGTTGAAATACACGTCGACCATGTCTCTCTTGTCACCGCGGCGCTCGGTCGCGCCGTTCTGCTGCAGGAAGAGCGCGATGTCGAGGACCTTGGCCTTCAGCCGCGCTGCGTTCTCGCGGCTCAGCGTAACGTAGCTAGCCGCGTTGAAGAAACTGGAATCGCCGACGCAGATCTCGATGTCGCCGCTCGGCATCGCGTCGAGGTGCGACTGCTCGACGCCGTCGACGAGCTCGTACGCGACGCGCTGGAAACGGTCGGCGTTGGTGATCACGGCGGAGCTCAGAGCCTCGAGCTGGCCGCTGTCGGCGACGAGCGCCTCGCGGTTGCCCTTGTCGGTCAGGGCGACGCGCACGTCGCCGAAGCTTCCGTCGCGCGGGCAGTCGACGCACACGTAGCCCTCGCGCTCGAGCACGAGCAGTACGCGGTCCGCGACGTCGACCTGCAGCGGCGTGCCCAGCCTCACAACGACAGCGTGCACGTCGATCGCGAGGAACCAGGCCTCGGTGGCCGCGCAGCCGAGTCGGTCGGCCTCGCGCGTCGCCGCCGTCTGCAGGATGTCGAGAAAGGCCGGCAGCACTTCATCGACCGGGATACTCGGCGTCGCGCTCCTTTCGTAGCGCTTGAGCGCCTGGCGGTGATTGGTGCGGTAGTCGCTGCCCTCCGAGTTGCGCTTGCACGCCAGCGAGACTGACTCGAGCCCCGCGGCGTCGTTGGCCTCGATCGTGTCGGCGATGTAGCGCCGCAGGAGACCGGGTCCCTCGGCGGCGCGACCGGCTCGGACCAAGAGCCGCGCGAGCGTGAGGAGGAGAGACTTGAGAAACGAGGGAAGCTGATTGTCGAGCTGCATCGTCACGCGCCTTTCGAGGTTGCCCCGAGCGCTACGCGCGCGGGGCGAACCTGCCTACTGAGTTCCACTCATCCTTACAGGGCAAACACGTCGCCCTCGCGCGCCACGCCCATTCCCGCCGCGCGGATCGCCCGTCCGGCGTCGCTCGCGGGGTCGGTCGCCGGGTTCGAATGGTTGAGGTGGATGAAGCGCACCTTTGTGCGCTCCTCCTCCGTCAGCTGCTCGAAACGCGCGAGCGACTCGACGATGAACGGGTGCGGGATCGAGGCCATGTCGCGGCCCGGAAGCTCGTCCGGACCGAAGAAGGTGCCGTCGAGCCAGGCGACGTCGACGCCCGCGAGGACGTCCTCGATCGCACGCTCCCAGCGCTCCCACTTGTCGATGTCGGGCAGGAACAGGGCGCTCCTGCTCGGGCCGTCGATCCGGAAGGCGTAGGCGTCGGTGAACTCTTCGCGGTGGGGGACTCGCAGCGGAGTGACGGAGAGGTCCGGAGCGAGGGCGATCGGCGCGTCGGGCGTGAAGGGCGCGGCCGTCAGGTGGCGGTCCTCGAACAAGAGGCTCCACGGCCCGTGCGTCGTCAGGAAATCGACCATGCGCCGCGAGCCGAACAGCGATGTCTCCTCTCCGCCGTAGGCCTCGCGGCCGAGGTGCGCGAGGCCCGTGTAGTGGCCGATGTGCGCATGGGTCAGGAAGATGCCGTCGAAGAGCGCCGGCCGCCCAGCCGTCCCGGGCGCGGGGCCGCCGTGGCCTCGCGCGAGCTCGAGCTGGTCGCGCAGGTCGGGGGTCGCCTCGAAGAGCCAGCGCTTGTTCGAGCGCGGGTCGACCAGGAGCAGCGAAACGACCCCTCGCGTGAGCCAAGGTGCCGCGCGCGCCGCGGCACAGCACGGCCGGTCGCACGCGATCTGCGGATAGCCGCCGTCCTGCGCCGTGCCCAGCACGAGCACGTAGGGCTGCTGCGTGGGCGCCCCGTTTGCCTGGCGTTCGCGGGGCGCGGCGGCACAACCCAGAGCCAAGAGGGGGAGGACGAGGACGAGTCGTCTACGAAGCCGTGCATTCATGGGGCCCAGGGTAGCGATGCCCACGTCGCGCCAACGATAATCCGTCGTCCCCCCCTTCACACTTGGAGCTCGAGACGGTCATGGACGCTTTTGAACCCACCCCTCGCGACCAGTTCTCTTTTGGCCTATGGACCGTCGGCAACCCCGGCCGGGATCCATTCGGCGAGCCGACGCGGGCCGTCGTGAATCCCACGCGCCTCGTCGCCAAGCTCGCCGAGTGCGGCGCTTGGGGGGTCAACTTGCATGACAACGACCTCGTCCCCTTCGGCGCGTCCGCGACGGAGCGCGACCAGATCGTCGGGGAGTTCAAGGCGGCACTCGAGGACAGCGGGATGGTCGTGCCGATGGCGACGACCAACCTCTTCTCGCACCCCGTCTTCAAGGACGGCGCGTACACGGCGAACGACCCCAAGGTGCGCGCGTTCGCGCTGCGCAAGACGATGGACGCGATCGACCTCGGCGTCGAGCTCGGTGCGAAGATGTTCGTGTTCTGGGGGGGGCGCGAGGGGACCGAGGCCGACGCTTGCCGCGATCCGCGGAGCGCGGTCGCGCGCATGCGCGACGCGATCGACTTCCTGTGCGAGTACGTCAAGGACAACGGCTACGACCTGCGCTTCGCCCTCGAGGCCAAGCCGAACGAGCCGCGCTGCGACATCTACCTGGCGACCACGGGCCACATGCTGCACTTCATCTCGACCCTGAAGAACGAAGAGATGGTCGGCGTCAACCCCGAGGTCGCCCACGAGAGCATGGCGGGACTCTCGTTCACGCACGGCGTCGCCCAAGCGATGGAGGCGGGCAAGTTGTTCCACATCGACTTGAACGCGCAGCGCATCGGACGCTACGACCAGGACCTGCGCTTCGGTTCGGAGGACACCAAGCAGGCCTTCTTGCTCGTGCGGTTGCTCGAGGGGACGGGCGGCGGGGGCCGCTACACCGGGCCGCGGCACTTCGACGCACACGCCTACCGGACCGAGGACGAGCAGGGCGTCTGGGACTTCGCGCGCGGCTGCATGCGCACCTACAAGATCCTCGCCGCGCGGGCCGCGGCCTTCGACGCGGACAGCGAAGTGCGGGCGCTGATCGCCGACATTCGCGACGAGACCCTCGACCCACTCCTCGGTGGCGGCTACTCCGCGGAGAAGGCCGCGGCCCTGCGCGCGGCGGACATCGACATCGATGTCGTCGCTCGGCGCGGGCTCGGCTACGAACGCCTCGACCAGATCATGATGGAGCATCTCCTGGGCGCGCGGTCATGAGCCTCGTTCTCGGCATCGACGTCGGGACGCAGGGGACGAAGGGGCTCTTGCTCGACGCGGACGACGGCACGGTCGTCGCGCGCGCAGCGGTCGCCTACGAGCTGATCGAGGGCCTGCCGCCCGGCGCCGCGGAGCAGCATCCGGGCACGTGGATCGACGCGGTGCGTGACGTCGCGCACCGGCTCGTGCGCGCCGAGGGCATCGACAAGGATCGCGTCGATGCCGTGGGGATCTCCGGGCAGCAGCATGGTCTGGTCGTCCTCGACGCGGCGGACGAGGTTGTGCGCCCCGCCAAGCTGTGGTGCGACACGCAGACGTCGGCGGAGGCGCGCGAGCTGTCGCGAACGCTCGGCCGCGCCGTTCCGACGGGCTTCACCGCATCCAAGGTGCTCTGGCTCGCGCGGCACGAGCCGGACAACTGGGCGCGCGTGCGCTCGGTGCTCCTGCCGCACGACTACGTCAACCTGCGCTTGACGGGGGAGAAGACGATGGAGGCCGGCGACGCCTCCGGGACCGGTTTCTTCGATCCCGCCGAGCGCCGTTTCCGTACCAAGGACGTCGACGCGATCGACCCGCGACTCGCGCAGATGCTCCCGCCGCTCGTCGCCGCTGGCCAGCCAGCAGGCCGGCTCTCGGCCGAGGGCGCCCAGATTCTGGGGGTGCGCGAGGGCGTGCTCGTCGCGAGCGGCGGCGGCGACAACATGATGAGCGCCATCGGCAGCGGCGCGACGCGCTCCGGCGTCGTCGTCGTCAGCCTCGGCACCTCCGGTACCGTGTTCACGCACGCCGACGTTCCCATCATCGATCCCGAAGGGTTGATCGCGCCCTTCTGCGCTTCGATCGGTGGATGGCTGCCCCTCTTGTGCGTCATGAACCTGACGGGGGTCACCGAAGAGGTGCGCCATGGATTCCGCAGCGACCACGCGGCGCTGACCAACCGCGCGACGGCCGTTCCGCCGGGCTGCGACGGTCTGCTCTGGCTGCCGTACCTCGTGGGTGAGCGAGTGCCGGACCTGCCGGAAGCAGCCGGAGTCCTGCTAGGAATGCGCCCCGGCCACCTGCGTCCCGGCGTTCTCTACCGCGCCGCGCTCGAAGGCACGAGCCTGAATCTTGGCTGGGGCGTCGAGCGCATGCGCGCGCTCGGGATCGAGGTCGACGGCGTTCACCTCGTGGGTGGCGCCGCGCGCAACGAGCTGTGGCGCGAGGTGTTGGCGGACGTCCTGGGATGCCCCGTGACGCCCCTCGTCGAACCCGAATCAGCCGCGCTCGGTGCCGCGGTGCAGGCGCTTTGGACCCTGCACCGCGACGGAGGCAAGGATGTCTCCGCCGATGAAGTCGCCCGCCCCTTCGTGCGCGCGGCGGGCGAGGCAACCGAGCCCAACGCGACCCGTGGCCGCGTGTACGCCGAGCTCCTGGAGCGCTTTCGGGACGAAGTCGCTCGCCTGTTTCCATCTTGAAGGTGGTGTCGGTTTCCCAGAACTCGCGTTCGTGTAAGAAATCGGAAATCCGGGGTCGACAAGCGGTGTCGCATGGCCTTTGATGGATGCCACCTTAGGGACGACATCGCTGTCACATTTGAGCCAAACCGGAGTGGAGAGACCCGGTGGTGTTCAGCGGTGTGACGGGAATGCTGAGACCCCGTTCACGTCCCTCGAGCCCGTCCGGCCCGCCCCGAGAGCAGTGTGGATCGGACGGGCTCATTTCTTTTGGTGGGGCGCGGAGCGCCCCACCAAAAGAAATCGAATCCTGCGGATTCGAGTCTATTTATGGCCCAACACCTGACGGTGTTGGAGCGATGGGGCAACGGGGGGAGGGACGCGGGAGGGAGATGCCGCGGGAGGGAGATGCCGCGGGAGGGAGATGTCGCGGGAGGGAGATGTCGCGGGAGGGAGATGACGCGGGAGGGAGATGACGCGGGAGGGAGATGTCGCGGGAGGGAGATGCCGCGGGAGGGAGATGCCGCGGGAGGGAGATGCCGCGGGAGGGAGTTGGAGCTCACTGAGTGGAGGCTTGCGGCATCCGATGGTCGCGTCTTTTTAGGCGTTGGCTTGCTCTGGTCGCTTTCCGTAGATCAGCACGATTCCCGCGAGCACAGCGACGCCCAAGGCCAAGCTGATGAATGGGTTCATGCCTAGGAACGCGGCGGGGAAGTAGCCGACTACCAGGGCGACCAGCATCGTCGTGATCGCGTAGGGCATCTGGGTGCGGACGTGGTCGATGTGGTCGGAGGCGGATGCGATCGAGGACATGACGGTCGTGTCCGAGATGGGGGAACAGTGGTCGCCGAAGATCGCGCCTTCGAGGACGGCGCCGATGCTGATGACGACTAGGAGTGCGCCGCCGATCTCGTGGCCCTCGCCGAGCTGGTAGGCGAGGCCAACGACCAGGGGCAAGAGGATCGTCATCGTGCTCCACGAGGAACCCGTCGAGAAGGCGACGAGGCCCGAGAGGCCGAACAGGATCACCGGCAGGAGGATGGCCGGAAGGTGCTCCTGGAGAAGGACCGAGAGGTAGCTCGCGGTTCCCAAGTCGCCGCACACGGCGCCGATCATCCAGGCGAGGTAGAGGATGACGATGGCGATGCCCATCGAGCGCAGCGTCGCCCATGCGGCGCTCGGGATCTGGCCGCGTAGACCGGCACCAAAGGCCATCAGGCTCGCGACGATCAGGCCGGCGAGCGCGCCGAGCATCAGGGGGCGTGAGCCGCTGCCGCCGTAGAGGATCGCGGTCATGCCCTCGATCGTGAAGACCTCGGAGAGAGACATGGCGAAGCCGTTCGAGCCGACGCGCACGATCTCGAACAGCGTCACGGTGACGAACGTGATCAGAGGCACGAGCGCGAGGCGCGCGCGGGGGGTGACGCTCGGGTCGTGCGCGAGGTCGGTCGCCGCCTTGCCGACCAGCGGCTTTGCGCCGTCGCGCAGGATCTTGCCGTTCGCCGCGCGCTTCTGCGCGGTCAGCATCGGACCGAAGTCGCGGCCCGTGATCACGAGCAAGCCCACGAAGACCAGCGTGAAGAGGCAGTAGAAGCGGTACGGCAGCGTCTGCATGAACACCGCGTACCCGTCGCTGGGCGCGAGGCCGGCGTCGGGGAGCTGGGCGCTGAACGTTGACACCTCGAAGGCGATCCACGTGCTGAAGATCGAGATGCCGGCTACCGGCGCCGCCGTCGAGTCGACGATGTAGGCGAGCTTCTCGCGCGCGATCTTGAACTTGTCGGACAAGGGCCGCATCGTCGATCCGACGAGGATCGTATTCGCGTAGTCGTCGAAGAAGACCGCGAGGCCCATCAGGTACGTCGCGAGCTGCGTGCGCTTCGCGTTGCCGGCCAGCTTCGAGATCCCGTCCATCACGCCGCGCAGTCCGCCGGACTTCGTGAGCACGCCGACCATCGCCAGCATGAACACCACGAACAGGATGATCATGTAGCGCTCTGGCTCGATGAACTGATCCCAGAAGTAGCCGCGTACGTTGAGCGCGCCGTCGCGCAGCGCGGCGCCCGCCGCGATGCCCGCTGCGTGCAGGACCAGGATCGAGCCGAGGAGCACCCCGCTGAACAGCGAGAGCACCGGCATGCGGAACAGGATCGCGAGGAAGATCGCGACCAGGGGGGGCAGGATCGAGATCCAGGAGGGCTCGAACCAACCCGTGATGCGCGCGACGACGGGCTCCTCGCCCGGGAACCGGTAGCCGAGCTCCAGCTCGCCGTCGCGGACGACCGTCTCGAGGCCGACCTCGCCGCTGCCCGCGGCGCGCTGGTCGGCGATCTCGAACGTGACGGGCTCGGCTGCGTCGATGCCGAAGTGCTCACGGAACCAGCCGGTCTTGTCCGCCGCGATCGCCCGAAGCTCGCGGACGACCGACTGGCGCGCCTTCTCGTGAACGATCAGGTCGTCCACGGGGGTCGTGTCGATCCGCAACAGGCTGCCGGCGAGGCGCAGCTCGATCGTGCCGTCGTCCCTGCGCGAGCACGAGCGCGTCGAAAGGAGCGACTGCCAGAGCACCGGACGGTCTTCGCCCGGGCCCTCGACCGTCTCGTACAGCGCCTTGCCCGCCTGGGCCGCGGCCAGTTGCCCGGGGGCGGGCTCGGGCACGAAGAACAGCGCCGCCACCAGGGCTGCGAACGCGAGCAGGCTGATCAGGCGAGTCATGCAGGGAGCATAGCGGCACCGGCATACCTGGGCCAACGCGGGGATTCGCGGGCCGACATGCCGTCCGTGTCGCTATGCCGTGCGCGGATGGTACCCTTCCGCCCCTCATGCCTCCGACGCTTCCGATCGCCTTCGTGGCCCCTGAGCTCAGTGACGAGCAATGGCTGCTCGTCGCGGTCTGGGGCGTCGGTGTGCTCGGAGTCCTGATCTCGATGTTCGGGCTGATGTTGCGCCGCCTGCGCGAGGCGCGGTCCGAGCGCGACGCCGGTGAGCATCTCGCCCGCATCGAGAAGCAGATCGCCGCTCTCGCCGAGCGCGGAGAGGGGCTCGACCTGCGCCGACTCGAGCATGTGCTGCTCGACATCCGCGACGGACAGAAGCGGGTCGAAGAGCGCCTCGTCGCCGCGCTCGAGACGCGTATCGACGGCCGCGGTGCGCCCGACATCACGGCCAGCGGCGGGGGCATCGCCGAGCGCATCGTGACGCGACTCGTCGCCCTTGGCTACGAGAAGATCGAGCTGGTCACTCCGGGGGTCGAGCTCGAACAGCTCGCGGCCAAGGGCGGCGAGGTCACGGTCGAAGCCCAGAAGGCCGGCGCCCAGCACAAGGGTCACGTCAGTCTGCGCGGGGGAGCGATCGCCGACGTGCGCCTGCGCTCCATCTACGAAGCCTTCCCCTAACTCTCTTTCCCGACACGCCACCGATCCATGAGCACCGTCACCACCGTCGAGCGACTCGGCAACCACGTCGGCGAGACCGTCACCCTGCGCGGGTGGGTCTACGCGCGGACGTCGAAGGGCAAACTGCACTTCGTCCAGCTGCGGGACGGGACGGGCTACGTCCAGTGCGTCGTGTTCAAGAGGAACGTGTCCGAGGAGCTGTTCGACGCCGTCGCCGGCTGCGGGCAGGAGTCGAGCGTCGAGCTCACCGGAGAGGTGAAGGCCGACGAGCGGGCACCCGGTGGCTACGAGGTCGGCGTGTCGGAGGGGCGCGTGCTGCAAGCCGTCTCCGAGTACCCGATCACGCCCAAGGAGCACGGCGCCGACTTCCTCCTGAGCCGCCGTCACCTGTGGCTGCGCTCGAAGCGCCAGTGGGCGATCCTGCGCATCCGCGACGCGGTCATCACCGCCCTGCGCGGCTTCTTCGACGAGCGCGGCTTCATCTGCGTCGACTCGCCGATGTTCACCCCGGCTGCGTGCGAGGGGACCAGCACGCTGTTCGAGGTCGACTACTTCGACGACGAGAAGGCGTTCCTCACCCAGTCCGGGCAGCTCTACGCCGAAGCCTCGGCGCTCGCGTTCGGCAAGGTTTATTGCTTCGGTCCGACCTTCCGCGCCGAGAAGTCCAAGACGCGCCGGCACCTGACGGAGTTCTGGATGCTGGAGCCCGAGGTCGCGTTCGCCGATCTCGACGACGTGATGCAGCTCGCCGAGGACATGCTCGTGCACGTCGTGAAGGAAGTCCTGCGCCGCCGCCAGCCCGAGCTTGCGGCGCTCGAGCGCGACGTGTCGAAGCTCGAGTGCATCACCGGGGGCTTCCCGCGCATCACCTACGAAGAAGCGTCCAAGATCCTGCTCGAGCACCCCGATTCCGAGTTCGTCGCCGGCGACGACCTCGGCGCGCCCGACGAGACGATCCTGTCGGAGATGCACGAACAGCCGGTGATGATCACGCGCTACCCCAAGAACGTGAAGGCGTTCTACATGAAGGAGGATCCCGAGGATCCGACGAAGGTGCTGTGCGTCGACGTCATCGGGCCCGAGGGCGTGGGTGAGATCATCGGTGGCAGCCAGCGCGAGGAGAACCTCGAGACGCTGCTCGCCTCGATCGCCGCGCACGAGCTCCCGCAGGAGGAGTTCGACTGGTACCTCGACCTGCGCCGCTTCGGCTCCGCGCCGCACTCCGGCTTCGGGCTCGGACTCGAGCGCACGGTCGGCTGGATCTGCGGGATCGAGCACATCCGCGAGGCCTCCCCGTACCCGCGGATGATGACGCGCATCCGGCCGTAAGGTCGTACTGAGGCGATCCGTACTCGCTGGAGCCCACGAGCCAGAGCCTCCGAGGAGAGCGGAAGCCGCCGCAAAAAAAGAAAGACCTTCGTCGTAAGGTGGTCACGTCCGCGATCGTAGACCCCCGCGACGTCTGGAAGGTTCGTTGCCGTCGCTCCAGACCAGGGGAAACGACAGCCTTGGGAGAATGGGATGATTCGGCCTCTAGTTGCTTGCTCCGCTCTCGCGCTGACGGCCGCGACTAGCGCCGCCCAGGTGCGCTTGTCGCACTCGGTCAACAACACCGAGATCACTGGCTACGTGCTGATGTGCAGCGCCTCCGGGGTTCCCTGGGACACGAGCACCTGGCGCGCCTACACCCCGGCCGACCACGGCCAGCTCCACGACTTCGAGGTCGAGCGCGTCTTCTTCGGCATCAGCATGCACACGGCGCCGACGGACATGCCCGCCGTCGTGCGGGTCTATGCGGATTCTTCGCCGGGCATGCTCGGACCCCTGGCGGATCTCACGCTGCTCGGTGAGGCGACGATGCTCGTCCCGAACGAGCCTCTCGTGCACGCGGTCGACTTTGCGCCGCCTCTGTTCTTCGACTTTGGAAGCGGCGACGATCTGGTGATCGAGGTCGAGCTCGACGTCCCCGAGCCGAACACCGACCAGATCTACTTCGCTGCCGGTGCGAACGACGAGGGCGAGACGCGGCCGACCTACCTCTCGGCGTCCAACTGCGGGGTCGCCGAACCCCAGCCGCTTGCGAGCCTCGGCTTCCCCGACAGCCACGTCATCATCGACCCGGTCGTCGATCGCGTCGACATCGGAAACACGTACTGTCCGGCCCACGTCAACTCGACGGGCTTCTTCGCGCGCCTTCTGGCCCAGGGGAGCGACCGGGTGGGGGACAACGCGCTGACGCTCCTCGCCCTGCGTGTTCCGAAGCACCAGGTCGGCTACTTCCTGATGTCCGACACGCGCGATTTCGTTCCGTACTTCGGCGGAAGCCTGGGGATCCTGTGCCTCGGGCAGCCGCTGGTGCGGTTCTCGGACGACATCGTTCACACGGGCACCGATGGCGAGATCGTGTTCACGCCCGACTTGACCCAGCTGCCGCAGATGACGGTGATCCAGCCGGGCGAGACGTGGAACTTCCAGTTGTGGTTCCGCGACATCGGCAACACCTCGAACACGTCCACTGCAACCGAGGTGATCTTCCAATGAAGGCCCTCGGTGTCGCCGGTCTCTGCGTCCTGACCCTCGCACGCGCGGACGCCCAGTGTCTCGACACGCCACTCTTGGCCTCGGACGGGGGTGCGCAGCACGAGTTCGGCGCGGCGGTGTCCGTCTCCGGTGACCTCGCGCTGATCGGAGCGCCCGGGTGGCCCGGCGTAGGCGGCGCCGGGGCCGCGTACGTGTACGAGCGTCAGGGGGGGCAGTGGACCGAGCTGGCGCGCCTCGTGCCGGGCGACACGTCGACCAACCAACGCTTCGGAGTGGCGGTTGCGGTGATCGAGGGGCGTGCGGTGGTCGGCGCGAGCCACGACAGCCAGTTCGGTGTCGAGGCCGGGGCCGTGTACGTCTTCGACCGCGTCGGCGCCAGCTGGATCGAGGCCGCCAAGCTCCACGCGAGCGACGCGGTGGCCGAGGCGATCTTCGGCTCGTCCGTGGCTCTCGAACCCGCGACCCCGTTCCGACCGGAGCGGCTAGTCGTCGGAGCACCCGAAGACGATGGCGTGGCACTCAGAGCGGGGGCGGTGTACGTCTTCGAGCGGATCGGCGACGACTGGGTGGAGACGCAGAAGATCACGGCGAGCGACACGACGTTCCTCGACGAGTTCGGCTTCAGTGTCGATGTCTGCGCGTCGCGCATCTTGGTAGGTGCACCGCGCGGTGGTCAGAACAACGTCGGAGCAGCCTACGTGTTCGACCACACGGGCCTGGCGTGGACCGAGACCGAGAGGTTGATTGTGTCCAACCAATTCAGGGTCCATTCGATCGGTTGGGCGGTCTCGTTGTCGGGCGACACGGCGGCGATCGGCGCACCTGGGTGGAGCATCTTCGGTGCGGTCTACATCTTCGACGAAGTCGGCGGGAGCTGGGCGGAGACAGCTCGCGTCGCGGACTTTGACTTCCGTGGGCTGGGTCGGACGGTGGCGCTGTCGGGGGACCTTCTCGTCACCGGAGCCGATTCCTTCGAGTTGCCCGCGCGCCCCGGCTCGGCGGTCCTCTTCGTGAGGCGTCCGACCGGCTGGATCGAGTTCGCCCGTTTCACGTCGCTCACTCCCGTGAACGACGACTACTTCTCGACCGCCGTCGCATTGGATGGCGAGCGAGCGGTCTTCGGCTCGTTCGGCGACGACACGGCCGGGTTCGACGGCGGCCTGGCGCACGTCACGGGCAGCGTCTTTGCCTGCATCGAGCCCGGCGACATCGGCACCGCCTACTGCACGCCCGGCAACTTCAACTCCGCCGGCCTGCGGGGGGCGATCCACGCGGAGGGGCACGAGGTCGCCGACTTCAACCGCTTCGCCCTCGTCGCCGACCAGCTACCGCCCGAGCGCTTCGGCTACTTCCTGACCAGCACCGAGCAGGCCGCCGTGCCCGGCGCAGGGGGGAGCCAGGGCGTCCTGTGTGTCGGCGGTGCCGTCGGCCGGTTCGTCGACGAGGTCCAGACCTCCGGGCCGGACGGCACCTTTGCGATCGTGGTCGACCTGGAAGCCCTTCCGACAACGCCACCCCACGCGGTCCTGGCCGGGGAAACGTGGAACTTCCAAGCCTGGTACCGGGACCAGAACCCGGGCCCGACGTCGAACTTCACCGATGGAGTTACGATCGCGTTCGAGTAGGAGAACCGGGTGCCATGCCTTTGGGATCGGGGAAAACAGCACACGACCCCGCGTTCCTCATCCGTCGGAAGAAGGCCGGAGTCGGCCCTCATCGAATGTTCATCGGCGGCGCCTATCTGGACAGTGCGCCGTTCGCGCGCAGAGCGGTCTCCAGCGCGTCCGCGACGTCATTCTGGTCCTGCCATGAGCTGTCCGGCGAGTAGCCGTCGATCGCGTGCCGAGCGCGCGCGCTCAACGCCTCGGCGGCGCGGCTCTTGGCCCAGGCGTAGGTCGTGGTGCGGGCCCAATCCGGCGGCGCGAGCGCCTCGGCCGGGGTCCCGGCGCGCATGACCTGCAGCAGGAACGGGATCACGCCGTCGGCTCGCGCGAAGAGCGCGCTGCGCGCGATCTCGACGCGGACCTCCAGGTCGGGGTGGGGGCGCGCTCCCACGACCAGCTCGACCAGTCGCTCGACGATCGCCGCGCCGCGTCCCGTGAGCGCCGCGGCCGCGACGAGGTCACCCGCATCGAGCTCGCGCGACGGGGCGTCGTGACGTCCCTCGAGGCGCGCGATCAACAGCTCCTCGGCCTGCGGCCCGAGCCCGTGTCCGAGCAAGACCGCGGCGCGGACAGCGACCTGGCCAGATGTCGCGAGCGCGCGCGCGAGACGCTCGTTGTCGGCTGCGGAATACACGAACGGGGCACGCGTGGAGAGCGCCTGCACGAGCTGCTCGAACCCGTACGGCGAGCATGTGTCCCACGCGTCCGGTAGGGGCTCGACGCGGCGCGGTGGAAGCGGGTCGCGCACCCCCGAGCCGGCGTCGCCCGTCGCGAGCGTGGCGCTCGATCGGCATCCGCCGAGGACTAGCCCCAAGAGGAAAAGGGGGAGGAGAAGCGGGAGCAGGAGCGGGAGCCGGCGCACGCCCGCATCCTAATCGTTTGCCCCGCGCTGGCCTACGGCACGAACGCGCGGATGCCCGCGCCGTCCGAGATCCACAGCCGGCCCGTCGCGGCGTAGGCGGTGGGAGCCTCCCACGCGATGTACTGCCACTTGCCGCTGCGGACGATCGAGTACCCGTCGTCGCGCTTGCCCTCTTCGTACACGAGGTAGACGTCCTCTTGGATCTCGATGGTCCAGCCCCAACCGGACGGGAGTACGCTCTCGTCGGTGCCGCGGCTGCGCAGGACCTGCATCCCGCCGTTCGAGCCGTAGCGATATTCCTCGGCGATGCTGACCTCGGCGGCGGGCGCGCCGACCTCCTCGATCACCGGCTTCGTGCCGTCGCGCCAGATCGCGAGACGACCGTCCGCCAGGCGTGCTCGGATCTGACCCGTGTGGGGGGCGGGACCGAGCCGCGGGGTCGAGCCCAGCTCGTGCGGGCCCTCGAGTTGTCCGTCCTCCGAGGCGACGAGCCATGCGGCGCCGCCCTCGGTGACGAGTAGGAGCGAGCCGGGGCGGTCGGGCATGAAGATCGGAGCACGGGCGATGCCCGAGAGGTCGCGAATCTCCTGCGACCAGATGATGTCGCCCTCCGCGCCGAGGCGGGCGATCGTGCCCTTGCGGTCGGCGACGATGTGGTCGCCGTCGACGGAGATCGGCACCGCGTCGATCCGGCCCGCGCCAGCCCAAGAACGCTCGGGGATGCGGGAGAGGTAGCGGAAGACGTCGGAGGGCCTGTCGACCGAGAGGCGCGTCTGCTCGAAGCCGTCGATCGTGAACGTCATGTTGATGCGTTCGCCGAACGTGCTCTCGATCTCGAACGGAGTCGTGTAGATGCGCCCGTTCGAGAGCTCGACGCGTGCCCCCTGCGGGTAGCTGTCGACATTCCAGGGCAGCATGAAGGCGCTCGCCTTTTCGAACGTCTTCTCGAGGACCTTGAAGGACTCGTCGTGCTCGCCCGAGCGGGCCAAGCGACGCGCTGTCTGCACCGCTTCGTGCTTGGTGCGGACGTCCTTCATCAGCGGCGCGATGATCTTCGAGAGACGCCCGTCCTCGTCGTTTCCGAGGATGTCCTCGTAGTTGCGCAAGGCGCGCTCGAAGTCACCGTTCTTCGTGTGAGCGGCGGCATGCAGGAAGAGTCGCTCCTGAGCCTCCAGCGTCTCGCGCGCCACGCGCTCGGCGATCAGCTCGTCGCGGGTCTCGTGGCGCTGCTTGATGCCGGCGAGCACTGCCTCGAGGCCGTTCGTGAACTGCGTGAAGTCGTCGCGCTTGGACTCGACCTCTTCGACGAGTCGCAGGAGGTCCTCGACTTGACTCTGCAGGAGGTCTTCGCGCTGCACTTGCTGCGGGGAGCCCTCGATCGGCGGGCCGAGGAAGTCGAGCTCCTGGGCGAGGTGCTGGACGAGGGCGCCGAACAGGTCGCTGCGCAGCGGCCACGGCTCGCGGATCAGTTGCAGCTCGGGCGGGTCCTCGAGCCCGATGCAGCGCTGGAGGGCGAGCACGGGCTCACCTTTGTTGCACTCGACCAACGCCTCGGAGTAGCGGTCGAGCCAGTCGTTGCGGGACTCGATCTCCTTCACGCGCTGGCGATCTTCGATCTCGTCGCGCAGCGCGCGGACTTCGATGGCGTCGCCCTCGGGGAAGTTCTGCTGCAGCTTGACGGTCGCGAGCTGGGGCTCGGCCAACAGCGACCGCACCTCGGCCAGTCGGTCCTTGAACCGCTTGTCATTGTGCAGCTTCACGATGGCGAGACCAGAGAAGACACTGACGATGGCGAGACTGACGAGCAGGTGCTTGCGCAGCCTCTTGGCGTGCGTCGACGCGCGCCGGGCGCGCGAGAGCAGCTGGCGGCCATCACGGTTGCGCGGATTGGCGCGCAGCAGAGAGCGCAGCGGCGCGACGGCGCGGTCGGCCTGTCCGGATTCGAGCAGCGTGCGGCAGCCGGCGATGACCCACGGGGCTCCTTCTTCGTACCGCTTGGCGGTGACGAGTCCGAGACCCAGCTCGAGACGCAGGCCGACGGCCTCGGGCTGCAGGTGTGCGGCGACGACCAGCAGCGGGCCGGTACGGATCGGGTGTCCGGCGTCACGGAACTCGCGCGCGAGGTCGAGGAGCTCGCGGACGCTGGGCCGATCCGGGTTCGAGCCTTCGCGGAACTCCGCGATCATGCGCTTCATGCGCGCAATGCGGTCGAGCTTGTCGAGACGGCTGATCTCGACCCAGTGCACGACCGATGCGGACGGGTTTTGAAGCGCGTGGTCGAGCCGGCGCAGGAGCGTGCGCACCGCCGGGCGCGCCATGCCCTTCAGCGCGGCGACGAGACGCCCGGCGACCCACTCGTTCGAGAGCTGTTCGGCGACGGTCGAATCGACGGGGCCGGGTCGCCCGTTGCGTGCCCACCCGGTGAGTCGACATGCGGCGCGCGAGAAGTTCTTGCGCGACAGTTCGTGCAGGGCGAGCTGCAGCAGCTCGGACGGCGTCGCCGCCCGCATCGCCTGGCGGTGGAACGGCAGCCACAGCATCAGCTTGGCTTGCCGCAGCGGCCACCCGAGCCTGTCCGCGATCTCGGCCACGGTCGAAGCGCCGTTGCAGTGCTCGAAGAGGCGCGGCGGCGTCTCGGTCGAGAGACTCGCGTCCATGATACATGGCACGAGATCGTTCGGAATGTCGAGCGCGCCTGGAGCACCCGTCAGCTCGTCCGCGACGCGCGCGTACTCGAGCAGGAGGAACTCGACCTGGATCCCGTCGCACAGGATCAGCGGCGTCTCGCGTTCGAGCGAGGTGTCCTCGGCGGTCGGCAGGTCGCCGGGCTCGAAGCGGAAATGGACGCCGCCGCCATCGAGCAGCGAGTACACGCGCTCCAGCCGCTCCGCCCGCGCGATCTCCGACATGCGCAGGGCGTCGACGCGCGCGTCACCCTCCTCCGACCAGGCGTCGCGCACACGTGCGCGCCAGATCTCGGGGTCCTCGTGGTCGTCGGGAAGGAGGACGACCCGACCGCCCTCGAGTCCTAGGTTGGCCTTGGACCCGTTCTTGGCCGTGAGGGTGAGCACACCTTCTTTGCGGCCTCGAGCGAGGCCTTGCAGGAGCTCTGCGAGGCCGATACCTCTGACATCACCCTGGAAACTCATCTGGGACGGGGCATTCGATAGGAGGGGGACGAGGTCTCCTCCCTCGTCTGACGCCCTATTCGGCCCGCGTCAGTCCCTGGCTGTAGTCCGATCGCCGAGGGTTTTGCGGAGCCTGGCAATGTCCGCGGGGTCGTCGAGGTCGTCGAGCACTCGCGGTGAGTCGACCGGTATCGAGCTGAGCGGCCGCGCATGGGCGCGCAGGTGCCTCAAGGGGGCGTCGCATCCCGTTTCGAGGCGTTCGAGGAGCGCGCGCCCGACGACGATCGGGTGCCCGTAGGAGCCCGGCCCGGCACCGTGCCTCGGAGCGAGCCATCCGAGGGCAGGAGAGTTCGCGCTGCGCCACGCGCTCGCTAGCGCGGCGAACACCTCGGGCGGAATGAGCGGGCAGTCGACAGGGGCGAGCACGAGATCGTGGCCGGGTCGCGCGGCGTGTGCGCGCGCGATGCCCCCGCTGCGACCGCGCTCCCATTCCGCGTTGAAGAGCACCTCGGCGCCCGCTGGCAGGCGCGCGCGGATCGCGGCGTCGTCGGCGCCGGTGACGACCAGGGGCGGGGCGTCGCGCAGGCAGGCACCCGCCGCGATCAGGCGCTCGAGGGGGCTCGCGCCGGACAGATCGACGAGCGCCTTGCACGTCCCGAGGCGCCGCGAGGCGCCGGCCGCGAGCACGACCAGGCCGAGCGGTGTGCTCATGCGCCGATGTAGCGGTCGTAGAGGGCGAGGGCACGGTCGATGTCCTCCGTCCCTTCGATCAGCGTGCGGCCGTCGGAGAACACGGTCATCCGCTCCTCGCCGAGGTCGACGCGCAGGATGGGGCCCGCGCGCCGCACCTCTCGCGCGACGTCGCGCAGGTTCTCTGCGACGCGGTCGAGGTCGGGCCGCGGTCCGCGCCCGCGTACCTGGACCGTGTTGCGGCCGCAGAGCGCGACGGCCTGTTTCTCGGCGGGTGCGTCGAGCCACGGAAACTCGCGCCGCCCGCAGCAGGGACAGTCGTCCTCGCGCGGCGCGCGGACTGCGCGCACGTCGCCGTTCCACGCGTCGAGCTCGAGCAGCGCCGGCTCGAGCCCGTCGGGCTTCGCGAGCAGCCGCAGCCCGATCCCGGCCTGCAGGGACGCGATCGCTCCGACCGCCGGCAGGATCACGCCCGCGGTGTCGCACGTCGGAAGCGTCCCCGTGGGCGGGGGCTCCGAAAAGATGCAGCGCAGGCACGGTCCGGTGCCCGGCCGCACGGCCATGATCAACCCGCCGCCGCCGACGACGCCGGCGTACACCCAGGGCACGCCGTGCTTCACGCACCAGTCGTTGACGAGGTAGCGCGTGCTCAGATTGTCGGTCCCGTCGAGGACGAGGTCGGCGCCGCGCGCGAGCTCGTCCAGATTGTTCGCGTCGAGGTGCGTCGCGTGTGTCTCGATGCGTGTCGGTCCACCGATCCGTTCGAGCGCCTCGCGCGCCGCTTCGACCTTGAGCGTCCCCTCGCGCGCGTGCCGGTCCTCGAACAGGATCTGGCGCGGCAGGTTCGTGACCTCGACCAGGTCGCGGTCGACGACGACGAGCGTGCCGACCCCCGAGCGCGTGAGCGTCTGCGCGAGCACGCCGCCGAGCGCACCGCAGCCGACGAGCAGCACGCGCGCCCTCTCGAGCCGTGCCTGACCATCGGTACCGAGCGGCGCGAAGCGCGTCTGGCGCGCGAAGCGCTTGGATTCGAATGCTTCGTCGTGCATCTAGAAGAGCCGGGACAGACCCCATCCGATCAGCGCGAGCACGAGGACGCCGCCGATGAGGAACGGCAGGAGGGCCAGGAAGTCGCTCTTGGGCGGCTGGTCGATCTCGACCCAGTTGAAATAGCGCTTGGACATGCCCTCGAGCTTCGCGCCGCAGTGGGGGCAGCCCGCGCCGTCGTGGTCGTGGGGGACGACGCCGTCGCACTCCATGCAGTAGAAGTTGCGCGGCCCCCCGCCCTCCTCGACGCCGGGCGCCTTGGAGCGTTCGCGGTAGTAGTCCAGGGCCTCCTTGTTGCGCTCGCCACGGGTCTTGGACCAGTGGTGCTCGCTCATGTTCCCGTAGCTCTTGACGGGCTGCTCGCCTTCGTTTTCGGCCGGCATGGACCCTCCGAGAGTAAGCGCCGGGCCGCGGGCAAGAAAGCACTCCCGCCCGCCGATGGATCTTGCATGAGCACACTCCGTCGCCAAGGCCCGGCAGAGGCCCAGCAGCGGGCTTACACAGAGCGCTCCTCCACCGTCCACCGCCCAGGGACCCGCGACGAGGCCGGCGAGCCCGTCGTGGAGCTGAGGGTCGTCGGACCGGGCCGCAAGGAGCGTTCGTACCGCGAGCGGATCGCCTCCCTCTACCTGGAGCTGGACGAGCGCTCCGCCGAGCTCGAAACCGCACATCTCGTCGAGCGCGGAACGGGCCGCCTGATCGACCGCGTCGAGGCCGAGCTCGACCGCGAACGCCACCAGCAAAAACGCCTGCTCGTCGCCCTCGGAGGCCTCCAACGCGAGAACGAGCAGCTCGCGGAGGAGCTGAACCGGGCGCGCGCTCGGCTCGCCCGTCTCGACGCCCCGCGCGAGCGGCGCGGGCTCTTCGCGCGTCTCTTCGGCGCGCGGTCTTGACAGGGCCACCCCGAGGGCCGATCCTTCTCGGTCGCAGTCCGCCTCGGCGGGTGCATGGTGGGTGTAGCTCAGGTGGTTAGAGCGCCAGATTGTGGTTCTGGAGGTCGCGGGTTCAAGTCCCGTTACCCACCCCATTTCTTGGGCCGTTGAGGGCGCGGATGTTGGCCCGGGGTGTGCGAGGGTGTGCCCCCGTGTGCGATCCCGTGGCTACAACATGAGATCGATCGTGCTGTGCCGCACGATCTTCATGTGGACGGCGGGAGGACGCCGCGGCGGCTAGACGGGTTGCGAGCGCCGCAAGGAGCGAGTGCAGGTCAGCGAGGCCCCACTACGAATGCCGTCCGGAGCCACCGATCACTGCGATCCCGAGTTCGTTTTCTCGCCCTGGCGGTCCGCCGGTTGCTCCAGAGCACCGCTCGTCCTTCGCGCGACCCGAGGTGACGAACGTCCCAGGTCGCGGCGTGTAGCGGACCACGACATCGGCGCCACACGCGACGCACTCATTGCGGATCGAGCTCATCGCTTCGATTAGCCACTCGCCGAGCTGGTGCCCGTTCGCCTGAGCGGTGCGTTCACCGTGACCCTGTGCAGTAACTGGTGCCGTCATCGATCGCTCCAACTCTCCCTCGTTCAGGTGGTGTCCTCGTCCAGGTCTCCTGCTTACAAGACGCACAGGACGCCAGATCGCGCGAGGAAAGTGAGAATCACTCGGGACGATGCCGGCGCGCGCCGCACTTATGACGGTGTGGCGGCCATGTCTTGCAGAATCCTGAATCCTCGATGACTGACGATCCGGATCAGGAGACTCTCTCGCGGTTCGTGGCGACCGTGACCGCGTTGCTCGGGCATCACTTGGAGCAGCAACGCGGTGCGTTTTCGCAATGTCTGGATCCAGCGGTTGACGCTCGAGAAGATGCCTGCGGTGCCGCGTGGACGTCGAGAGCGCTGAGCCTTGCGGACGGCCGCGCCTCTGGGGGCGACACGCAAGTCGGACTGCCGTTGCTCAGGCGCCGACGGCGATTCACTCGAACCAAACCGACAGCCCATCGGTGAAGTTCGACGTGGACAGACCCATCTGCACGTCGCGGTACCAAGCCTGGAAGAACCAGGTCTCACCGCGCAGAACCGCGACGGACCCGGAGGGGGTCGGGACCGCGGAGAGGTCCAAGAGGAGTGAGATCGTTCCGCCCGAGCCTCCGGTGTTGCCGATCTGCCCGGGGTCGTTGTAGCGGCCGATCGCTGCGCTGAGGCACAGGTTGCCGGCGCTGCCGCCCGGCATCATCGTGAACCCCGCAGTGCGGCCCGCGAGGAAGTAGCCGAAGGTTTGGTTGGGCAGGTCCGCAGCCACGAGCGTGAACGACGCCGACGTGGAGGAGGTCGTGCCGGTGGACTCCATCCGACCCGGAAGGCCGCCCTGATTGGGGACCGCGGGTCCGCAGTAGTTGTAGGTCGGGTTCAAGAGGCTGCGATGGAACGCGATCGTGTGGTCCGAATTCGATGCGGTCAAGAGGTCGGCGTCCCCATCCCCGTCCACGTCCCCGGTTGCGATTCCGCGCGGCACGTTCAGGTCCGAGGTGATGATCGAGGCCGCTCCAAAGATCCCCATGCCGAGGTTCGGCTTCCAGTACACGCGTTTGGCGGAGCCGTTGTCGTAGCAATAGATGAAGTCCAGGTCGGTATCGCCATCGAGGTCGGCCAGGGAGAAACCTGCACCCGAGCCGCCGAACGACGCGAGGTATATGGAGGCAGAGAAGGAGCCCCCTCCCTGGTTGCGCCACCAGTAATACGAGGGCCCTCCGGCGATTACGTCGACGAGCCCGTCTCCGTCCATGTCCGCGGTGCCGACGCGTACCGGCGGCGACTGGGCGAAGGGCATGTCGAGGATGTCCCTGAATCCGAAGGAACCGCCGCCCAGGTTCTCGACCCAGATCACCGGTTCGATCGCGTTCCCGACGGCGACGATGTCGAGGTCGCCGTCCGCATCCAAGTCGACGGCATGGATGTCCCCGATCGAGCCCGAGACTTGTTGCGTGATGATGACCGGGTTCGAGAAAGTGCCTGCGCCGAGGTTCGTGCGCCAGCTGATGTTCGATTGACTCGTGAAGAGCAGGTCCGGATCGCCGTCCCCGTCCAGGTCCGCGGGGATCGCGTCGTTGGCATCGGCTGCCACGACCACGCTCGTAGGGAAATCGTTGCCCTGGCGCTGGAACCACACGCTCTGATCGCCGGTGGCTAGCACGTCGATGTCGCCGTCGCCGTCCAGGTCAGCAGCACTTGCTCTCCGCGCCTGCGGAACGGTCCCGATGACTTGGGCCCCACCGAAGCCGGCTCCCACGTCTTCGAACCAAGCGACGCGACCGTCGCCGGTCCCGGTGGCGATGGCGTCCTCGTCCCCGTCGCCGTCCAGGTCGACGACCAGGACCTCGGTTGGAAACAAGAGATCGGGGCTGGAGAGCAATACCGGGGCAGCGAACACGGCTCCCCCCGAGTTGCGGCGCCACTCGACGTCGAAGGACGTCTTCTTTCCGGTCACGAGGTCGACGTTGCCATCACCGTCCACGTCGCCCCATGCGTGCACCGCGACACCAGGGGCGATCTGCGTGGCTGGACCGAAGGAGATCGGAGCGACTTGCGGAGCCCAACGTGCTGTGCCTCCGAGGGAGTTGGTCACACACAAGTCCAGGTCGCCGTCGTTGTCCAAGTCCTCCACGGCCACTTGAACGACTCCGAACCCGAGGTTGATGTAGGCCGGAAGCACGCCGAAGGTCCCGCCCCCTTGGTTCACCGAGATGGACACGCCGTCATTGTTTCCGATCAAGACATCGAGATCGGAATCCCCATCGACGTCTGCCGTGGTGATGCAGTAGGCGCGGCCTGAAATCCCCAGGCCGACAGGGGATGCGAACCCCGTGCCGGTGTTGCGGAACCACAGGGCCCCACCGCCCAGATTGATGTCATCGTCTTGGGCGACGAGGACATCGTGCAGACCATCTCCGTCGACATCGGCGATCGTCGCGTCGGTAGGACCGAACGAATAAGCCGACCCAACCGGTATCGCGGGACCGAAGTCCGAGCCCGCGAACAAGTACAACCGGACCCCACCCGTGTGGAATGCAGCGGTCACGATGTCGGAGTCGCCGTCGCCGTCGAAATCGCGCAGCCCGAATGCACTGAACGAGGTCGGCCCAATCGTGCCGATCTGCATCGCCTCGCTATCGAACTGCCCCGACCCGAGGTTCTCCAACCAGAAGGCCCCGTCCGGACTGGCGAACACCAGGTCGGCGTCCCCGTCTCCATCGATGTCGCCGGCCTCCAGTTCGTACACCGAAGACTGGGTCACGGTCAGAACCCGCGGAGTCGCGGCGAACCCCCCGGCGGTCTTCTCGTAGAGGGTCACGCGATTGTCGCCGGAGGAGGCCACGACGATGTCCTTGTCTCCGTCGTTGTCGACGTCACTCAAGACCACTTGCTCTGGGCGATCCGAGCCGGGTGCCGACAGGAACTCGGGGTAGGCGAACTCGCCAGGCACCTGAGCTCCGGCGTGCGCCACCGAAACGAATCCAAGAACGAAGATCCGGAGCCCGGCCTGGAAGGTCTTCATGTTGACGATGATACGTCGCTCCTTCGACTTCGGGCAACGTGCCCAGCTATGGGGCGGCGGACCTCTTCGGAATGACTCGGCTCACATGCCAGTCGTTACTGGAACGTCACCGAGGCCGCATCCGTGAGACTGCTGAACACCAGGTCGCGGTACCAGCCGGTTGGTCAACCGTCTCCAGCTTCCAGCGTGATTTCACCGGCCGAGGCCTCACCCGAGCGAACGTCCACCGCCGGCGTCTCGGCCCGGTCCTGCGCCGCCATGCGCAGTCCCGTGGCCCCCGCCCCGAACCAGAGCTGTCGGGTCGGCGGAAGGTCCTCGATGCGGGCGACGCCGTCGGCGCCGGTAGTGGCGCGCCATTCGCGCCACGGGTGAATCCACGCGCCAACCCCCATGACGCGAACGTTGGGGGAGGTATGCACGGTCGCGCCTTCGACCGGCGTGCCGTCCGGGCCGAGCACGGTGACCTCCAGGATCCCCGTGCGCTCCATCCCGACCACGTAGGGAGTGTCGACCTGCGGCACCTCGGTACGCTGCAGGATGTAGGCGCGGTCGCCCTCGCCCTCGAGGACGCTGCGCTTCTTCTCGGCCGAGGGCGGTTCGGTGAAGCGCACGCCGATCTGAAGCGGGTCGTCCGCCAGGGTCTTCCTCGACGACCAACCGCGACAAATGGCGAAGATCTGGCCTGCGCCGGGTCGCAGGCCTGCGAGGACGAAGGTGCCATCGGGCTCGATCTCGGCCTCGAAACTCTGCGAGAGAACCGGCTCGCCCCCCCGCAGGCCGCCCGAGCGTAGGACGAGCATGACGTGCCCGTCGGCGACCGGGCGCGGTACGCTCGCGTCGACTCGACCGACGAAGTCGATGGGGGCGTGCAATTCCAGGTACAGCGTCTCCCAGCCCACTTCGCCGACCTCGAAGCGCTCCGCCGCCGAGGACAGACGGCCGAGCTCCGGGTGCTGGTGGGAGGCCACGATCCAATGCGGGCCCGGGGGAATCTGGGTCGTCGCGAGACGTCCGTCCGCAAGGGGCTCCCAAGCATCCGACCCGAGCTTCGCCTCGTGGTCGACCTGCAGTTGCAGGTCCATGATCACGTTCGACTGCGCGCCGTGCCAGCCGGTCACGACGACGGTCGTACCACGCTCGAGGCGCACCACGTGCTGGCCGGGTCCAATCGTGATGTCCCCGGTGAAGGTCACGAACTCCGGATGGGTGACCTTGAGGGTGACTTCGCCCGTGCGACCGTCCACGGTCACCCATTGCCAGTGGTCGAGCTCTACGACGCCCTGGCGATTGGTCTCGCCGAACGGCTGCTCACCGCGGTAGAGGTAGTGTCCGCCAGGCTCGTCGTCGCGACGCATCGCCCAGATCGTTACCGACGCCTCGCCGACGGGCGCATCCGTGTCGTCCACGACTCGGATCGTGATCGGGACCTTGGCCTCGAGGTCGCCCGCGCCGATCGGAGGCTCCTGAGCTGCAGCCACTTCGGTCTCGGGCTTCTCTTCGTCCGCTGGCTCGGGCGTCTCCGTCGGAGCCACGACGGCTGCTTCCCTGGGGGCCGGGCCCTGGACCAGTTCCGGCGCCGCTTCGCCTTCGGCCTTGACCGTGGAGTCCTCGCGCGCGAGGCCCCGTGTGTCGCGGTCGACCGGTTGCATCCAAAGCAAGAGGGCGCCGACGAGGACCGCGAGCACGAGGAGCGGAAGGGCGATTCGCATGGGATGTATGGCGCTGGCATGAGTCCCGAGTCGAGTGCTTGACCGTGGCCTGTCGTCCAGGTCGGGCAAGATCGTAGCAGGGGGTCGGAACCGGATCGCCACAGACACGAACGGGCGGACGCGGTAGCCTGCAGCGCCGCTCCGCTCCCGGTTCCCGAGACCCTGAGCCGCGACGTCGACTTCGGCCAGGCCGTCAACGCGACGTTCCCCACGATGGAGGGTGTCGAGGTCACCGGCACCGTCACGACGATCGGAGCGGAAGCCGCGTTCGGCAACGCGTTTCCCGTCGAGAATCGCATGGCGCTGCTCATCGGATGGGCGTTGCGGTGGGGGTCCCCTCCCAAGTTCTACGTCGGCGCCCCGACGTACGACAGGCCGAGCGGCAGCTCGCGGCGGAGACCGCGCGCCTCGGAGTCGCAACGGCGGACCTCTATCCCACGTTCTCGCTCGCCGGCTCGATCGGGCTCGAGTCCCTCACGTCCGGCAACGCGATGCCGACGATCGGTGAAAGAGGCTCGCCGAGCTGAAGTCACCGGAGGGGGCGGGCCCGCGGCCCGCCCCCTCCGGGACGCTCTACAAGTGGCCGTGATTGCGCGGACGCTACTGCGGAATCACCGGAACGTCACGCCGACCAGGTCGGTGTAGTTCCACGTCTGGCACTCGCGATACCACCCCTGGTAGTACCAGGTCTCGCCCGGCGCCACGCCACCGAGCGGTGAGTTGAACGGATACGAGCCGTCCGTCGGAAGCTCGACCGGCATCCCGGTCGAAGCTCGCACCCCGACGCCGTTCGCATCGAACTGGAAGACCAGATCCGGCCGGTTGTAGCGCAGGATCGTCGTGAAGACGCACACCACGCCGTTTCCGATCGGGATCGTGCCGAGGTTGTCGCTGAAGATGTAGTAGCCGAACTCGCCCGGGGGGCCCTGGAAGCACGTCGCGAAGAGCGGCTCGTCCGCGATGCCCGAGCCCTCGAGGTGAATGCGACCCGGCAGGCCGGTGCCGTTGATGTCCGGTACGCAGCTCGCTTCGACGAAGCCGAGCGGCGGGTTTTCGTACACGGTCACGTCGATGATCGGATCGATCCCGAGTCCCGTCGGTACCTCTTGGGGGATTGGGGCACAGCCGCCGCTGCCGGCGAAGTACCAGGGCTTCGTGCCGGTGCCGTTGACGCCGATCATGAACTGGCTACCGGCCTGATCGACCGCGACCTCGACGACGAGCTCCCGACCGAACGGCACCCGCACCGCCTCGCAGAGGGGCACGTACACGTGCTCGAAGCTCAGGTTGCCGACCGTGATCGACTCCTCGTGGAGCAGCGTGAGGCTTCCGAGGTCGAACGGCAGCGGGTCCTGGGGGTTGCGGGAGTAGAGCCGGACGTGGCCCGGCATGGGGGACAGCGCCGAGCGCACCGCGAAGTCGACCGACTCGACGTAGGCGTCCGCACCGGGCACGATGCCGCACTCGCTGTCCAGGTCGTACACGCGGAAGTAGCGGTTGAGCGAGCCCGGACAGGAGTTCAGCGGATTCGGGACGATCGACACGTTGTCCGCGTTCTGGCTGCACGGCGCGCGGCGCACGCAGACCTCGTCGAAAAAGGCGCCCGTGTTGCCCCCCGGCCCGTCGGCGAAGAGGTTCAGGCTCGCGAGCTCGGGCACGCCGCCAGCGGCGACGTGCGTCGTCCAAGCATCGGTGTAGAGCAGCTGGTTGTTGTAGTACGCGCTCTGGGTGTCGTTGTCGAGGTCGATGTCGACGCGCAGCTCGCGCCAGGCGTTGGTGACCATCGGCACCGCGCCGCCCGAGTTGAAGTCCTCGACCATGCCGGTCGCGCTCGACGCGCGAATCTGTGACGACCAGTGCACCGGTCCGTTCGGCGTGTAGGTGTTCTGGAGCAGCATCCAGGAGTTGCCCACGAACGGCTGTCCCCCGGTGTCCTGGATGTACCAGCGCGCGCTGGCGCGCCACTTGCCGGAGTTGGCGCCGCTGAGGCGCCGCACGATGTCGTCCGTGTCGTCGACGAGCAGGGAGTTCGAACCGTTGAACGCCGGGTCCGGTGAGGTGACGACCAGGGCGTTGTCGACTGCGGGGTCGTTGTTCCACGACTCCCAGCGGCTCGTCTGGCCGACGAGCTCCGAGGCTGCCGTGTAGTCGTCGAAACCGTCACAGGGTTGCCGCGTGATCCGGACGTTGTCGAAGAAGACGCCCGAGGAGGCGCTGCTGAACAGGTCGATCGCCTCGATCGTCGGCGTGCCCACGGCACCGGAGTGGCCCGTCCACGAGTCGGTGAACAGGAGCTGGCTGTTGTAGTAGGCGCTCTGCGTGTCGGCGTCGAGGTCGATCTCGACGCGCAGCTCACCCCATTCGCCGAAGTTGAAGGGCAGCGTGGCCGCGGAATCGAGATCCTCGATCAACCCCGTCACGGCGTTGGCGCGCAGGGTCGTCGACCAGTTCTTGGCTCCGAGCGGCTCGTAGGTGTTCATCAGGATGAGAAACGACTCGCCGCTGACGCTCATCACCACGTACATGTCGGCGCGAATCACCCACTTGCCGGACGTGAGGTCGAGGCGGTGCACGAGATCGTCGTCCTCGTCGAGGAACATCGAGTGCGGAGGACTGAGAGAGACCGTCGGGCTCACTTGGGCCATCCCGACGTTCGGATCGAGGTCCCACGGCTCCCAGCGATCGGTCGCGCTGAGCAAGGGGCCCGCCGCGTACGAGTCCAAGTCGTCGCAGAAGTCCGGCTCCTGCGCCGCCGCGAACTCTGGCGCCGTCGGCGCGGCAGGCGGGCTCCCAGTCTCGATGAACAGGAACGTCCCTTCCCCGACGCCACCGGTGCCCGGGACGGAGCCGAGCTGCACACGGATCGGCTGGTACGCCGCGATCGGAATCGCCACGACCACCACGTTGCTGAGACCCGGTCCGGCGACCGGGGCCGAGCAGCGCAGGGGGGGCGGCAGCGGCGTGTTGCAGTTCGTCGGCGGGCAGGCGTACACGAAGACCTTCAGGTCGGTGAAGTCATCGGTGCTCGCCGCGAGCCGCGCCGTCCCCGTGACGGTCGGCCAGAACGTGAACCACACGTCGTGCTCGATCCCCGGGGCCGAGGGCGGCGAAGCGCAGCTCGTCGACTGCCCGTGGCTGGGGTCCGTCGTCGCGTTCTCCGTGTCGAAGGTGTGGAGCACGCCTGCCTCGTAGACGCGCAGTCCGGCGCCGGAACAGTCGTCCTCGTTTGCGATTTGCGCCAGGCCGACCGTGGGCGAGAGCAGTGCCGAGAGCAACGCGAGACTCGGCCACCGAGGGCTCGTACCTGTGAGAGATTTCATGGAACTCCTCCTGAGTTGATGATTCGATCCACCGCGTGCGGGGGGTGGGGGGCTCTGACACTTCTCATCCCCGCGGCGTGGACGTGGGCCGCCACGTTTCTTCGGGTTTCGCCGGATTGGGCGGGCTCGCCGCGGCCGGCGTCGTATCGGTGCTGTACGAGTCCAGACCCGACGGTCCCCGAGTCGGTAGCACTCGCCGCGCAAGGGGTAGGAAGGGGCAATGCCGGTCGAGCCGAGCCTCTCGCAGGAGGGACTGGGCGCGGACTGGGACGCTTTCGTCGCAGCCGTCTACCAGGACCTGCGCATGCGTGCCCAGAGCTGCATGCGGGACGAACGGGTAGGCCACACGCTCCAGCCGACGGCCCTCATTCACGAGACCTACCTCAAGCTCATGGGGCGCGGCGCCATCTCCTGGAAGAACAGGCTGGAGTTCTACGGCGCCGCCATGACCGCCATGCGGCGCATCCTCGTCGACCACGCGCGGCACCGGGGGCGCGAGCGCCGGAGTGGACACCTCGTGCGGGTCCCGTTCGAGCTCGCGGAGGGTGGTCGAGCCGCCGCTCTTGTTCAGGTTGAGGTAGGGGCTGAACTCCCCGAAGTAGCTCGTTTCGGCGAGCGCGTGCTGCATACCCATCTCGCGCCCGACCTCGAGCCATTTGTCGTCGGCGACGTCCTCCAGCTGGTTCTGACCGGAGAGGGAGATCAGCGTGAGGTCGTCCGCCGAGTTCGCTCGCCTGAGGTCGACCATGTAGGGCACGGCGTGCCGCACGCAGGCGGCGCAGTACCACACCCACGTGTGGACGATCACGACCTTGCCGCGCTGCTCGACAATCACGGGCGGCTCGCCGCTCTCCGGGAGCTGGCGCCAGTAGACGTTGGCCAGAGGAGGTGCCACCTCACCGATCTCGGGGGGGATGTACGTGTCGGCGGGCGGCACCTCCTGGGCGGCCGAGTGGTGCGTCCAGAGAACGAGGGAGAGAACGAGAGAGGGGATGCGTGCGTGATTCACGTCGATAGGCGCTTGGGGACAGGTTCGAGGGGGGCCGCAGCGATTGTTCGAGCGCATCCGCGCTCCAAGGGCAGGGGCGCCGTTCGTGGCGCTCGGGGGCCACCGAATCCGAGAAAGCTGTCCGGCACCGTGCATCGGAACGGCACACGACATCCAAAGGTGTCAGTGGGATGTTCGGTCGGAGAGGATTCCTCCGCTTTCAACGAGAGCTGAGTGGAGTGATGTTCCGACAAGGGCAAGGACCTCCCCGTTCAGACAGACGCGCCCGGATGTGAAGAACGGCGCAAGCATTCGAACCTTGGAAGAGCGAGAGCTCGGGGGACAGTGGGAAACAGTAGACGAGGAGTTAGAGGCTCGCGTAGCGGGCGGAGCGGGAGCGCGTTGGTGGTGGCGCTCTTGACCGTGAGCGTGGTCTCCATGTTCGCGGCCGCGTTCCTTCAGGTGTCGGGTGCCTTGACCCGCTCGCTGGCGGGGGATGTCGAGAACACGCGGGCCTTCTACCTCGCCGAGGGAGGGCTGAGCGAGGCCTACCAGGGACTGCGCATCGGGAAGTCAGGCCAGATCGGCTCGGCGGCGAGCCCCGCGCGCGCGGGACAGGGACTGGTGTGGGTCGATGCGACGGAGCTGGCCGATGGGCGCGTGCGGCTCGAGAGCACGGGCATGTGCGGGAGCGGGCGTTCGACGCTGGCGCTCGTCGTCGAGCCGGTCGAGATCTCGCTCGGGTTCTTCTCGGACGAAGACCTGGTCATCGACGACGTGTTGCTCGTCGACGGCTACGACTCTGAAGAGGCGAGTTACGACGACACCGTTCTCGAATACGAGCAGTCCAGCGCCGGCGACTACTCCGCGAAGATCGCCGCGCTCGAGGCCGACAAGGCAGCGCTCGTGACGGAGCGCGACTACGCGGTCATGAAGCGCGACTACGCCGTGGATGCCCAGCTTGATATGGAGATCGATTCGGACGAATACCTCGCGCCTCAGAATCCCGATCTGAACTACATCAATAGCTACACCGCGGACCTCGACGGGAAGATTGCTGCGATCGACGCGGCCATTGCGCAGTACGTCGAGCAGGGATCGCAGTCGATCGAGGGACTCAGTGAAGCCGCCCTCACCGCCCTGCAGGAGGAGGCGTCCGCGGGGACCGTCGACCACACGTTCGACGGCGCGGTCGTGGGCTCCAACGGCTCGATCACCCTGGCGGGTAGCGGCACCGATGCCCCCAAGCTCTTTGGCGACGCGATTCCTGGCGTCGGCGCCGAGGTCTTCACGAACGGTGATGCCTTCGCCACGGGCGAGACGGCCGCCCGCACGGAGGCCATCGAGCTGCCGGCGGTCGAGATCCCTACGGTCGACACGCTCGCAGCCGTCGTGCATGACTCGGCGATCCCCATGCTCATTCCGCCTTCGTCGATCGGCTACGCCGGGATCACCGTGGCGGCCGATGCGGAGCTGATCGTGCGTGGCCCGTGCACGCTGGTCGTGGGGACGCTGGAGCTCGAGCCGGGCGCGGATATCTACCTCGACACGACCGATGGCGACGTGCAGCTGTACGTGACGGCGGGCATGAACCTCGCGCCGGGCTCCACGCTCAACACGTCGAGCGAGCAGCCCGAGGAGATCTCGATCCAGGTCGGCGAGATCGCAGCCCCTGTCGGTGACCCCGCCGTCAAGCTCGAGTCGACCGCGCAGTTCCACGGAACGATCTATGCGCCGAACACCGCGGTGAGCGTCGGCAGCGCGTTCGAGATCTTCGGTGGCATGGCCGCCCAGTCGCTCGAGTTTGCGCCGGGCGTGAAGCTCCACTTCGACAGCGCCGGCTACGAAGGCAGTCCGCTACCCAAGCTGGTCTCCTGGAAGATCGTCGAGATCCCCGCAGTCGCAAAGCACCGCGGCGACCCCTTTCGTGAGCTCGGCTTCGAGCCCGAGGACTGTAAGGTACTTGCCGACGCGCACGACCTCGCGGGCGTCGAGCTGTCGGTCAGCTACCTGGACTTGTCGGGCACCGTACGGGGGTACGAGGGCCCCGAGGTGGACTTCGACTGGAGGCTGGTCGCGGAGGTCATCCGGACCGAGCGCGATAGGGGCGATCAGCAGAGCGATCTCCAGAGCGATCAACCGGGTGACGCGCAGGACCCCCCCGCGGCCCCGGCGGGAGTCCGCTCGACCGTATCGGACACTCTGGACGCCGGCTACTCGAAGGACGCGATGACGGCCCTGCTCATCGACCTGTCTCCGCTGAGCCCCGAGGAGATGGACATCGCCGAGCCCATCCTCGGTCCCGCCCACTACCGTGAGCTGGAGAGGGCGCAGTGAGCGCCGATCCGCACGGGCTCTAGTGGTGTGAGTCGAAAGTTCGGCGCATTTGTCCGAGCCGCTTTCGTGTGGGGGCAAGGCGCCGGGTTCTGTGCGTAGCCTCTGTGCTACTCACACCAGGGATAGATACTGTCTTGGGGCAACGCCGCCACCGCGCG
>JAAELL010000232.1 GCA_024226735.1 bacterium | reverse complement strand
GTGGCGGCGCCGGCCAGGGCTTCGCGGGCGCGTTTGCTCAGGCCGAGGCTCTCGACCCGGTCGTCCTTGAGCATCGTCTGCCAGGCCAGCGGGATGCGATTGCGCGGCAGGTTGGCTTCGAAAGCGGCGCGCTCAGGAGAGGCCGCGCGAGCGCGATAGCGCAAGACGTCGCGCAACAACGAGACCTCCCCGACGATCTTCGTGCCGACGCCACGTGTGGCCGCGAAGCTTTCCATGTCGAGGTCGCGAACGCCGGCGACTCGGTAGACCCCGGCGTCGACCAGGGCATGATAAGCCCATATCGAGAGATCGAGGTGGTTGATGGGGTCGTCGTCCTCTGCCCACCACCACAGGTCCGGAGTCCTGACCAGAAGCAGGTTCGATACCGGCCTGAGCGGTTCGTTCTCGGTCATCATGGATCTTCTTTCACATCGCTGTCGCTATCGACCGATGGAAACTCGAGCCCGTCCCGGGCGAGCGTCAGGCGCTCGGCGAGGTGCAGCAGCTCGGCCTGCTCGTCGCCTTCGGTGCGCTCGGCGAAGGCGCGGGCCATCGAGATCAGCTCGGGGTAGGGGACGTCGAGGCGGGGATCGAGCAC
>JAAELL010000231.1 GCA_024226735.1 bacterium | reverse complement strand
GGGGGCGGGGGGGGGGGGGGGGGGGGGGGGGGGGGGGGGGGGGGGGGGGGGGGGGGGGGGGGGGGGGGGGGGGGGGGGGGGGGGGGGGGGGGGGGGGGGGGGGGGGGGGGGGGGGGGGGGGGGGGGGGGGGGGGGGGGGGGCGGGGGGGGGGGGGGGGGGGGGGGGGGGGGGGGGGGGGGGCGCACGGAGGATGACCGCGCTCGCCTGCCCAGAGCCGTCCATCAAGAGTGCGGCAGCTACCCCACCGTAGGCCCGAAGTTGGCCCCACGACCGCCGCCCGGCCCCCAGCCCGGCCCTAGGCTCGGGCTACGGCCGACACTATAGTTATCCGGCCACAAACCGCTCGGGGTGCCTCCCACCCGCCTCAACCGCCCCGCAGCTCGCACCCGATCCCCGCATCTCCCCGGAGGTCCCGTGAAGGACGTCGTCATCGCCAGCGCCTGCCGTTCCCCTATCGCCAGATTCCAGGGGAGCCTCGCCGGATTCTCCGCCCCCCAGCTCGGCGGATTGGCGGTCGCCGAGGCCGTCCGGCGCGCCGGGATCGAAGCGGAGCACGTCGAGGAAGTCCTGATGGGCAACGTTCTCGGGGCGGGGCTCGGTCAGAACCCGGCACGCCAGGCCGCGCGGGCCGCCGGCATCCCCGACGCGGTGGGCAGCACGACGATCAACAAGGTGTGCGGGTCCGGTCTCAAGGCCGTGATGCTCGCCGCGCAGGCGATTCGCGCCGGAGATGCCGAGTGCATCGTCGCCGGCGGGATGGAGAGCATGACCAATGCGCCCTACCTGATGCCCGACGCGCGCAGGGGCGCTCGGCTCGGTCACGCCAAGCTGATCGACTCGATGGTCCACGACGGGTTGTGGGACATCTACAACGACTTCCACATGGGCATGACGGGCGAGCTCGTCGCGGACAAGTACGAGATCGCACGCGCCGAGCAGGATCAGTTCGCGGCGGAGAGCCACAACCGCGCCGAAGCCGCGACGGCGGCGGGGCGTTTCGACGCCGAGAAGTTCACGATCGAGGTCCCGCAGCGCAAAGCCGATCCGGTCGCGTTCACGACCGACGAGAACGTGCGTGCGGGCATGACCGCCGACAGCATCGGGAAGATGCGGCCGGCGTTCAAAAAGGACGGCTCCGTCACCGCGGCCAACGCTTCGTCGATCAACGACGGCGCCTCGGCTCTCGTCGTGATGAGTGCCGATCGCGCGCAGGAGCTCGGCGTCAAGCCGCTGGCGTGCATCCGGCACTACGCGACCGGCGGGTGCGCTCCGGAGTGGGTGATGATGGCGCCCGAACAATCGATCGGATCGTGCTCGCAGAAGGCCGGCATGAAGCCGAGTGACTTCGACTTGCACGAGATCAACGAGGCGTTCTCGGTTGCGGCGATTGCACTGCGCCGCGTGCTCGATCTCGATCCGGACAAAGTGAACGTCAACGGTGGTGCGGTGGCGCTCGGACATCCGATCGGCGCTTCGGGGGCGCGCGTCCTGACGACGCTCCTGCACGCGATGCAGCAGCGGGATGCGACGACGGGCATGGCATCGCTCTGCCTCGGTGGCGGAAATGCCGTCTCCCTGGCCGTGGAGAGGGTCTGAGCATGGCTCCGGTTCGCTACCCGAAGGTCGCCGTCATCGGCGCGGGGACGATGGGGAACGGGATTGCCCAGGTCTTCGCCACGTCGGGCGCCGAGGTGCTTCTGATCGATTCGGACGAGAAAGCACTCGAGCGCGGCATCGCCACGATCGAGAAGAACCTCGGACGCATGGTGAAGAAGGAGAAGCTGACCGACGACGCTGCTCGCCAGACGCTTGGACGCGTCGGGCGCGGCACGGCGCTCGAGGACATCTCGGACCAGGCGCTGGTCGTCGAGGCGATCGTCGAGCGCGCGGACGTCAAGGCAGCGGTCTTCTCCAAGCTGGACGAGATCGCCAAGCCCGAGGCGGTGCTCGCCACGAACACGTCATCGATCTCGATCACCGAGATCGCGGCGAACACCCAGCGCCCCGAACAGGTGATCGGGATGCACTTCATGAATCCCGTTCCGATCATGAAGCTCGTCGAGGTGATTCGTGGGCAAGAGACGTCGGACGAGGTGACGAGCGCGGTCGTCGAGTGCTCGCGCGAGCTCGGCAAGGAGCCGGTCGAAGCCAACGACTATCCGGGCTTCGTCTCGAACCGCGTCCTGATGCCGATGATCAACGAGGCCGTGTTCTGCCTGATGGAAGGCGTGGCCACGCGCGAGGGCATCGACACGGTCATGAAGCTCGGGATGGCCCATCCGATGGGACCGCTGACGCTGGCGGACCTGATCGGGCTCGACGTCTGTCTCGACATTCTCGAAGTCCTGCATCGCGGCCTCGGGGACGACAAATACCGACCTTGCCCGCTTCTACGCCGGATGGTCGCCGCGGGGCGACTCGGGCGGAAGAGCGCCAAGGGCTTCTACGACTACGACTGAACCGATCCCGGGGAAGACCGAAGAGCGGCCATGGACTTTGCACTGACCGAAGAACAGACCCTCGTGCGCGACATGGCGCGGGAGTTCGCGACGAAAGAGCTTCTCCCGCGCGCCACGCGGCACGACCGCGACGGCAAGCTCGACGCGGCGCTGTTCCCGATGATGGCCGAGCTCGGCTTGTGGGGACTGACGGTGCCCGAGGAGTACGGCGGTACCGCACTGGGCAACCTGGCGCTCGCGATCGTGCTCGAGGAGCTGAACTGGGCGTGCGCCGCGACGGGCGTGACGGTGTCCGTTCACAACAGCTTGATGTGCGCGCCGCTCGTCAAGTTCGGCTCGGACGAGCAGAAGTCGACTTGGCTGCCCAAGCTGGCTTCCGGCGAGGTGATCGGCGCGTACTCGCTCAGCGAGGCGAGCTCCGGCTCGGACGCCGCGAGCCTACGCGCCAGCGCAGAGCTCGACGGTGGCGAGTGGGTCCTCAACGGTACGAAGCTGTGGGTCACGACCGGCAACGAAGCGGGGCTCTTCCTCGTCTACGTGCGCACCGATTCGGAGGCGCCCAACGCGCGCGGCATCAGCGCCTTCCTCGTCCCGCGCGACACACCCGGCTTCTCGATCGGCAAGTCCGAGAAGAAGACCGGGCTGCGGGGCTCGTCGACCACCGAGCTGATCCTCGAGAACGTCCGGCTGCCCGAGTCGACCATTCTCGGTGAGGTGAACCGGGGCTTTCCGATCGCGATGGACACGCTCGATGGCGGCCGGATCGGGATCGGCGCTCAGTCGGTCGGTATCGGCCGCGCGTGCCTCGACGCCTCGATCAAGTACTCGAACGAGCGCGAGCAGTTCCAGCGCCCGATCGGCCACTTCCAGGCGATCCAGTGGAAGCTGGCGGACATGTCGTCGCGCCTCGACGCGGCGCGTCTCATGGTGCGCCGCGCCGCCTGGCTGCGCGACCGTCGCGAGCCGTGCAACCGTGAGGCGGCCCAGGCGAAGCTGCTCGCGTCGACGACGGCCAACTACTGCGCCGATGAATGCCTGCAGATTCACGGCGGCGCCGGCTACACCGACGACTTCCACGTCGAGCGCCTCTTCCGCGATGCGCGCATCACCGAGATCTACGAAGGCGCGACCGACATCCAGCGCATCGTCATCGCACGCAGCTTGCTCAAGGCCTAGCAGCCCGTCCACACCACCAGAGCGTCCCTTGGACCCTTCGCGAGAATCCTCCCAAGCCTTCGTGGCTCGCTTTCTCAGCGGAGATCGTGGCGCACTCGCGCGCGCGATCTCGTGGGCGGAGAATGCTGACGACCGCTTCCAAGCGGCGCTCTCCGGTGTGTACGAACGCGTCGGACGTGCGGTGCGCGTCGGGGTGACCGGTCCGCCTGGGGCGGGCAAGAGCACCCTCGTCAACGAGGTCGCGCGTCTCTTGCGCGAGATGGAACGGACGGTCGGCATCCTTGCCGTCGACCCGTCGAGTCCGTTCACCGGCGGTGCACTGCTGGGGGATCGCATCCGAATGGAGGAGCGCACGCTCGATCCTGGCGTGTTCATCCGGTCGATGGCGAGCCGCGGCAGCCATGGCGGCATTGCGCGTGCGAGCGTCGACGCGTGCGACATGATGGACGCGTGGGGTCTCGATGAGATCCTCATCGAGACCGTCGGCGTCGGACAGGCCGAGTACGACGTCGTCGCCGCCGCGGACACTGTCGTCGTCGTCCTGTGTCCCGGTGCGGGCGACGGCATCCAGGCGATGAAGTCGGGACTGCTCGAGGTCGCCGACGTGCTCGTCGTCAACAAGTCCGACGTGTCCGGTGCCGCCCGCCTCGCGCTCGACCTCGAGGAGTCCGTGCACATCCGCGCGACCACCCGCAAGCACGACGAAGAGAAGTGGGTGCCGCCCGTCGTGTCGTGCAGCGCCGGGACCGCGAGCGGTGTCGACGCGGTGATCGAGGGCGTCGAGAGCCACAGAAGATTTCTCGCCGACGGCCGCCTCGAAGGGGCGCGTGGCGCGAAGCGGGTCGAGCAGGTTCAGCGCGTCGTCACCGAACGCCTCGCGGAAGGCGTCTGGGACGCGCGTGGGTGGCGCACGGAGGTCGAGGTGCTCCTCGGTTCGGGCGATACGCCGTATGATGTCGCCTCCCAAGTCCTCGGGGAGATCCTCGGGGGCATCCCCGTCGCGGGCGCACCCGGCGCGCGCAAGGAGGCAGGCTGTTCATGAGCACGAGTGCGAACGGCGCTAGCAGCGTCCGGACGATCGACCCGCGCGCTGCGTGGCAGGAGGCGTTTCGCGCCGCCGCCGCGCGCGACGTCGACTTCACGTCGCTCTCGGGCAGCGAGCTCGAGGAGCTGTACGGCCCCACCGACGCCGACATCGACTACGAGCGTGACCTGGGCTGGCCCGGGCAGTTCCCGTTCACGCGCGGCATCCACGCGAACATGTACCGCGGCCGGCTCTGGACCATGCGCCAGTTCGCGGGCTTCGGGACCGCGCGCGAGTCGAACGAGCGCTACAAGTTCCTGCTCGACCACGGTCAGACGGGCCTGTCGGTCGCGTTCGACTTCCCGACCTTGATGGGACGCGACGCCGACGACGAGATGTGCCTCGGCGAGGTTGGACAAGTCGGCGTTTCCATCTCCAGTCTGCGCGACATGGAGACCTTGATGGACGGCATCCCGATGGATCGGGTGTCGACGTCGATGACGATCAACGGACCGGCGCCGATCCTGCTCGCGTTCTACATCGCGTGCGCGGAGAAGCAGGGCGTCGCCCCGGAGGCGCTGCGCGGTACCGTGCAGAACGACATCCTGAAGGAGTACCAGGCCCAGCACGCTTGGCTCGTGCAGGCCGAGCCCGCGCTGCGCATGATCACCGACGTCATGGGCTACTGCGCCGAGAACGTGCCGCAGTGGAACACGATCTCGATCTCGGGCTACCACATCCGCGAGGCCGGCTCGACGGCCGCCGAGGAGCTCGCTTTCACGCTCGCCAACGGGATGGAGTACGTGCGGCGCGGGATCGCCGCGGGGCTCGACGTCGACACGTTCGCCCCACGCCTCTCCTTCTTCTTCGACAGCCACCTCGACTTCTTCGAGGAGATCGCCAAGTTCCGTGCCGCACGCCGCATCTGGGCGCGCAAGATGCGCGACGAGTTCGGCGCGAAGGACCCGCGCTCGTGGATGCTGCGCTTCCACACGCAGACGGCCGGGGTGTCCCTCACGGCTCAGCAACCGGAGAACAACATCGTTCGGACCGCGTTCGAGGCCCTGGCGGCCGTGCTGGGCGGGACCCAGTCGCTGCACACCAACTCGATGGACGAGACCTTGTCCCTGCCCACCGAGAAGGCCGTCAAGATCGCCCTGCGGACCCAGCAGGTGATCGCCGACGAGCTCGAGGTCACGCACGTCATCGATCCGCTCGCGGGCTCCTACTACGTCGAGTCGCTCACGAGCAAGCTCGAGGCCGAGGCCGAGAAGTCGTTCGCCGAGGTCGAGCGCCGCGGCGGGGTCGTCCCGGCGATCCTGGACGGCTACTTCCAGAGCGAGATCCATCGCTCGGCCGTACGCTACCAGCGAGCGACCGAGAGCGGCCGCAAGAAGATCGTCGGCGTCAACACCTACGTCGAGGACGACGACGGCGTCCCCGCGATCGACATCCACCGCATCGACCCGGCCTCCGAGCGCGAGGCCAAGGTCGCGATCGCCAAGCTGCGCTCCGAGCGGGACGGCGCGGCCGCCAGGCGCGAGCTCGATGCGATCCGCCGCGCCTGCCAAGACGGCGGCAACCTGCTCGAGCGCTTCGTCGCTGCGGCACACGCGTACTGCACCCTCGGCGAGATCGCTCAGGTGTTGCGCGAAGAATTCGGTGAGTTTCAAGAGCCAAAGATCCTCTGACCTCAGGCGCGCCATACCCAATGACCGATAGAAGAATCAGGGTGCTCGTCGCCAAGCCGGGGCTCGACGGACATGACCGCGGCGCCAAGACCGTCGCGAGCGTGCTGCGCGATCACGGGATGGAGGTGATCTACACGGGGCTTCACAAGACTCCGGCGATGATCGCCGAGATCGCGGTGCAGGAGGACGTGGACGTCGTCGGGCTTTCGATCTTGTCCGGGGCGCACATGGAGCTCTTCCCGCGTGTTCGCAAAGAGCTCGAGCAACGCGGGATGGCTCACGTTCTTTTGGTCGGGGGCGGTATCATCCCGCGCGAGGACATCGAAGCGCTGGAGGGCGATGGGTTCACAAAGCTCTTCGGGCCCGGTACCAACACGGACTCCATCGCGGAGTTCATCCAAACAGAAATGCAGCAACGCTGGGCGAAGGAAGGAGCCGATGCATGAGTGCCAGCTCGGATCGTGACATCTTGAACATCGAGGAGGCTGCCGCGCTCTTGGGAGTGAGCGTCAAGACCTTCAACAAGGTGCTTCACTCGGAGAACATTCCCGCTCGCAAGATCGGTCGGGAGTGGAAGTTCTCACGCGTGGCGTTGATCGAGTGGGTGGGCTCGGGGCGCTCTCAAGACTTTTATCGCGAGGCCGGCGACAACCGTGGCGGCGCCTCTTCCCAAGCGGCCAGCCAGGAAGGCCCCAACACCCGCCGAACGGCGGGATGGCAGATCGAGGTCGATTGACCGGAGAAGGATATGACGGTTTCCCACGGCGCGGCTTCGCACACCATGTACACCCTGCCTGACATCAAGCACGGTCTCGACCTCACCGAGGACGAGCGGATGATCCAGGAGATGGTGGTCGAATTCGCGGAGCGTGAAGTGCTCCCGATCGCCGCCGAGATCGACGAGAACCACTCGTTCCCGAAGCACAACTGGGACAAGATCGTCGAGCTCGGTCTGACCGGCATCCCGTTCCCCGAGGAGCTGGGCGGAAGCAACGGCGGCACGCTCGCCTACGCCATCGCCATCGAGGAGATCAGCAAGGTCTGCGCCTCGACGGGCCTGACGCTCGCTGCCCACGTGAGCCTGGGGACCTACCCCATCTTCAAGTGGGGGCACGAGGACCTCGTCAAGGAGTACGTGCCCAAGCTGATCGCGGGCGAGTACATGGGCGCCTACGGCCTGACCGAGCCGGGTGCCGGCTCGGACTCGGGCGGCACCCTCACGACTGCGGAGCGCGACGGTGACGAGTGGGTCTTGAACGGCCGCAAGTGCTTCATCACCAACGCCAACCACGCCGGTACGTTCATCTGCACCGCGGTAACCGACAAGAGCCTGGGCAGCAAGGGCATCAGCGCCTTCGTCGTTCCGCGCGACGTCGCGGGCTTCAGTCTCGAGAAAGGCGAAGTGAAGCTCGGCATGCGCGGTTCCGACTGGGCCTCGCTCGTCTTCGAGGACGCGCGTATCCCCTCCAACCACCTGCTTGGTCCCCAAGGCGAAGGGTTCAAGACGTTCATGAAGACCCTCGACGGGGGGCGGATCTCGATCGGCGCGCTGTCGCTCGGGATCGCCGAGGGCGCGTACGACTGCGCGCGCAAGTACGCCAAGGAGCGCGAGGCGTTCGGCAAGACGCTCGCCGACCAGCAGGCGGTGCAGTTCAAGCTCGCCGACATGGCGCTGCAGGTCGAGGCCGCCAAGCACCTCGTGTACCACGCCGCGCGCCTCAAGGACGCCGGACAGCCGTACTCGAAGGAGGGCTCGATGGCCAAGCTCTTCGCCTCCGAGGTGGCGATGAAGGTCTCCTACGACGCCATTCAGGTCTACGGCGGCTACGGCTACAGCCGCGAGTACCCGGTCGAGCGCATGTGGCGCGACGCCAAGCTCTGCACGATCGGCGAGGGCACCTCCGAGATCCAGCGCCTCGTGATCGCGCGTTCGATCCTCCGCGACCAGAAGGGATGAGCGGACCGGTCGCCAGCCGCACGCCCGGTCCGTGGCGGCGGCGGCGCATCCAGGTCGGCGAGTGGACCGTCACCGAGCTCTGGGACGGTACGTTTCGCCTCGACGGGGGCGCGATGTGGGGCGTCGTGCCGAAGGTCCTGTGGCAGCGGATGACGCCGGCGGGAGTGGACAACACGATTCCGCTCGCGCTGCGCTCCTTCCTCGCGGAACGTGGCGACCAGCGCGTCTTGATCGAAGGCGGCATCGGCGACCGGTGGACCGACAAGGAGTGCCGCATCTACGGGATCGAGGCTTCGGTCGATCTCGAGGGTGCCCTCTCCGCGTGCGGCGTTGCCGCGGACGACGTGACCCACGTCGTCCTGAGTCACTGCCACTGGGATCACGTCGGCGCGCTGGCGCGCGCGGCGGACGGACGGCTCATCCCACGCTTTCCCCGCGCCCGCCACTTCGCGCCGCGGATCGAGGTCGAGATGGCGAAGAAGTCCGATCACGCGCGGCGCGGCTCGTACCGCCCGGACGACATGCGGACGATCGAGGACGCCGGCCTCCTCGAGACGTACGAGGAGGACGCCGAGCTGTTCGAGGGCGTGCACGTGCATCACGTCGGTGGCCACTCCGACGGTGTCTCGCTCGTCACTCTCGGCCTCGACGCCGTCGAGCCGACAGTCGTCTTCTGGACCGACGTCGTGCCGACGACACACCACATCCAACCTCCCTACGTGATGGCGTTCGACATCGACGTCGTGCGCTCGTTCGAGGAGCGCTCCAAGTGGATCGCGCGGGCCGCCGACGAGGGCTGGATCGGGCTCTTCTACCACGACGTCGACGAGGCGTTCGGGCGCATCGTTCGCGACGGCAAGCGCTACCGGCTCGAGCCGATCGAGAACGAGGAGATCCTCGCGTGAAGATCGTCTCGCTCTGCCCGAGCCTGACCGAGCTCGTCTACGACCTCGACCGCGGCGACGAGCTCGTTGGCATCACGACCTACTGCGTTCATCCCTCGGACCGCGTGGGTTCCGTCGAGAAGGTTGGCGGCACCAAGGATCCCGACGTCGCACGCATCGCCGAGCTGGACGCTGACATCGTCCTGTTGAACGAAGAGGAGAATCGCGTCGAGGACGCCGAGGCGCTCGCGGCGGCCGGCGTTCGGTGCCACTCCACCTTCCCACGCGACGTTGCGGGGACGGCCCACATGGTGCGGGACATCGCCGCCGCGCTCGAGCGCCCGGAGGCCGGCGACCGCATCGCCGCCGACATCGAGGAGCGCGCCCGCCGCGTGCAGCGCGCCTGGGCGGGGAAGCCCGCCGTCACCTGGGCCTATCTCATCTGGCGCAAGCCCTACATGAGCGTGAACGCCGACACGTTCGTCGACGCGCTCCTGGCCCTCGCTGGGGGCCGCAACGTGTTCGCCGAGGCGAGTGAGCGCTACCCCGAGATCACCGTCGATGCGCTCCGGGATGCGGACCCGGACCTAGTCCTCTTGGGCAGCGAGCCCTTTGCGTTCGAGGGCAAGCACGCCGACGAGCTCGCGCGGGCGACCGGCCTGCCGCGCGAGCGCTTCCGACTCGCCGACGGCGAGTACCTCTCCTGGCACGGATCCAGGACACCGGACGGAATCGACTACGCGGAGCGCTGTCTACGCGGCACCTGAAGGGTTTGTCACTCCTGCCGTCTTGACCGAAACGCGGGAGTCCCTAACCTTCTTGCCCGAAAGCTCGGAATCTGCCCGAGCCGAGACCGTCTCCCCGAGACCGATCATGATGATTCTGCCCCTGGCCCTCGCCTTTGTCACCAACTCCGAGCCGGCCGAACAGCCGGTGTTCTACGAGAGCCTCGCCGAGGCTCTCTCGCAGGACGAGGAGGAAGAAGAGCCCGAAGGTTGGCACGGCACGTTCAACACGGCCGCTTCGAAGACCTACGGGAACACCGACGTCGAGCGCTTCTCAATCGGCATCGACGCCAAGAACCGCGTCGACGACGACCGCTACACCGTCGGTTTCCTCTGGAACTACGGCTCGGAGAACGGCTCGATCTCCGAGCGCAAAGCCTTCATGTCCGGCAAGTGGGACCACTTCATCTCGGAGGATTCCTACGCGTACGGACTGGTCACGGGCGCGTACGACGACCAGGCCAACATCGACCTGCGCTACACCGTGGGCGGCGGATACGGCCGCCAGTTCCGTGACGACGATGAGTGGAAGATCAACGGCGAAATTGGTCTCAGCTACGTGTTCGAGGAGTACGACACCGAAGACGTCGCCCACGAGGAGGACATCGACGAGGACGGCGTCGACGAGGACGACGACTACGTCGCGCTTCGCCTCGCCTACGGAGCCGAGTGGAACTACAGCGAGCGCTGGCAGTTCAGCCAAACGGCCGAGGTCTTCCCGAGCGTCGAGGATCCCGAAGAGGACATCTACGCCCGCGTCGACACGCGCGCCAAGGCGACGCTCACCGAGAACATGTTCGCGCAGCTGCAGTGGGTCTTCGACTGGGACAACACGCCGGCCGAGGGCAACGACCGCGACGACCACCTGCTGCTTCTCGGCGTCGGCTGGGCCTTCTGAGACCGCGACCCGATTGACGAGCAGCGCCTCGTGCGACCACCCGGACGGGGCGCTCTCTTCAGCGCAGCTCCGGCGGCATCTGGAACACCACCGATTCCGGGTTCCCGTCCATCTCGCCCGTCGATTCGACGCCGAGGTGCTCGAGCTTCGTCTGGATCTTTCGCACGAGCACCTCCGGCGCCGAGGCGCCTGCTGTTAGGCCGACGCGCTGCGCCCCTTCGAGCCAACGTGCCTGAAGCTCGTCCGGGTCGTCGATCAGATAGGAGGGGACACCGAGCCGCTCGCCGAGCTCGCGCAGGCGGCTCGAGTTGGACGAATTGCTGGAGCCTACGACGATCAGGACGTCGACCTGCGGCGCGAGCTCGCGCACCGCGTTCTGGCGGTTCTGCGTCGCGTAGCAGATGTCCTTGAGGTCGGGGCCCTGGATGTTGGGGAAGCGGCGGCGCAGGGCCTCGATAGTCTCGCGCGTGTCGTCGACCGAGAGCGTCGTCTGGGTGACGTAGGCGAGCCGCTCGGGATCCTTGACCTCGAGGGCTGCGACCTCTTCGACGGTCGACAGCACGTAGACCTCCCCGTCGATGCGCCCGCGCGTGCCCTCGACCTCCGGATGCCCCGGGTGCCCGATCAGGATGATCTCGCGACCCCCGGCGGCGTAGTTACCGGCCTGCACGTGCACCTTGGTGACCAGCGGGCAGGTCGCGTCGATGACGCGCAGTCCGCGCTTCTCACTCTCGTCGCAGACGGACTCGGCCACGCCGTGTGCGCTGAAGATCGTGACGGCGCCCTCGGGGACCTGGGAGAGGCTCTCGACGAACACCGCGCCACGACCGCCGAGGTCCTCGAGCACGTGCTTGTTGTGCACGATCTCGTGCAGCACGAAGACCGGTGCGCCGTAGCGCTCGAGGGCGCGCTCGACGATCTCGATCGCCCGATCGACACCGGCGCAGAAGCCGCGCGGGTTGGCGAGTCGAGCCTCCATCGCCTCAGTGGCTTTCCTTGGCGTGGTTGCGGTTCCAGTCGGGGATCTCGACGATCAGGTCCACCGAGCCATCGGGGACGGCTTGGCAGGAGAGGCGCGACGTCATCTCGAGCCCCGGCGCCGTGTCGAGCATGTCTTCCTCGTCCTCGGTCGCCGAGGGGATCGAGTCGAAGCCCTCGCGCACGATGATGTGGCACGTCGAGCACGCGCAGACGCCGCCACAGGCATGCTCGATGTCGATCTCGTGGCCGCAGGCGATGTCGAGGATCGAGCCCGACAGGCCCTCGCGGGAGTAGGGAAGCGCGGTCGGGTCGACCTCGATCGTCTCGTTCATCGGCAGGAACGTGATCGAGTACTTCTTGGTCGGAGGCTCCACCTCGACCTCTTGGTTGTAGGGGTTCGTCCCGCCCATCGGTCAGATTCCGGTGCCGAAGCCGGTCTTCTTGCCTCCCGTCGGCCCGTCCTCCTTGCGGTCGGGCTTCCGGTCGCGCGTTTCGTCGGACTTGCGAGTCCGCGCGCGCTTTCTCTTCTTCTCGGCCCCACCGTCATCGCTGACGCCGACGCCGAATGTGGGGTGGCCACCGCCCCTTGCGGACTGCTTCCTGGGCGGCTCGGGATCCGGCTTGTCGGCGACGCGCGGCTTGCGGGTCGGACGGTCTTCGCGTTCGGGCCGCTCATCGCGTTCCCGCTCCCGCCGCGGACGTTCCTCGCGCTCAGGGCGCGCTTCGCGCTCGGCGCGCGGTTTGCGCCGCGGCCGCCCTTCACGCTCGGCGTCGGTTTCGCTGCGCTCGTCCCTCCGCGACCCGCGCCTCCCGTTGCGGGGCGTCTCGTCCTCTTGGGGCTCGGCTGTCGAGGATTCGTCGTCCCGGCCGCGCGAACGGACGCGCGCATGCAGATCGTGGGGGCTCTGGAGCTCCTCGATCTCGAAGGGAACATGGGTCTCGAGGGCGCGCCAGTTGCGCCGGTTCGTCGGCCCGACCAGCGTCACGGCCGTACCGGACCGGCCCGCGCGGCCGGTGCGGCCGATGCGGTGTGTGTAGTCCGATGCGTCGCGCGGCACGCCGAAGTTGATGACGTGGGTGACGTGCAGGACGTCGAGGCCGCGCGATGCGACGTCGGTCGCTACCAGACACTTGACCTCGCCCGTGCGGAACGCGCTCATGACGCGAAAACGGGCGGCCTGATCGTAGCCGCCGTGCAGCGCCTTGACCGAGAAACGCTCGCGCTCCATCCGTCGCATGAGGCGGTCGACGTCCGTGCGGCGGTCGCAGAAGACGAGGAAGACGGCGTCGGGGGCGCTGCGGTCGATCATGACCGCGAGTGCCCGCGCTCGGTTCTCCTCGGTCACCTCGAGGTAGTACTGCTTGATCGTGTCGACGGTCGAGATGCCCTGGGCCGTCGCAACCTCGACCGGGTCGCGCGTGCCGTCGCGCGCCAGGCTCAGGAGCTGCGGCGGGAAGGTCGCCGAGAAGAGCAGGGTCTGTCGCTCCTCGTTGCACCCGGCGAGGATCTTGCGCACGTCGTCGATGAACCCGATCTCGAGCATCTTGTCGGCCTCGTCGAGGACGACGAACTCGGTCCACGGGAACGAGAGAAAGCCCTGCCCCATCAGATCGAGAACGCGGCCGGGCGTACCGACGACGACCTGCGAACCCGACTGCAGTGCTTTGACCTGCGGCTGCATCGGCTCACCGCCGACGATGAGCGCGACCTTCAGATCGCGGACCGCGCCGATGCGGACGAGCACGTTATGCACCTGCTCGGAGAGCTCGCGCGTCGGGCAGAGCACGAGAGCGAGCACGCTCGCGCGCGCCGCATCGACGCGCGCGATCATCGGCGCGCCGAACGCGAGCGTCTTGCCCGTGCCCGTCTCCGCCTTGGCGATCACGTCGCGGCCCTCCAAGACGGGGCCGATCGCGAGCGCCTGGATCGGCGTCGGTTTCGTGATCCCCATTTCGGCGATGGCACCTTGGAGCTCATCCCCCAAGTCCCACTCGGTGAAACGCTCCACTTCGGGCGGAGTTTCGGTGGGCTGCAGGGGAGCTGCTTCGGGGCGGCGTTTCGCGCTGCTCGAGGAGCGGCGGCGAGGCTTACGAGGTCTTCGTCGAGAGTCGTTCACTATGGGTCCAGCGGCGCGAGAGCGCGATTTTTGAGCCGTACAGGATAGGACCTGATCACCCCGAAGCACACTTATCCCGAGAAAGGGGACCACCTGAAGGACGGTCTTCCACGCGTTGTTCGAGGCCTGCGTTCCCACCCTTCTCGAGGCTGAGCAGCGCTCCGCAGGCGATGTATAGGGCAATCCCGCCCCACAACCAAGCCCCGTAGGCCTCCGCGAGGTCGCTTCCGCGCGCGCCGAGAACGGCCTCGCCGCTGGCGCCGTGCAGCACGGCGCTCAGACCGAAGCCCCACGCAGCGATCCGGCGCCGGGAGCCGGCCGCATCGAAGACGAGCGGCACGAGCATCGCCAGCGGCAGGCACAGGAGGACGTAATGGTGTTTCCAGCTGCGCTCCGACAGGAAGAGCATCGCCAGCGCGAGGAGAGTGAATTCGCCGAGCACGACCCGGCCCTCGTGCAGCGCTCTTCCGCGCAAGCACAGTACGAGCCAGCCCAGGGTCAGCAGGGAGGCGGCGAGGTGCGTCGCTCGGAACGCCGAAGGCCCCAATTCGAGCCAGTTCACGTACACCGGTGGTGGACCCTCGATGGCGGGCGAGTGCGTGAACAGCCGGGCGAGCACACCGAAGAGTGACTGGTTGAGCTGGACCGTCTGCACGACACCGAGCTCGCGCCCGGTGAAGTAGGGCAGGACCATCTGCCGCGTCCACTCATCGACGAGCTCGAGGTTGCGCGCCCAGCCGATCCACAGCCCCGGCACGACGAAGCCGAACAACGCGAGCCCCGCGCCGAGCCCGAGCAAGCCGCGTCCGCTGCGCTTGCTGAGGAGCAGCACCACGCCGAGCGCGGGTGTGACCTTGAGCACCGTGCCGAGCCCGATCCAGAGCCCGGTCGAGAACGGGCGCCCACGCGACCAGGCGACCATCGCGCCGACGACGGTGGCGCCGACGAGCACGTTGAGGTTGCCGTGTTGCACGTCGGAGTAGAGCGCCCTGAACGAGAACAGCACGACGACGAGCGCGATCCACGGCGAGCCGCGCGGCGCGGACGGGCCGGCGCACGCGAGCCGCAGGGCCGAGACCACGATCCACCAACTGAGCACGATCTTGAACAGCGCCCAAGCGAGAGGGCCGAGCGTCTCCCCGAGAGCGTGAAAGGGCGACATCACCAGGAGCGTCAGCGGCAACGTGGGATAGCCCTCGTCCCCGACGCCGTAGATCGGCTCGCCCTGCTCCAGGGCCTCGAACGCCGGCGCCCACTTCAAGATCGCGCTGCGTCCCTTGCGAGCCCGGTGGTTCACCTGGATCAGGCACGCGAGGCTCAGCAAGACGGCGAACACGATCGTCGCGCGCCCGACGCCTCCCACGCGCGGCCGCGGCGCCACGGCTGTCGACTCGTTCCGGGGATCCAAGGCGGCATGGTAAGTTCTGCGGCTCATGAGCAAGAAGGACAAGCGCGCCCAGAAGGACAAGAAGCGTCGCGACGCGAAGAAGCGGGCGAAGGCCGACTCCACCCGCGTAGCGCCCGAGGTGGAGGCTCAGCGCCGCCGCCGCGGCCGCGAGTGTTTCGAGCGCGCGCAGCGCGCGCGGAGCCAGGGGCGGACCGAAGAAGCGATCGAGCAGTTCAAAAAAGTCCTGCACTACGAGCCGGAACAGACCGCAGCGCTCGTCAACTTGGCGGCCGTGCTCCAGCGCCTCGAGCGAGTCGAGGACGCGATCACGTGCCTGCGCCGGGCGGTGCGGATCGATCCGCTCCTGGGCGAGGCGCACAACAACCTGGGAACCTGCCTGCAGTCGCGGGGCGAGACCGAGGAGGCGGGGCAGCACTTCCGCGCCGCGGTCGACGCGCGGCCGGACTTGGGCCCTGCATGGGTCAACCTGGGGACGGTCAAGCGCTACACCGAGACCGACGATCCGGACATCGCCGTGATGGAGAAGCAGCTCGCGCAACTGCCGTTCAACGACCCGCGCGTGACGCCCTTTCAGTTCGCTCTCGCCAAGGCGTTCGAGGACTGCGGCGAGTTCGAGCGCTCCTTCGAGCACCTGCAAAAAGCCAACCGCTTGCACCGCTCCCGAGTGCGCTACGACGTCGAGGCGGCCGACGAGTTGATGCGGCGCATCGCTCGCGTGCACGACGCGGAGTTTCTCGCCGCCGGGCCGCACGAGAGCAGTACCGACGCGGAGCCGATCTTCGTCGTCGGCTTCCCGCGCTCGGGGTCGACACTCGTCGAGCAGATCCTCGCCAGCCATTCGCGAGTCGGGGCAGTGGGCGAAGTTCCCGATTTCGACAACGTCGCGCGGACGTACTGCGAAGCGGCCGATCTGGGGGACTTTCCGGAGAAGAACCGAGAGCTACCGCCGGCGCAGCTGGCCGAGCTCGGCGCACGATACGCGGCACTCGTCGCGGCCCGTGCTCCGGACGCGGAGCGCGTCGTCGACAAGAGCCTCAACAACTTCCTGCACATCGGGCTGATCCACCGCGTGCTTCCAGGCGCCAAGATCGTGCACTGTCGGCGCGATCCCGTCGACACGGGCGTGGCGTGCTACCGGCAGTACTTCTCTTCGCCGATCGACTACGCGTACGATCTGAGCGAGATCGGTGCTCGCTACCGCTCGTACGGCGAGCTGATGCGCCATTGGCATGCGGCGCTTCCTGGCCGCGTCCTCGACGTGCACTACGAGGAGCTGGTCGCGAACCAGGAAACCGAGACGCGGCGCTTGTTGGACTTCTGCGGCTTGGAGTGGGAGGACGCGTGCATGCGCTTCCACGAGACGCAGCGCATCGTCGGCTCGGCGAGTGTGTCGCAGGTTCGGCAGCCGATCTACTCGACGTCGGTCGCGCGTTGGAAGCGCTACGAGAAGCACCTCGACCCGCTGTTCGAGGCGCTCGGATCCTGTGCGCCGAGCCGTACATGAGCCGCGACAAGAAGAAGGCGCAGAAGGACAAGAAGCGACGCGAAGCGAAGAAGCGCGCACAGGCACTCGATGCGCAGCGGCTGAAGCGCGAATCGGGTGCGGCGACGCGCACCGCCCGTGCCAGCACGCTCTTCCAGCGCGGCCGAGACGAGCACCTGCGCGGGGGCCTGTTCGAAGCCGAGGCGACGTACCGCAAGGTCTTGGAGTTCGACCCGGACCACGCTGCCGCGTTGACGAACCTGGCCGTGGTGTTGAACCGCAATGGCCGCGCGGAGGACGCGCTCGCCGCGGCGCGCAAGTCGGTGGAGCTGAGCCCCGAGTTTCCAGAGGGGCACCTCAACTTGGGCGGCGTGCACTTGTCGCTCGGTGAGATGGAGCTGGCGGCGAAGCACTTCGAGCGCGCCTGTGAGCTGCGCCCCGACTTCGGTGACGCGCACGTCGTACGCACGACCCTGCGCAAGTACGAGTCAGCGGACGACGAGCACGTACGCGAGATGGAGGCTCTGGTCGCCCGCCGCTCGAGCATGGACCGGCGCGCCGCGCCGCTGCACTTCGCCCTCGCCAAGGCCTACGAGGACATCGGCGACTACGACCGCGCCTTCGAGCACCTGTCGCGTGGCAATCGCCTGCACCGCGCGAGCATCCAGTACGACCTCGAGTTCCACGCGGGCGTGATGCGCCGGATCGCTGCGCTGCACGGCGCCGAGTTCCTCGGTCACGGGGCCGACCCCTCGTGCTCGGAATCCGCCCCGATCCTGATCGTCGGCATGCCGCGCTCGGGGACGACGCTCGTCGAGCAGATCCTCGCCGCGCACTCGGGCGTGACCGCGGTGGGCGAGGTCGGCGACCTCGAGGCGGTGACACGTTCGCTCTGTTCCAAGGGGGACCAGAGCGACTTTCCCGAGGCGCTCGCCGCCGCTACGCCGGCCAAGCTGGCGCTCCTGGGGAAGCGCTATGTCGAGCTCTTGGAGCGCCGCGCACCGGGTGCCGCGCGCGTCGTCGACAAGGGGCTCTCCAACTTCCTGCACGTCGGTTTCCTGCACCGTGCGCTGCCGAACGCGCGCATCGTGCACTGCCGTCGCAATCCGGCGGACACCTGCTTGTCGTGCTTCAAGACGCTGTTCTCGTCGCATCTCGGCTACACGTACGACCTGACGGAGCTCGGGCAGCGCTACGGGCTGTACCAGGAGCTGATGGACCACTGGCACAGCGTGCTCCCGGGCGGAGTGCTCGATGTCGTGTACGAGGACGTCGTCGCCGACCAGGAGCGGCAGTCGCGGCGCCTGCTCGAGTTCTGCGGGCTCGAGTGGCAGGATGGGTGCCTCGAGTTTCACCGCGCCGAACGCCGCGTACACACGGCGTCGGTCACGCAAGTACGGCAGCCGATCTACAAGAGCGCGGTGGCGAGGTGGAAGCGCTACGAGAAGCACCTGGGGCCGCTCTTCGACGCGCTGCCGACACCGTACTAACAGCTACTGGATCGCCCAGGTCGCGGTGCCGCCTGCCGTCTCCTGCAGCGTCAACACCCCGGCGTTCCACGTCCACGCCGTCGTTGCCGTGTTGTTGCGGGTGACCGCCGTCGGCATTTGCGAGGCGCTCGTGAAGGTGAAGTCGGTGGCGCCCGCGTCGACGAAGACCGTAAACGGCTGTGCCGGGTCCAGTCCGGTGGCGACCATGTCGATCTCGTAGGACTGCACGTTGGTGGCGATGAGCGCGTAATGGTTGCCCGGGAAGGCGCCGAATGCGATGTCGCTGAAGCCGGTGGTGTCTTGCTCGAACCTGAACAGCCCGAACGTTCCGGGGCGGTCGAGCAGCCAACGTCCCTGAATCGGGGGCGGAGGCGTCGGCGCCTGCTGGTCGAACCAGTCGCAGACGGTGGTCTCGTCGATCGTGTTCCAGTCGTGCCCGGGCATCGTGTTCGCGGAGAACAGATTGTGGTTCGTCGCGCCGACGGACGTGAAGTAGGCGTCGAACTGGATCGTCTGATCCACGAGATAGGAGGTGGCTCCCGTGTCGTTCAGCGAATACCAGCTCTGGATCGGCGTCGTCTTCAGGTTGAGCGCCATGTGGTTGCCGCCGGGCACGAGCTGGCCCGCCAGGTCGAGCACGATCGTCGAGATGCGCTCGTACTCGAACGGCACCTGCACCGGGTCGCCGCCGAGCAGCGGATTGAGGATCGCAGCCGCCACGGGGCTGTTCGAGTAAGTGTCCATCAACGCGACGCCCCCGGTGTTGTTGACGAGCGCGCTGTACGTCCCCGGGTGCCGTGCCGCGTGGCTCGCCATCCAGCCGCCGCCCATCGAGAAGCCGACGCCGTAGACGCGGCTCGCGTCGACCGACGGATCCCCGAGCATCCAAGCGAGCGCCGTGTTCGTCCCGTGCTGGGCGTTGAGAGCGCCGAAGTTGTTCTGGCCGTTGCCGGGCGCACCATCCCAGCGGCCGAGGGGTGCAAGCATGTACCAGCCGCGCGTCCGCGTTTCCGCCAGGAACGACGTGTTGATGACGTCGGCGTGGCTCGCGTTGAACTGGTGGAACAAGACAATGATCGGGGCCGGGTTCGCCGGGGGAGTGAGCGGAATCTGGTACGCGAAGTACTCACGTGATTGAGTCTCGGGCACCCAGATGCTGCCGACCTGCACGTCGAATCCGCCGATGTTGCGCAGGTCGGACGAGAGGGCGCTGCCCATGCTCGACAGCGTTTGCCCGTCGACGGGGACGGCCAGATCGAACTCCCAGTTGTCGGGGAGCTGCATGAAATCGTCGCCGAGCCCATCCTCGTCGCCGGTCGCCGATTCGTCCGGCGACGTCGGGAGCCGTGACGTTCCGGGGCTCCCGCCGCATCCGGCGAGTAGCACCATTGCGCCCGAGAGGAAGATGCCACTGAAGGTGCCGGTCACGGTGCGAGTCGATTGGGCGCGCAAGATCACTTCTCCAGGTCTCTTTTGGCCAGGGCCACGTACTTGTCCACTGCGGCGTCGAGCGCCTCGCCACCGGGGTCGCCTTGCCAGCGCTCGCGGATCACGCCTTTGTGATCGATCAAGAAGACCGTCGGGTAGCTCTGCACGCTCCACTCCTTGGTGAGCGGACCGCCGGTTCCACCCTGCCACGAGGAGCGCCAGGCCACCTGGTGCTCCTCGACTCCCTTGCGGTACGTCTCCTTGTCGCTGTCGGTGTTGACTCCGATCAGGGCGAAGGGCTCACTCTGCAGACGCTCGACCAGCGTCCGACTGTGGGGAATCATCCCACGGCAAGGGCTTCACCAGAATCCCCAGAAGTCGAGCAGGACGACCTTCCCGCGGTAGTCCGAGAGCTTGAACTCGACCCCGTCCGTGTCGGTCGTCGTGAAATCGGGCGGCGTGTTGCCGACCTTGTACTTCTCCTTGCGCCGCTCATCGCGCACGCGGTCGGCGGCCTTGGTCTCGCCCATCTCCGCGAGGACGCGATCGCGCAGGGCCTCGGACTTGGCGAGGTCCTCGGGCGTCGCCTTCCTGCCGCGCAAGCGGCTCGCGAGCTTCTCGAGCGACGTCGCCACGGTCTCGGTTCGTGTGCTCTTTTGCGACAGGGCCTCGAGCCGTGCGGCGATCCCGCCTGCCTCGAACCAGCGCTTCTGGCGGTCGAGTTGGAGCGCGATGTCCTCCGACCACTCCGCCTCCGCGAACTGATCGACGAGTCGGTCGAAGAGCTCGGCCTTCGCCGCGCGGATCTTCTTGGTTCCCTTGAGGAAGTCCTGGACGTGCGTCGCGTTCCACAGGAGCGCCGCGCCATTGCCCTGTTTGGCGAGCGCCTCGATGCGCGCGTAGAAGGTCTTGACCGGGTGGCGGTCCTTGAGCGCTCGCCGTTCCTTGCCGCCCGACGCGGCGCGCCGCTCGGCCTCCCATGCGTCGACGGCCTCGTCGTACTCGTCGAGGATTTCCTGCAGCTCTTCGTCGACGACGACGTGGACGAACAGTCGGGCGCCGGAGCTGGCCGGCGGAGTGGGTAGGGTCCCGCTCGCCGCGAGGGCGAGGGTCATGAGAGGGGGAAGGATCAGCACGGGATGGTCTCCTTGCAGGTGAACCCTCAATTTTAGCCCAACCGCGGCCCGGAGTTGCCCGAAAGGCGCCGCGGGATTCAATTCGAGACGCCGATGGGTGAAGTCGGGTGATCCCTGCGACTAATCTACGGCCCCTTGAACATCGTCACCTGGAACGTCAACTCCCTCAGGCCCCGCCTCGAGCGCGTCCGCACTCTGCTCGAAGAGCATGCACCGGACGTCGTCTGCCTGCAGGAGACGAAGGTCGTCGACGAGCTCTTTCCGCGCGACGAGCTGCTCGAGATGGGCTACACCGCCGAAGTTCTTGGACAGAAGACCTACAACGGCGTCGCGATCCTCGCGCGCGAGCCGCTCGAGGACGTCGTTCGCGGTCTCGACGACGAGCGCTTCGACGACGAGGCGCGCGTGATCGGGGCACGCATCGGCGACGTGCGAGTGCTCGACCTGTACGTCGTCAACGGTCAGCGCGTCGGTTCGGTGAAGTATCGTCACAAGCTCGCCTGGATGGAGCGGCTGCACGACTACGTGCACGAACGCTTCGACCCGGATGAGAAGCTGATCGTGTGCGGGGACTTCAACTGCACGTTCGACGACCGTGACGTGCACGATCCCGAGGCCTGGCGCGACAGCGTGCCGTGCTCGGAGCCCGAGCGCGACGCCCTCGCACAGCTGATGAGCCTCGGGCTGCGCGACGCTTACCGGCGTTTTCACGAGGAGGCCGGACAGTACACCTGGTGGGACTTCCGCACCCGGGGGTTCGAGCGCGGCCGTGGGCTCAGGATCGACCACTTCCTCATGTCGCTGTCCGCGCTCGAGGCGTGTCGCAGCGTCGAGATCCTGCACGACTACCGCGCCGGGGAGAAGCCCTCCGATCATGCCCCGGTGCTCGCGACGCTCGCCGACTGATGGGTGACAGCGCCCAGCCGGCACGCCGATCTCCGTGGCTGGCGGGTTCGCTCGTACTCGCGGTCGCATTCGCTGCTCGCCTGGCGGCGCTCGTCGTGCTTGACGATCCGTGCGGGATCGAGGGCAAGGAGACGAGCTGGGACTGGGGCTACGAGCAGGCCGCGATCGGTCAGGCGCTGGCGCGCGGTGAGGGCTTCTCGGACGCATTCGCGAAGGGGACGGGTTCGACCGGGTGGAGCGCACCGACCTTTCCCGCCCTTCTCGCGCTCCTGATCGCGATCTTCGACGAGATCGGCCGCCCGCTCGCGACGGCGCTGGCCGTGATCCAGGCGCTCGTCTCCGCGGCGACCTGCCTCGCGCTGCTCGCGCTGGGTCGGGCGTTGCTCGGACCGCGACTCGGCCTGTTGTCCGCGTGGGCATGGGCGCTGCACCCGGGCGCGATCTACTACTCCGTCAGCCTGCCCTGGGACAGCACCTTCGCCGCCTGTGGCATCACCTGGTTCCTCGCGGCGTTGGCGGGGCGCGGGTCCGCCGTGGGAGCCGGCGGCGCCGCGCGGCTCGGGGTGGGGTTCGGGGCGCTCCTGCTCGTCAACCCGGCGCCGATCGCGCTCCTGCCCGGCGTGCTCGTCTACTGGGTGCGCGGGCAGGGACTCGCCGCTGCCTGCAGGACGGCCGCCGCGTTCGGCGCGGCCGCGCTCATCGTCGCCTCGCCCTGGATGGCGCGCAACGCGCTCGTGCTCGGCAGTCCCGGGATTCGCACCAACCTCGGCGTCGAGCTGATGGTCGGCAACAACGACACCGCCGAAGGGCAGTTCAACGGCGCCGTGCACCCCGCCTACAACGCGCAGGAGCTGGCGCGCTATTCCGCGCTGGGCGAGCACGCTTACGCAGCCGAGTGCTCCGCGCGCTTTCGCGCGTGGGCGCGGGCGAATCCGGGACGCTTCATCGAGCTCTGCGGCGTGCGTTGTGCGCGCTTCTGGTTCGGCCGCAGTCCCTTCCAGGGGATCCCCCTCGGCGATGGTTCGCGCCGCGCGCGCGATTGGATGGGCTGGATCAAGTGGAGCCTGCATGCCGCGATCGGGCTGCTCGCGCTCGCCGGCGCCTTGCTCATCCGCGGCGGCAGGCCGGAGGTCGGCCTCGTGCGGTCAGTGCTGGTGTTGTTTCCGCTCGTCTATTTCGTCACGCATGTCTTCGAGCGGTATCGGTTGCCGATCGAGCCGGTGATGGTGCTGGCGTGCGTTTGGGGGGTGCTTGCGCTGGTGGGAGGGCGTCGTTCGGTGGCGTGAGCGATTCGCTGCCACCTTCGGCTCTCATTGCCCTTCGTCTCCGTTCCCGTTCCCGACGGCGTGGTGTTCATGGCTGGGAGCAGTGGGGCCAGGAGCGTTTGGGCTGGTGAGCAGTCAGACTCGGCGCCAGTCGGGCGCCACGACTGCTGCCAGTCCAAACGCTCCTGGCCTTGACCGCCACGCCGTCGGGCACGGGCACGAAGATAGGAGACGGCCCGTAGGCGTCAGTCGCTCTCGGCCGTCCGTTCGTGAGCCTCGAGTGCCATGCGCGCGCGCCGCGCGAGGTGGTACTCGCTGAAGATCGGCTCCAGCTCCGACTGCGAGAGACCGAGCCGCTGAGACAAGAGGTCCGCCAAGAAACCGGTCGACGCGTCGTCGGGCAGATTGAGGATGTCGGAAGAACGGGCGAGGACCGCCTTCTCCAGCAGCTCGCGCAGCTCGTCCTCCTGCGCCCCGGGGACCGCGATCTCCTCCACGGGCTCGCACGCGGCACGCCGATACTCGCGCTCCGAGGGGACCTCGTCGAGATACACGCGCTGGACCCCGAACAGCAGAATGTGAAACCGCCCGTCGGGCATCTTCACGTGCCGCACGATCTCGCCGAGTCCGGCGACGGGTAGCACCTCGGGTCGATCGAGCTCCGGTGTTTGTCCCTCGCGTACGGTCGCCATCACGATTCGGCCGGGTCCGTCGAGGCTGTCTTCGATCATCTGCCGGTAGCGCGGCTCGAAGATGTGCAGCGGCATGATCTGCTGCGGAAAGAGGAACACCCCGGGTAGCGGAAACATGGGCAAGACGACCGATGGTTCGCTGGGCTCCGCCGGCGGCCAGGCCTCCGGGATCGGGTCGGGCATGGCGGGATCTGCTAGCGGACCTGAAGCGACTGAAGTGGGTGATCGGCGAGGATGCTCAGGACACCCTCGAGTTGCCGAGCATCCCCGCCGCGGCCGCGTGAACGGCAGCTCTTGACGAGGTTCAGGATGTGGCGTAGGAACATCGCCGTGTCGCTCGCTACGACGTACCACTCGGCGCGGCTCGGGAAGCCGTTCTGCGCGAGGTACTTGCGGCAGGCGCCGCGGGACACGATGCGACCGTGCCCGAAAGGGTCGACGATCTTGCGCTTGGCGCCCTGCTCGACGGAGAGCAGGACGTGCCCGGGGAACGGCAGCAGGCCGGCCGGAAGGCCGGCGCGGCGTGCGACGAAGGCGTAGATCGCCGACAGCGTCAGCGGCATGCCGGAGCGTCGCTCGATCGCGCGCGAGAGGTGGATGTTGTCCGGGTGGTGGTAGTCGTCGAGCGCTCCGCCGAAGCCGATGTCCTGGCTCATGTACTGGACGAGCTCGCGCACGCGCGCGCCGCCGGGTGGAAGGCCCGCGACGCGCCGCTCGAGCTCGGCGCCCATCGCGTCGAGCGCACGCTTGTAGGGGCGCATGTCGCTGCCAGGACCGCGGTGTGCGTCGAGCAGGAACAACGCGCTCTCGAGGTCGTGGCTCGGCCGCGCCGCGTAGCGGGCGATGCGTCGGACCGAGAACTGGCGGTCGCGATCGATGAGGACCTGCCGGGCGCGGCAGCGTACGGTCGTCGACTCGTCGGAGCGCGCCGCCTGGCGCAGCGCCGGAAGTGCCGCCTTGCGCAGGCGTGCGAGCTCGGCGCGCACCTTGGCGCGCGTGGCGGGCGAGTCGTCGGCCAACAGGGCCACCAGCGCCCGGGTGCGGGCCCCCTGGTGCGGGGACCTGACGTCTCTCACCCCCCCCGGGTCGGGGCGCGTCGGTTGGGTCCCGCGTTCGGTTTCGGGTCGCATGATGTCGAAGGAGTGGCCCCGGTGGGGTCGCTGCACCTGGCCACGCCGGCATTGTAACGGCGGATCCGAGTCCGAGGCGCCCTGACGCCGTCCTCACACGAGCGCGGGCGACCGAGCTTGATAGCTGGCGGGGCCGGACCTATCCTGGCTGGCCAAAAATCGACCTCACCAAGTCGATTCGACCGGGACGGAACACTGGATGCGGCTACGCCCGGGGCCTCTGGCCGCGGGCGCGCTTGCGTGGCGAACCCGTCATTCCAGATTTCAGTTCTGACCTCCAAACTGCCCCTCCCCCGGCTGCATGCCTCCCAAGACGAACGCCCAGATGCCCCAGGTCGTGGTGACCCATGCCCTGCGGACGCCGATCGGCCGCTTCCTCGGCGCCTTTACCGACCTCTCGGCCGCCGATCTGGGAGTCTCCGTCGTTCGGGACGTGCTCCAGCGCAGCGGCATCGATCCCGCCCGCGTGGGAGAGGTCTTCATCGGCAACGGCCGCCAGGCGGGCGGCGGGCCGAACGTCGCCCGCCAGATCACCGTCCGGGCGGGAATCCCCGAAGCTGTGCCGGCGACGACGATCAACATGGCGTGCGGCTCGGGACTGAAGTCGATCGAGCTCGCGGCCGATGCGATTCGGCTCGGCAAGAGCGACGTGGTCCTGGCGGGCGGCACCGAGAGCATGAGCGGCCTGCCGTTCTTCCTTCCGCGCATGCGGCGCGGATACCGGCTAGGGCACGAGCGCGTCGTCGACGGGATGTACAAGGACGGCTTCCACTGCCCGCTCGCCGACATGCTGATGGGTGAGACGGCGGAGAAGCTCGCGCAGGACATCGGCATCTCGCGCGCGGATCAGGACGCCTTCGCGTTCGAGTCCCAGCAGAAGGCCGGACGGGCGATCGAGGCCGGCCGCTTCGCCAGCGAGCTTTCGGCGGTCGAGGTGGTCGGGCGCAAGGAGACGGTGATCGTCGACGCCGACGAGCACCCGCGGCCGGACGTCACGCTCGAGAAGATGGGCAAGCTTCCGGCCGTGTTCGACCGCGAGCACGGGTCGGTGACCGCCGGAAACGCGTCCGGGATCACCGACGGCGCCTCGGCGCTCCTCGTGATGTCCGCTCGAGCGGCGGACGATCTCGGACTGGAGCCCCTCGCCTGGATCGGCGACACGCGCCAAGCTGGCGTCGCCCCCACGATCATGGGGATCGGGCCGGTGCCGGCCGTGCGCTCCTTGGAAGAAGCGAACGGGATCGGCGTGGGCGACTACGACCTCGTCGAGCTGAACGAGGCATTTGCCGCGCAGGTGCTCGCGTGCGACCGCGAGCTCGGCCTCGACCCGCAGCGGCTCAACGTCAACGGCGGCGCGATCGCCCTCGGTCACCCCATCGGGGCGACGGGCGCGCGGATCGTCGTCACGCTCCTGCACGAGCTCCAGAGGCGCGAGGCCCAGCACGGACTCGCGACGCTGTGTATCTCCGGAGGCATGGGGCTCGCCAGCGCTTTTCACAGGACCGCCCCCTAGTCGGGCTAGCGGTTCGCGGAATCAGAGACTCTAGAAAGCCAGATACTCAAGAAAGAACGCATCGATGGAGATCAAGAAGGTCGGCGTGATCGGGTGTGGCCTCATGGGGCACGGCATCTGTCAGGTCGCGGCGCAGGGCGGCTTCGACGTCGTCGCTTGCGAGAGTGACCAAGGCGCGCTGGACAAGGGAGTCGCCCGGATCGAGCGCAGCATCGAGAAGCTCGCGTCCAAGTCCGTCGCCAAGGGCAAGCGCTCGGAGGACGACGCGCGGGCTTGGGCGAAGGAGGTGCGTGGTCGCATCACGTCGACGAGCGACACCGCTGCCCTCGCCGATTGCGACCTCGTGATCGAGGCGATCGTCGAGAACCTCGACGTGAAGAAGACGCTCTTCGCAGGGCTCGGCAAGGTGTGCAAGCCCGAGACCGTCTTCGCGTCGAACACGTCGTCGTTTCCGATCGGCGAGATGGCCGCCGCGTCCGGACGGCCCGCGCGATTCGTTGGGCTGCACTTCTTCAACCCCGTGCAGCTGATGCGCCTCGTCGAGGTCGTGCGAACGGACGAGACCGACGAAGACGTCTTCGCCAGCGCACGCGCGTTCGGTGAGTCGTGCGGCAAGGTGCCGGTCGCGTGCAAGGACACGCCGGGCTTCGTCGTCAACCGGTTGCTCGTGCCCTACATGGTGCAGTCGATCCAGATGCTCGATCGCGGGGATGCCACCAAGGAGGACATCGACGCCGCGATGCAGTACGGCTGTGGCTACCCGATGGGACCCTTGACCCTCACGGACTACGTTGGGCTCGACACGACGCTCTCGATCCTGGAAGGCTGGACGAACCGCTATCCCGACGAGGCCGCATTCGCGATTCCCGCGAGCCTGCGCGAGAAAGTCGCCTCCGGGAAGCTCGGTCGCAAGACGGGTGAGGGTTACTACAAATGGGACGGAGACAAGAAATCGTGATCGCCAAATGGTTGGTAGTGGCGTCGCTGACGCTCGCGCCCGTCGCGGTGGCAGCAGTCGATGATCCGCAGGTGTCGTTCGAGGCACTCGACCTCTTCATCGAGGGCGAGCCCTACCCGGTCAAGATCGGGATCGAAGCGCCGGCCGGCGGCGCTGGGCTGCCCGCTTGGATGCTGACGGCCGCTGCGTTCACGCTCGATGGCGAAGCGCTCGGCGAGCGTGCCGAGTCGAAATTGACGCTGCTCCCGGGCCAGAAGATCGAGGTGACCTTCGATCTCGCTCCCGCGCTGCTCGAGTCGCCGGCGTTCGAGCGCAAGAAGTTCCGCTTGGGCTTCGATGCCGTCAAGGAGCCGCGCGACGTGCTCTACCTGGAAGCGGCGCAGCGCGGGATCAACTTCATGGAGTTGCCGAAGGCACAGCTGGGTGAGTACGACGTGATCCTGCGCACGAGCGCGGGCGATATTTGGCTCGAGATGTGGCCGACCGTCGCGCCGAACCACGTGCGCAACTTCCTCGACCTCGCCTACACGGGGTATTACGACGACAACCAGTTTCACCGGGCGGTGCCCGGGTTCATGATCCAGGGTGGTAGCACGTCGCCTGGCCGCGCGGCGCCACGTCGTCTCGATGCCGAGTTCAGCGCCAAGCGCCACGTTCCCGGAATCCTCTCGATGGCGCGTCTTCCCTCGGACACCCAGGATGAGAACGGCAACATCGTCAGCGCGGTCAACTCGGCGACGTGTGAGTTCTTCGTCATGCACGGCGTGACACCGTTTCTCGACGGCAAATACACCGCGTTCGGCGAGGTCGTGACCGGCACGGAAGCGGTCGAGACGATCGCTACGACGGACACGAAGACCACGCCTCCCAGCCGCGAGAAGTCGACCCCCGTCGTCCGGCAGGCGATCTACAAGGCGATGGTGATCCGCGCCCCGAAGGAAAAGCCGAAGAAGGAAAAGTAGTTCCGCCGGCCCACGGCCTGGCGAGCCCCCCGCGGGTACGAGGCGCAGTAACCCCCCAGCGAGCAACAGAAGACACCCATGGCACACGAACTCGAAGGCGTCCAGATTCTGATCGAGACCGACGCGGGCGACATGAAGGCGGAGTTCTTCCCCGACAAGGCCCCCGGCCACGTTGCGAACTTCGTCAAGCTGGCGAAGGAAGGCTTCTACGACGGCACGCGCTTCCACCGCGTGATCCCCGGATTCATGATCCAGGGCGGCGACCCGCTGACGAAGGACGAGAACAAAGCCCGCTCGTGGGGCACCGGCGGACCGGGCTACCAGATCGACGCCGAATTCAACGACGTCCACCACGAGCGCGGCATCCTGTCGATGGCCCGCTCAGCGGACGTGAACTCCGCCGGCAGCCAGTTCTTCGTCGTGCACGGCGAGGCGGGCTTCCTCGACAACCAGTACACGGTCTTCGGGCGCGTCGTGTCCGGGCTCGAGGCACTGGACACGATCGCGAACGGCGCCTGCCACAAGGACGGCGAGGGCTCGCGGCCGGTCGAGCCGGCACAGATCTCCAAGATGACCGTCATCCAAGCCGACTGAGGGGCGCGATTTGACCTACCAGAACATTCTCCTCGAGAAAGAGGGCGGGGTCGCGCGCGTGACCGTCAACCGCCCGGACAAGCTCAATGCCCTCAACCACCAGACGTTGAGCGAGCTCGAGAGCGCCTTTGACGACGTCGCCGCCGACTCGAGCGTGCGTGCCGTCGTCGTGACTGGTGCCGGTGACAAGGCCTTCGTGGCCGGTGCCGACATCGGTGAGCTGCTCGACGTCGCGGGCGAAGCGTCCAAGGCGTCCGAGCTCGCGGCTTTCGGACAGAGCGTGTTCCGCAAGCTCGAGGAGCTCGGCAAGCCTTCGGTCGGGATGATCAATGGCTTCGCCCTCGGCGGTGGCTGCGAGCTCGCGCTCGCGTGCACGCTGCGGACGGCGTCGACGAAGGCGAAGCTCGGTTTGCCGGAGGTGAGCCTCGGCATCATCCCCGGATACGGCGGCAGCCAACGTCTCGCGCGAATCGCGGGGCCCGGCGTCGCGCGCGAGTGGATCCTGACCGGTGACATGTTCACCGCTGAAGAGGCTCACCGCGTCGGAATCGTCAACCGCGTCTTCGCCCCCGAGGAGCTCGAGGAAGGCACCATGAAGATGGTGCACACGATCCTCTCGCGCGGTCCGATCGCGCTGCGCTTCGGCATGGAGGCGATCCTGCGCGGCTGGGACGCTTCCCAGACCGAAGGCGAGACGCTCGAGACCGAGTTCTTCGGCAAGGCCTCGGAGACCGCGGACATGCGTGAGGGCATGTCGGCGTTCCTCGAGAAGCGCAAGGCGGCCTTCAAGGGCGAGTAGCCCGGCCGGCCAAGCGGTATGCGCGGGCGAGTGCCCGACCACGGAATACGAATCAACACGTTCGAACAGGCGCGGAGTAGCGAGATATGAGTCGAGATGTCGTCATCGTCGGTGGTGCACGCACCCCCATGTGCGAGTACGTCGGTACGCCGGGGTTCGGGAAGCTCAAGGACCTGAGCGCGATCGACCTCTGTGCCCACTCGTCCAAGGCGGCGCTCGAACGCGCCAAGGTGGATCCCGAGTCCGTCGAGCACGTCGTTGTCGGCAATGCACTCCAGACCTCGCTCGACGCGATCTACGGCGCGCGGCACGTCGCGCTGAAGGCGGGCGTTCCCGAGCCGGCCCCGGCGCTTACCGTCAACCGCTTGTGCGGCTCCGGCATCCAGTCCCTCGTCAACGGTGCCCAGCTCATTCAGCTCGGCGAAGCGAGCACCGTCCTCGCCGGCGGTATGGAGAACATGAGCCAGGCGCCGTACGTGATGTACGGTGGGCGCACCGGTTTCCGTTTCGGCCAGGCGCCCGAGATGCAGGACATGCTGTTCGCGAGCTTGCGCGATCCGCACGCCGAGCTCTTCATGGCGCAGACGGCCGAGAAGATCGCCAAGCGCCTCGATATCGGTCGTGAGGCCCAGGACGAGTATGCGCTGCGCAGCCACCAGCTCGGGGCCGCGGCGGTGAACGAGGGGCGTTTCGCCGAAGAGATCGCGCCCGTCACGATCCCTTCGCGCAAGGGCGACGTCGTCGTCGACACCGACGACCACATCCGACCCGACACGACGATCGAGGGGCTCGCGCGACTAAGGCCTGCGTTCGGCAAGGACGGCACCGTGACCGCGGGCAACGCAAGCGGCATCGTCGACGGCGCCGCTTCGGTCGTGTTGACGACCGACGAGCGGGCGAAGGCGGATGGCCTCGACGTCCTGGCGACGGTCCGCGGCTGGAGCTACGTCGGCGTCGATCCGACCGAGATGGGCATCGGGCCGGTGCCGGCGATCCGCCAGCTCGTCGAGAAGACGGGCGTCGCGCTCGACGACGTCGACTACGTCGAGATCAACGAGGCCTTCAGCGCCCAGTACCTCGGCTGCGAGAAGGAGCTCGGGCTCGACCGCGACAAGTGCAACGTCAACGGTGGCGCGATCAGCCTCGGCCACCCGCTCGGCGCCACGGGCACACGCCTCGTCCTGACCCTGATGTTTCAGCTGCGGCGCACGAACAAGCGCTACGGCGTCGCCTCGGCCTGCATCGGCGGTGGACAGGGCATCGCGATGTTGATCGAGAACACGAGCCGGTAGGGGGGCGACTTGAATCCTCTCATTCACGAGACGCCCGACGGGCGTCGCGTCGTCCGCCTCAGCCCGGACAAGCGCGTACTCTTCCTGACCGACGATCCAGAGACGATCCGGCGTCAGCTGCGGGGCGAGCTCGACCTCTCGATGGCGTCGGTCGACGAGAAGGACCTGCTCGACGACATCAACACGGACACGATGACGCCGGCCTGGGTGTGTTTTCGCCACCGGCCCGAGGACATTGCGCTCGATGCGTACGCGGGCCTGCTCGACGAAGAGGGCAAGCGCGTGTTCGAGTCGCGCGCGCTCCTCGACGGCGGCTTCGAGGTGATCGCGTCGGGTCAGCGCAAGGGCACCGGTTCGAGCCGCGAGACTGCGCCGCAGTGCGAGAAGTGGTCAGGGATTCATCTCGTGATCGCCGCATCGTTCGCGCCGATCCACGAGCGCAACAACCTGAATCTCGGGCAGCTCATGGGCAGCTACGAGCAGCTCGAGCGCCTGCAGGCGGGCGAGGACGTGCCGCTCGAGGAGTTCACGTCGCGCTACGATGAGGTGACGCGAGTGATGCTCGAGTCGGGCGGGCTCTTCCCGTTCGCCGCGAAGTACGCGGCGGGCGACGTGACGGTGCCCACGCCCACGACTCCGATCCGGCCGATGACGATGGCCGAGAAGATCATCGCCAACAAGATCGTCGGCGCCGAAGGAGCCGAGGTCTACGTGCGCCCCGGAGACGTCTGTCTCGTCCATGTCGACGGCGGCTACAGCCACGAGTTCACGACGGCACAAGTTCACCACTTCCTGGCGCAGGAGTACGGGGTGGACTACCGCATCCCGAACCCCGGCAAGTTCGCGGTCTTCGAGGATCACCTCCTGTACGCGACGGGTGTCGCGCGCATGGCGCCGTTTACCGAAGAGATCGAGACGTTGCGCCGCCTACAGCGGGAGTTCCAGCAGCACACCGGCGTGCGCGACTACTCGGCGCGCGACGGTGTCTCGCCGGGCATCTGCCACCAAATCGCGCGCGAGCAGTTCGTCGACCCCGGGGACTTCATCCAGGCGACCGATTCACACACGTGCATGGGGGGCGGCAACAACGCCCTGACGTACGGGGTCGGCGCGACCGAGTACGCCGGGTTGATCTACTCGGGCTTCACCTTCGTGCGCGTGCCCGAGTCGATCCGGTTCGAGCTCGTCGGGGAGCTCGATCCTGGCTGCACCGCCAAGGACGTCATCCTGCACATCCTCGACACGTACGCGAAGCGCGAGGAAACTCTCGACCGCGTGATGGAGTTCGGCGGGCCGGGAATCGCTTCGCTCAACATGGACGAGCGCGCGACGCTCACGAACATGGCGACCGAGTGCTCCGCCAAGTCGGGCATGGTCGAGGGCGATGACGCGACAGCCGAGTGGATCGCGCCGCGGCGTGGCGTCGCTCCCGAAGTCGTGCGCGCGCGCTTCGTCGCGCCGGATCCTGGCGCCGAGTACGCCGGCGGCGTGCACACGATCGACCTTTCCTCGATCGGGCCGATGGTCGCCGAACCCGGTGATCCGACCTACGGCAAGACGGTTGGCGGCGTGGGCGAGATCACGATCGACATCGCTTACGGCGGCTCCTGCACGGCGGGCAAGGAGCACGATCTCGACCTCTACGCGCGGGTCCTCTCGGACGCGGTGAAGCACGGACGCGGCGTCGCCGAGGGCGTGCGGATGTACATCCAGTACGGCTCCGAAACGGTGCGTGACTACGCGCGCGACCGGGGGTATGTGGATGTCTTCGCGAAGGCCGGCGTCGAGGTGATCGAGCCCGGGTGCGGCGCGTGCATCGGGTGTGGCCCCGGTGTCTCGGACTCCGCGGACCATGTCACGGTCAGCGCGATCAATCGCAATTTCACGGGGCGCAGTGGGCCGGGAAGGCTCTACCTCGCTTCTCCGTTGACCGTCGCGGCGAGTGCCGTCGCCGGTCGCATCGTCTCCTACCAGCCTGGCATGTTCCGCGAGACCGCGGCTGTCCAGACTTCCTGACTCTCAAGCAGCAGTCGATTCCTTTCAGGCAACAACACAGTCATGGGCGAGCATTCAATCGCAATCATCGGTGGGGACGGCATCGGACCCGAAGTTACGCGTGAAGCCTTCAAGATCGCCGATGCGGCGTCCGAGGTCTTTGGCTTCAAGCTGCGCAAGAACGAGTATCCGTTCGGCAGCCAGCACTTCATCGATACGGGCGAGATTTTCCCCGACGCGGCCTTCGAGGAGGTCAAGGGGCTCGACGCGATCTATCTCGGCGCGATCGGCGACCCGCGCCTCGAGGTGGGCAAGATCGAGTTCGGCATCATCGCGAAGATGCGGTTCGAGCTCGACCTCTACGCGAACCTGCGCCCGATCAAGCTGTACGACGAGCGCCTCTGCCCCCTGAAGGGGAAGGAGCCCAAGGACATCGACATGGTCATCGTGCGCGAGAATACCGAGGGTGCCTACGCTGGCATGCACGGTTTCGCGCACAAGGGCCAAGCGCTCGAGGTCGCGACGCAGACGATGGTGTACACGCGGGCCGGGGTCGAGCGCGCCGTCCGCTACGCCTTCGAACTGGCGGTCGAGCGCGACAAGAACAGGACCGTGACGCTGATCGACAAGGCGAACGCGGTGCGGGCCCACGACTTGTGGACGCGCGTGTTCGGCGAAGTCGCAGCCGAGTACCCGACCATCAATACCGAGCACGCCTACATCGACGCCGCGTGCATGTGGATGGTCAAGAACCCCGAGTGGTTCGACGTCGCCGTCACGCCCAACCTCATGGGCGACATCATCACCGACCTTGGCGCAATGGTGCAGGGCGGCATGGGCATCGCGGCGTCCGCCAACGTGCACCCCGGTCGCGTGAGCCTCTTCGAGCCCATCCACGGCTCCGCCCCCAAGCACGCTGGCAAGGACGTCGCGAGCCCCGTGGCCGCGATCCTCGCCGTGTCGATGATGCTCGGCTTCCTCGGCGAGAAAGAAGCCGAAGCCGCGATCGAGAAGTCGATCATCGAGCTATTGCAGGCCGGCCGCATCCGCGGTGTCGGAACCGGCGTACACCCGACGAGCGAGGTCGGCGACATGGTCGCGACCGAGATCCGCAAGGTCGGCGCCAGCGTGTAGGGGCGACACCGTACCTACAACACGCAGGTATCGTCGAGTCCCTTCGCACTGTTTGCCAGGGCGTGCGGATGCACCGCGTCGCGCAGCCGCGCACGGGCGGCGCCCGACCGGAAGGGCTCCGGCGCGCGCGCCGCGGCGATCAGCCGTCGGACGAGCTCGCCGTCCTCGTACAGCTCCGTCTCGCGGGGCAGCACGTCCGGATAGGCCAGGCGATTCGGAGCCAGGGCCGTACACCCCGTCGCCACGCCCTCCAGTACCGCGATCCCGTAGAACTCGTGCAGCGCGGTCGAGCAGACGAGATCGCACGAGCCGAGCTTCGCCGCGTAGTCCGCCCGGCTGTCGGCGAAGCCCGCGTGCAAGACGCATCCTTCGAGGGCCTGGAGCTCGCTGACCGTCGCGGCTGGCAGCTCTTCGAAGCGCTCGCCGAGCAGCACGAGCTCGATGCGCACCCCCGTCTCGAGCGCAGCGCGCACTGCACGCAGGAAAGCGAGCGGATCCTTGTCGTGCTCCCAGCGGTGGTTGAACGCCACGCGCAGTGGGGCGCCGGCGGGCGCCCCAGGCCCGAGCGGTAGGGCGTCGAGCTCGACCCCGGGCCCCACGACGTGCGCGGCCTCGAGCGCCGTCTCGAGCTCGCGCGCCGGCTTGGGGCGCGGCAGGCTCGCGAGCAGCCTTGCCGATGCCGCCCGGAACTCGCGCAGGTGGAACGCCGAGTTGAAGACGACGACATCCGCGGCCAGGCACGACAGCACGTTCGTGAATCCGTAGCTGGCATCGTGCGGGCTCGGGGGCGCGTCGGGGGAGCGCGGGTAGGTCAGCTGGTTCTCGTGCATGTACAGCACGACCGGCACGTCGGCCCACTCGCGCGGCAGGAATCCGCGCAGACGCGGCACGTCGACGTAGTCGGACACGAAGACGACGTCCGGGCGAGCCGTCCCCTCGACGCGGATGCGCTCGCCGAGACTCCATGCGCTCGCCTCCATCCGCCAGCGCCAGTGCCGGGCCGGCATACCGAGCACCTGCACCTCGTGGCGCGAGCGTGCGCGCCACGTCTCGAGCATGCGCGCGTGGCTCCCTCCAAGCCACGGCTCCAGGGCAAGGACGGCGAGGGAAGGGGACGACACGGGCTGCTAGCGCACGTGCCCGTACATCACGACGTCGAGCACGACGCCGTTCTTGATCGCGCACTTGCGCAAGACGCCCTCGCGCTGGAAGCCCGCCTTCTCCAGGACCCGCATCGAAGCCAGGTTCGTCTCGAAGACGCCGGCGTCGATGCGGCGCAGCGCGAACGTCTCGAACGCGTAGGGGCAAAGCGCGCGCAGAGCGGCCGTCGCGAGCCCGCGCCCCCATGCTTCCTCGCCCAGCCAATACCCGACCTCGGCCCCGATGCGCTCGACGTTCGTGCGCAGGACGAGGCCGATGCCGCCGACGACGGCGTCGTCGAGCGTGATGGCGAAGTTCGTGCTCGGGTCGGGCTCGTTCGCGATCCGGACCCACTGCTCGGCGTCGTCGAGCGTGTAGGGATGCGGAAAGTGGTCACGGAGGTTCGCAGCAACCTTGGGGTTGTTCGCGTGGTGCGCGATGGCCTCTTCGTCGCCCGCGCGGAACGGGCGCAGGACGCAGGGGCCCGCGTCGATTCGGGGCTCGGAGCTCATTCGGTGTCAGCTTCCATGCCGAAGTCGCTCGTGTCCAGCTTGATCGGCGCCTCCACGTCGACTTCGATGCGACCGACCTCCGTCCCGCGCCCCGTGGTCAGCTGGATCTCGTTTAGGCCGGGCAGGAGCCACAGCACCATGTCCTCGCGCTTCAGGGCGCCGTTCGCGAAGGGGAGTCCATTGGGTTGCAAGACGACGTAGCGGCGCGCCCTCTCCGCGTCGCGTCCGGGGATCCCCACGCGGACGAGCCTCTGCAGCTTCACGTCGAGCTGCACGTCCTGGCCCGGGCGCGTATCGACCAGCGCGACCTCGGACGCGACCTCGCCGGAATCGCAGCGAACGCGAACCAGGTATCGACCGGGGGGGTAGTTCTCGAACTCGAACGAGCTCGTCTCGCTGTCCACGGGCGTCTGTGGCGTCTTTCGGCTCCACCGCACGTCGCGCGCATGCCCCGCGACCGGGACGACCTGCGCGCGCCCGTAGGAGACCATCGGGCCCGTGACGCGACCGCGGATCCGGGGCGCGGCCTCGATGACGATGGTGCCCAGGTCGAGCGGCATGCGGGGTTGCACGACAGCGTGTGTGCTCCAGCGCTCCATCCCCTTGGAGTGCATCGAGAAGGTCCGCTTGCCGGCCGGGACGTGCGCGATGCGGCCTACACCCTTCTCGAGCTTCACGTGCGTCGACCGGCCCAACCGCATGTTGCCCTCCAGCGGCCTGCCGCTGGTTGCGTGCACGAAGCGCGCGACGACTTCGCCACACGAGGCGCGCACCAGCTCCCGGTCCAGGTGGAACACCACCTCATGGATGCCGCGCGGCAAGAAGCGCGAGTCGACGACTCCCTTGTCCAAGATCAAGTTGACGTAGACCTCGGTGTCTTCGGTGAGCGCGAGCGTGCCCTCGCGTTGCGTCTCCCAGTCGATTCGTCCGACCGAGCTCTTCAGCGTGCGGCTGCTGCGCAAAGAGCTCGGCAGAGGCTCGCGGGTCGCAACGACTTCGAACGGGTGCTTGGCGCCGTCCCCGGCGAACCACTTCTTGGGACTCTCGCCTTCGGGCCAATCGAGCGTGACCTGCACGTACGGAATCGCCTGCAACGCGATCGTCGTCTCGTGCAGTCCTGCAGCTCCATCGAGCTCGACGAAGTCGCGGTAGCGGAAGTAGCCGTCCGCCATCGCGCGCAGGGTGTGCTTGCCAGGCGCGAGGCCAGTGATCTGGAAGGTGTAGTCGCTTTCGACGCGGACGTAGCGATACTCGCCGAAACCGATGCGGACCCGCAACTTCAGTTCGGTTGGCTCGATGCCGTCCGAGGTCTCGATTCTCCCGCGCAGCGTGTGCGCGGCGGCGGAACCGAAGGAGCGGCGGTCTTTTCGGGACGGAGCGACCGACCGGGCGAGCGAGCTCGTCTCGGTGACCGGTGCCGAGCCGCCGTGGGAGCCGGCGTGGGAGCTCGGCGCATCGCCCTCTTTCGCGGCGAGGGCGTCGAGGCCGGGCTCCGAGTGTTGCAGAGCCGCGAACACCCCGACGAGGCCGAGGACGATCGCCGCGGTCAGGACACCGAGCCTCTTGGCCGAGCTCACGGGACAGGCTCCAGGACGATGGGAGACGCCTCCACCAGGAACGTCTCACGGCCGAGCTCCTGGTCGTCGCCGGTGAGGAACGCGACCTCGTAGGCGCCGCGCACGAGCTCCACGTCGCTCGGGCTCGTCGTGAGGGGGAGCTCCTGGATCGCGCGCCCGCTCGCGTCGTGGATACGCACCGTGTGCGCCGCGCCGAGGCTGGGCAGGGTGACTCGTGTCGTTGGCTCGAGCGCGAGCTCGAACGTCGACTCGAGCCTGCCGCGCGGGTCGATCTCGACCGCCTGCGAGCCGTGGGGGACAGCGTTGATGAGCCGCCCGGTCTGGACCGCACGGACGACGTAGGGCCCGCTCGTCTGGGCGCGGAAATGGCACAGGCCGCCTTGGCGGGAGGCCGTCGTGCGACTAGCGCCGACGCCCTCGCTCACAGGCCAGAACTCGAGTCGCTGGCCCGGCCGCGGCGAGCCGCCGGTCAGGCGGACGAACACGCGCGGTTCCGGTTCGAGCGCGATGGTCCCGAGATCGAGCTCTTCCAGTGGCTGCAGCCGCACGAGCTGACGGTGCGTCGCGTGCTGGTGCGCGACGATCTCGATCTGGCTCGCGCCCGGTGGCAGGTCGCTCACGACGATCTTGCCCGGCGCGGCGATGCGGATCAGGGAAGTCGACGCGATGCCGGTGCGCACCTGGACCTTGACGGACAGTGGTTCACCATTCGTCGCGGAGACGACCTTCATGCGCACGGTCGCGAGTGCGTCCAGGGTCTGTGTCGGCAGCACGAACTCGATCGACTCCGTCCCTGGCAGGACGAGCTGCCAATCGAGTACGGCGTGGTGCAACACGACCGAGACGTACAGCGGCAGATCGGCGTGGAGCTCGAGCATTCCATGCTCCGTCCCTTCGCTGCCCTCGCCCCGCATTGGCACGTAGCGGGCGAGCTCGTCGGGGAGCGGTCGCGCGTCGTCGGGTTCGAACAGGCCCGGCGGTCGCTCGCGTGTCGCGACCAGCTTCAGCACCGTGGCCTGGTGCCGGTCGAGCTCGCGGAGTTTCGCACGCGGGTGCTGGCCGAGCGACGTGCGCAGGATCACGGGGATGCGCGCGAGCGAATCCGCCGTCCGCTCCGCGTCGCTGCTGACCGCAGGCGGCGCGACCACGGGGAGGCGGGCGGTCTCGACCGGGCCCACCTCGCTCGCCGCCGCGGTGAGCCGCTCCACGGCGTTCTCGGAGCGCTCGGTCGCGGCGCCCGGATCGGGTGCTGGCAACGGCGGTGAAGCGAGCGGTGCTTGCATCGGCTCGAGCGGGTCCGCGCCGGGGCGGACCAGCACGGCAGTCAGTGCCACGGCCAAGACCGTGACCAACGCAGCGAACGCACGCGGGTTCATGGGCGAGTCTCGTCGCCACGCCGTCAGGCGTGGCGGCAGCCAACATTCTCTCGAGCGTACGGCAAAAAAGGCTCGAGTGTCCCACCGTCCTAGCTCGATAGGACGCTGGTGAGGTTCGAAATCGATCCTGCGGCCCCGACGCCGCCCAGTGAGCAGCTCGCCGACCAGGTGCGCTTCGCGGTCGCCGCGGGGCGCCTCGAGGTCGGGGAGCGGCTCCCGAGCGTGCGGGACGTCGCTGCCTCGGTACGGGTCAATCCGAACACCGTTAGCCGTGCCTGGCGGGAATTGGAGCGCGAGGGGACGGTGCGCGCCCGGCGCGGGGCGGGCGTGTTCGTCGCGGACGAGGCGCCTCTCGTGTGCCGCGCGCTGCGGGCGCAGCTCGTCTCCGAGCGCATCGCCCGCGTCGTACGCGAGGCACTGGGGGCGGGCCTGGAGCCGACGGCGATCGTCGATCTGGTGCTCGAGGCGGCGGAGAGGTGGCGTGCGGAGCGCGCAGCGGACGAAGAAGAAGCAGCATGAATGACGTGATCCAGGTGCGCGGCCTCGAGCTGGCGTACGGCAAGGAAGAGGTTCTCTCCGGCCTGGACTTCGACCTGCCCGCCGGCAGTGTCACCGGGCTGCTCGGTCCGAACGGCGCCGGCAAGTCGACGCTCCTGCGTGTGCTGGCGACCGAGCTGCGTCCCGACGCGGGCACGGTGTCCGTGCTCGGTCTCGACCCGCGCCGCAACGCACGGGCCGTGCGGCGCGCGATCGGCTGGGTGCCCGATCGCGTCGACCTGCCGCGCTGGATGTCGATCGACGACCACATGCGCTTCCTACGCCCGTTCTATCCGACGTGGGACAAGGCGGAGGTTGCGCGCCTGCTCGAGCTGTTCGAGCTCGACCCGCGGGCGCGCATCGCGGACCTGTCGAAGGGGCAGCGCATGCTCGAGGCGCTCGTCGCCGCCCTCGCGCACTCGCCGCGGCTGCTGCTGCTCGATGAGCCGTTCTCCGGGCTCGACCCGTTCGCGCGCAGGCGCGTGTTCGACGGCGTGCTCGACCACCTGCGCGATGCGGGCAAGAGCGTGCTCGTCGTCAGCCATTCGATCAACGACCTCGAGCGCTGCTGCGACCGCGTCGCACTCCTCTCCGAAGGCCGCATCACGACGTGCGAGGACATCGAGGGCCTGCAGCGCCGCTCCGCGCGCGTCGCGGTGTCGCTCGATCCCGACGCCGTTCCGTGGTCGCCGCCAGGCGAGCCGATCATCGAGGAGACCGGCGCCGATACCGCGACGCTCTTCTACCTCGACTGGAGCGACGCGCTCGCGGCCGAGCTCGCCAACGATCGTGCGGTGCGCGACCTCGACCTGCTGTCGCGCGATCTCGAGGACGTCTTGGTCGCCAGCGTGGCGAGGGAGAGGACGGCGTGAGGCGCACCGCTGCACTGCTTTGGAAGGAGTGGCGCGATCACCGCGCGCTCGTGTTCCTGTTCGCGCTTCTCGCGCCCTTCGCCGTCTGGGCTACCCAAGCGGCTTGGATCGAGGATCCGGCCGATCCGATGATCGGGAGCGTCATTCTGCCGGCGATCGCCGTGCTCTTCGCCGCCGTGCTCACGGCCGAGGCCCTGTGCGCCGATTTCGCGTCCGGGGCTGCCGACGCGCTCGGCCGGCTGCCGGTCTCACCGCGCACGCTGTTCGGCACGAAGCTGGCCTTCGTCGCGCTGGTCTTCCCGGCGCTCTTGGTGTGGATCACGTTCGGCGAGCACCTGCGGCGCATCGCTTTCGGTCACGACGTGGAGCTCTTGTGGGGCGAGGTCCTGCTCTCGCGCTTCATCTGGTTGATCGGAGCGACCGCGACGATGGCGGTCGCGGCCTGCGCGTCCCTGTTGCGTCGCGGTTTTCCCGCCGTTCTGGCCGGATCCCTGATGGTGCTCGGGAGTCTCGTTCTCGTCTCGCGAGCGAACGACGGGGCCGGGCCGACCTGGGTGCAAGCCGCACTCGAGACCTGGGGGCTCGGGCTCGTACTGGGCACGGCGAGCGTGGCGTTCCTGTGCACCGCGGTGGGAGCGTACAGCCCGTGGACGAAGGCGCGCGACGCGCGCCGCATCGCGACGGGCGCTCTGTGTTTCTGCATCGTCGGGTTGCCGGCGTTCGCGACCGGTCTCGTGCGTTATCGGTCGGACACGAGCCTGCAGCCCGGGGATCCCGTCACGGTGCAGCGCAGCGCGCCGTCGCCCGACGGGCGTTACGTCGCGCTGCAGGTCGGACGCAGCGCGCCGTGGCCCGGAGCGACGCTCGAAGCCGTTTGGCTCCTGCACGTGAAGACGCACGAGATTCGCGTCCTGCCTGGGATGCAGCTGTGCATGCCGGTCTGGCACGCCATGGACTCGACGTGGTCGCGCGCGGGTGAGCTCGTGTGCATCGACAAGGGCGACGAGCCGTGCATCGCGTGGATCGAGCCGACTACGGGCACCGTCGTCCGCACGCGCGAGCTCGTCGATTGGCCAAAGTTCCTGGACGACGTCTACTCGCCCGCCTGGTGCGAGATCGAGACAGGCGAACGCGCGGAGGATGGGGCGCGCGAGTACAGCCTGCACTGGCCGAAGACCGGTCAGCACAGGACGGTTCATAGCTGGCGCCGACCGCATCCGACGCGGCGCTCCGGCGAGGCCTTCTATCTGGACGACCGCGACCTGATGCGCTGCACACCCGAGGGGACGGTCGAGCGCGTGCTGAGCGGGGGCGAGTTTCGTCCCGTGGTTGCGCCCGACGGCTCGCTCGCGCTGTTCCGCGACGAGGACCGCCTCTGGCACGTCGTCGAGACTCGAACGGGCACCGACGTGCTGGACCCCGGCGATTGGGGCCTGTTCGGCTGGACGAGTCGCGGCCGCAGCGCCGGGGTCTTCCAGAATCGCTCGAAAGAGGGTGAGTTCGCGATCGTCGGCGAGCTCGGCGTGCGGAACCTCGTCATTCCGGGCGACCGGCTGTACGAGCTGAATCCGACCCCCGACGGGGGCTTCGTGGCGCACCGTGAGTGGCGCGAGGGCGATGACCGGGACTACCGCATCGAGCGCCTCGACGCGTCGGGGCGGGTGCTCGAAGTTCTCTACGAGAACCCTCGCTGAGGGGCTAAAATGGCGGGCTCGATCAACCGCGAGTGATTCCCTTCTTTAGGTAGAGAAGAAACGCCTGGAGAGCCCTTGGCCGGCAAGAAACGATACAGCGTGATGCGCGACCCCGTTCACGGGGACGTGTACCTGACCCACGAGGAGCTGCGCGTCCTCGACACGCCCGAGATGCAGCGCTTGCGCGGCGTCAAGCAGCTCGGCACCGCCTACCTCGTGTACCCGGGCGCCGTTCACACGCGCTTCGACCACTCGATCGGCACGGTGCACCTGACCCAGAAGCTGATCGACTCGATCAACCTCTCGTTCGAGCTCGACCCGGCGCGTTCGATTGCGATCAGCGAGGAGGAGTCGCGCGTCGTCCGCCTCGCGGCCCTGCTGCACGACGTGACCCACATCCCCTTCGGGCACAACATCGAGGACCAGGACGGGCTCTTCGAACGCCACGATTCGGCGTACCGCTATACGCGCATGTTCGCGGGCTCGGCGCTCGGGCGCGTGCTCGACGAGCTCGGCGTGCGCGACGACGTGTTCAGCATCCTCACCAAGCCCGGCACCGAGGGCCGGCGCGAGATTCCGCCGTACTGGAGCCAGATCATCTCCGGGACGATCGCTGCCGACATCCTCGACTACCTTGCGCGCGACGCGTACTTCACCGGTCTGCGGCTCGAGGTCGATCCGCGCGTCACGAGCTACTTCAAGATCGAGCGCGCGAGCGGCAACCTGTACATCGACCTCGCCAAGCACGACCTCTTGCGCGAGGACATCCTGTCGGAGATCGTGCGCATGCTCGAGGCGCGCTACTACTTCTCGGAGCGCGTGTACTACCACCATGCGAAGGTCAGCGCGGGCGCGCTGGTGGCGCGTGCCGTCGATCTGCTCGTGAACGCGAGTGCTCTGACCGAGGACGACCTGTACGGGTGCACCGACGCGTCGATGCTCGATGTGCTGGCGCGCGCGGCGCGCGAGGCGGATCCCGATGTGCGCACCCGCGTCCAGGACTTGATCGAGCGCTTCGCCGAGCGGCGCCTCTTCAAGCGCGCGTGCGTGTTCCCGCGCTACGAGAACGCGGAGATCCAGGAGGCGCTGGTCAAGCGCTACTTCGCCGCCGGAGGGCGCACGCACCGAGCCGACGTCGAAGCGCGGATCGAGGACCTCGTGCGCTTCGCGACCGGACGCGACGTGCGTGTGATCGTGTACTGTCCCGCGCAGAAGATGCAGCTCAAGGAGGCGCGCATCCACGTGCGCTGGCCCGGCTACGACGGTGTCCAGCCGCTGGCGGAGTTCGCCGACCGGGTCCCGCGGCTGAAGGACCTCGAGAACTCCTACCGCAACCTCTGGAAGTTCTACGTCCTCGCCGACGCGCAGGAGCCGGAGCTCCTGACCAAGGTTCAAGAGATCGCTCAGGCGGAGTTCCAAGAGGCGACCAACGTGTACAACGCCTCCGCGAGCCACTGACGGAGGGGTGACGGATTCCCGTTCGGGGGATTCGGCGCAAAGAGTCGCCCCCCGCCATTGAGCGATCGTCGTTTCGCTCTCGATCGAGCCTTGTCATGAGCGAGGACTCCGAGAGCGGAACCGCGAGCGGCCAAACATCCTACGGCCTGCCTCCGGCGCAGTTTCGAAGTGCGTTCCCGTTCCACATGGTCATCGGGCGCGACGGGACGCTGCTGGCCGTCGGCGATGTCCTGCAGCGCATCTGCCCCTTCCTGAGCGTCGGCGATCGCTTCGACGCACGCATGCGCGTCCTGCGGCCGATGCGGGCGGCGCTCGATTGGCACGAGATCGAGCACCGTGAAGAGTCGGTCTTTCGCCTCATCGTCATCGAGAACGATCTGCAGTTGCGCGGTCAGATGATGCCGGTGCCGGATGAGGGCCATGTCGTCTTCTTGGGCACGCCCTGGTTCGACGATACGACGCAGCTGGAGAAGATCGGCGTGACGCTGCGGGACTTCGCGGTGCACGATTCCGTTGCGGACTACGTCGTTCTGCTCCAGAGCACGACGCGCGCTCTCGAGAACTCGCGTGACCTCGCGCGTCAGCTCGAACGTAGCCGACTGGAGATGGTGGAGGCGAAACAGGCGGCGGAGGAGGCGAGCCGAGCGAAGAGTGCTTTCCTCGCCGTCATGAGCCACGAGATCCGGACGCCGATGAACGGCGTGCACGGGGTGATCGACCTCCTGCTCGAGACCGAGACCAGCGAGTACCAGCGCGAGTGCCTCGAGGTCATCCAGAAGTCGGGCAGGAACCTGCTCACGCTGCTCAACGACATGCTCGACTTCTCGAAGATCGAGGCCGGCAAGTTGACGTTGGAGCAGGCCGAGTTCTCGCTGCACGAAGTCGTGCGGACGACGGGCAAGCTCTTCACGGAAGTCGCGACTCAGAAGAGTATCGGGCTCCAGGCATGGATCGACCCGTCCCTGCCCGAGCGCATCGTCGGTGATCCGGTGCGGCTGCGCCAGGTGCTCTCGAACCTGATCGGCAACGCGATCAAGTTCACGGTCCGCGGTGACGTCTGCTTGATCGTGTCAGCGCGCGAGCACGTACCGGGCAAGGCGAGCATCGAGTTCGCGATCAACGACACGGGCATCGGCATCGCGGCGGAGGCTATCGGCAACCTGTTCCAGCCATTCGTTCAGGAAGACGCGTCGACGACGCGCCGTTTCGGAGGAACGGGGCTGGGCCTGTCGATCTGCCGTCTGCTCGTCCAGCTCATGGGCGGGGAGATCCGCGTCGACAGCGTGCAAGGTGTCGGCAGCAGCTTCCGTTTCCACGTCGACTTCGAGCTCGCCGAGGGTACGGCCGAACCCCGGCCGGCACCGACGGTCTACCTCTCGAGGGCCCTGCACAAGCTGACCGCGCTCGTCGCGGAGTGCGGCTTCCGCGTCGTGGACGATCCGGCGCAGACCGTCGAGGTCGCACTGGTCGAGGACACCGGCGATGTGCCCTCGGGCGTGCCGGTCATCGAGGTCGTCGAAGCACCGCGAGCGCCGCTGCCGGGCGAGGCGTCGGAGGTGCCCAGGACCACGCTCTGCGAGCCCGTCAGCCAGGGGGGGCTCGTGCGAGCACTCATTCGCGTCATGGGCGACCCGGCTGCGTCCGGTAGCCCACGGCCGCGGCGTGAGGTTATCGGCGACTTCGGCGGAGCGCGGGTCCTGGTGGCCGAGGACAACCCGGTCAATCGACTCGTCGCCAAGCGTCTGCTCGAGAAGCTCGGTGCGGACCCCGTCCTCGCGTCGAACGGGGGCAAGGCGATCGCGGCGTTCGAGAAAGAAGACTTCGAGCTGATCCTGATGGACGTGCAGATGCCCGATCTCGACGGACTCGAGACGACCCGTATCCTGCGCACGACCGCGCGCGGCCGCGACGTTCCGATCATCGCGCTGACGGCGACCGCGGCGGCCGAGGATCGGCGCCGAGCGGCTGAGGCTGGCATGAACGGGTTCGTGACGAAGCCCGTGTCGCTCCGGGATCTCGAGCAGGTCCTCGCCACCTGGATCGGTCCGCGTACGGCCGCCGGCTAGTGGGGTGTGTCAGAAGTTCAGCTCATTTGTCCGAGCCGGTTTCGTGGGGTGGCTAGGCGCCGGGTTCCGGGCGTAGCCTCTGTGCTACTCACGGGTTCCGGCAACGACGCCACCGCGCGAAACCGGCCGGACAAATAAGCC
>JAAELL010000230.1 GCA_024226735.1 bacterium | reverse complement strand
CCTGTGTTTGCGCAGCTTCGCCGGCGAGCAGGGTCAAGTCGACTGGGCCCACTTCGGTGAAGTGCGCATCGGTCAAGCGCGTCGGCGCTTGTCCGGCTTCGTGCTGACCCTGAGCTATTCCCGCGCCGTGGCACTGGAATTCTTCTTCGATCAGTCGCTGGAGAATTTCATGCGCGGCCACGTGCGGGCCTTCGCCGAGTTGGGCGGCGTCCCGAGGGTCTTGCTCTACGACAATTTGCGCTCGGCCGTGCTGGCTCGCCGAGGGGATGTCGTGCAGTTTAACCCGCGCCTGCTCGAGCTGTGCGCCCACTATCATTTCGAGCCGCGGCCCTGCCGCCCACGGCGAGGAAACGAGAAAGGCCGCGTCGAGCGGGCCATCCGTTACGTGCGCGACAGCTTCTTTGCCGCGCGTCCGTTCACCACGCTCGAGGATTTCAATCGTCAGGCCCGAGTCTGGCGCGACGACATCGCGCACCTGAGACCCTGGCCCGGCAACGCCGAACGCTGCGTGGCCGAAGTGCTCGACGAAGAGCGCGAGCATCTGCTGTCGCTGCCGGTG
>JAAELL010000229.1 GCA_024226735.1 bacterium | reverse complement strand
GCGCGGTGGCGGCGTTGCCCCAAGACAGTATCTATCCCTGGTGTGAGTAGCACAGAGGCTACGCACAGAACCCGGCGCCTTGCCCCCACACGAAAGCGGCTCGGACAAATGCGCCGAACTTTCGACTCACACCACTAGCAGGCTGTTGAAAAAGAGCGGGCTATGGATTGGTTGCCCCGAATCGACTGGCAAGGAGCCAAGGTTCCGCGCATAGCTGGACGCTATTCGTGGGTTCTGGCAACGCGGCCAGGCGATTCGGGGGAGCCGAGGCATGGATCGCACTTCTTCAACAGCCTGCTAGACGTGATAAGCCCGTCGTCGTGGTCGCCAGCCGAACTGCCACCGTCTGGGGGCACCCTCTACGCGACTACCGCGTCGACTGAGGGCGCCGACTGAGGGCTTCCGGCCTACCTCAGCCGAAACGGACACAGCACGTCCGGGGGGCACTGCGCGCTCGCCGCGACGACGCGCTCGACGTGCTCCTCGATATCGCGGTCGGGCTTGCACTCCAGCGCGCTCCACACCGCCTGCGCGGTCGCCGCCGCGACGACCGTCGCGTTGATGTGGCGCGGGTCGGCAGCGACCTCGAGCACGTGCACGACGCACGGAAGGGTGTTCACGACTTCCAGCGCGTAGCGCGCTCCGTAGCTCGCCGCGTGCTGCCAGGCGTCCAGGTACCGGCCTGCGTCATCGCAGCGCACCGTCGTCTGCACGGCGTGCACGAGCACGCCCGGTTCGGGGGCGTCCCAGTCCAGCTCGACGGACACACGGGTGCCCTGGACCTGCTGAATACCCTCGTTGCTCATCTCGTTGCGCTCCTCGTGGGTCCGGACCGGGGACCCACTGGACGGCAATTCGGAATCCGAGGGGAACGCTCTTGAGGCGAAGTGGATTCAGACCGTCAGGGTCTCAATCGTCCTCACCCTCGTCCGCGTCACGCTCCGGTCGCGGCAGCTCGCGCTCGGGCCGGCCGTGGTCCTTGAAGACCGTCAGCCAGTGCTGCATGCGGTCGTCGAATCCGCGCTCCTGCGCGAAGAACGGTGTCGCGATCCGGATCACGCCGGCGGAGTCGACGAACAGGAGCCAGCGCTTGCCTCGATCCGGTGACGCCTCGGAGCCGGTGCCGTGGTGGGTCACGATCTCGAGCCTCGTCTGGAGCTCGTCATCGAGCTCCGCACGCAGGCCCGCGACCTTCTCATCCCCCAGTCGCGCGGGCACCGCGACGACCATGCGTTGGGTCGCACCGTATCGGGACACCGTCGTCGTCATGCGTTCGATCGCCTTCGTCGCGCGGCGCAGCACGTCCTGCGCTTCGAAGGGCTCCCCCTCCTCCTCGGTCGGCACCGGGATCCAGAGCAGCAGCGTGCCCTGGCTCGTCCGCGCGAGGCCCGACAGCGAGCGGTTCTCGAGCTCGGAGAAACCGAGCTGTGGCTCGTGCGCCAGATCGAGGCCGGGCGAGAGGGCACCGCGACCAGCGAGCCGCGAGCGGTCGAGGCGCTGGAGCGTCGGCGCCTGCACGCGTACCGCGCCCATGCTCGTCGCGAAACCGATCCGGCCCTCGATCGGTGCGCCGTCGGCGGTGTGGTAGTCGCCGAGCAGCTGGCCGTCGACGAACGCGCGCACGGACGCGCCGTCGACGACCAGCTCGAGGTCGAACGCCGTTCGCTCGCGGCCGAACTCGTGCCGGCCGCCGCGCCGCGCGCCCGCCAGACCGCCGTCGCGGATGCGCAGGCCGTTGAAGTGCCAGCCGACCGACTCGAACTTCGGCTCCTCCTCGCTCTGCCCGATCGAGTAGAGGAAGTCGCCCGCCGAGAAGACAAAGCGCACCTGCCGGTCGCGCCGCGTCCAGCCGAGGATGACGGCGCCATCGACGAACGAGGTCGTGAACTGGATCCGGGCGCGCAGGCGGTAGGAACCGGCGGGCTCCCAGCGCTCGCTCAAGACGAACGCGTCTCGCTGGCGGGCGCGCGGGTCGACTTTACCCGTCCCCGAGCGCGGCTTCTCGCGACCGACGTGGACGTCGCCGGACGCGTCCGCGTACCACAGGTGCTCGTGGCGCCGCTCCTCGTAGTCGACGAGCCGCTCCTCGCCCCAGCCGTCGGCACCGAGCGCGCGCGGCGCCGTGTCGAACGGATGCAGGGCAGCGGTTGCCGGCGGGTCCCCGGGCGAAGCGACCGCCCCCGACGACCCGGTCCACCGTCCGAGCCGCGCGCGGTCCGCAGCAAGTGCCGCGCGCGCGAACCCGAGGCTGCGTTCGGCGTAGTCGGCGAGCGCCTCGTCGAGCGCCTCGGCCAGGGCGCGGGTCTTCGGCAGCGCGCGCAGGAAGGGCGCGGGAGCGGCGGGTGTCGCGCCGGGAAAGCCAGTGAGCTGCGCGAGCGCCCACGCGGCGTCGTCGCGCGAGAGCTCCCGGCAGAGGGCCTCGAGCGCCCGCTCGGTGCCGGGCGTCCTGCCGTCCTCGGCCAGGGCCCACACGTACGCGCGCAGCGCGTCCTGCTTCTTGCCCGCCTCGCGCAGGAGCTCGCCCGCGAGAAGCGCCTGCCCCTGCCCGAAGCTCGGCTCGGCCCGCGCGCGGTCCCACACCCAGGTTGGCTCGTCGTAGACGTACACGGGCTCGCCGGCCGAAGGCACCTCGCGCGTGTAGCGCTCGGTGAACGGCTTGCGGTCCTGCCAATAGAAGCCCGACACGAACGTCGCGAACCCCTCCGCGAACCCATCGAGGTCCTCGGGCCGGCCCTCCTTGCCGTCGCAGAAGTGGTCCTCGAAGAAGCGCAGCGGCTTCTTCGCACCCTGCTCGGCGCCCTGCATGTAGCGCTCGAGCTGTTCGGCGAAGAGCGCCGAGCCACCCTCCTCCCATGTCGCCAGGTACACGTACAGCGCATAGCCCGCCGTGTAGTTGTCGCGGTAGTCCTCCAGGCTGCCGTCGATCAGCTCCTCGAGCTTGTCGTGCCCGCCGTAGCCCTTGATGAACGCCGACTCGATCGTGCCGAAGCTCGCGTGATTCGGAACGAACGCGCGCTCGCTCGAGTGCCCGTACGCAGCGCCCGTCCAGACCGCCCGACCCTCGGCGAGCCAGGCCGGCATCCCCGGGTAGAGCGCACCGTCGAAGCGGTGCGTCAGCTCGTGCGTCAGCGTGTGCCCAAGCCCCTCGATCGTCCCGCACGCGAAGCCGATCGTCGTGCGGTCGCCCGACTGGAAACCGCCGGCCCACCAGTACGGTGTCCCCTCGCTCTCGAGCCCACCCGCGCCGGGCACGACGACGACCGTTCCGATTCGCTCGTCGAAGGGATCCTCGCCGTACCAAGCGGCGAGCCGCGCGTGGTGGTCCTCGACCGTGCGCGCGACGCCGAGCAGCGTCTCGTACCCACAATCGGTCTCGACGCGGTACCAGCCGCGCGGCGAGAGTGCGATGCCCGGCAGCGCGAAGCTCGCGTGCTCGCGCGTGAACGCCTCGCCCTCTTCGGTGCCGAGCCACTCGAGCTGTTCGACGGTCCACGGCTCGTCCATCTTCTCGGCGAGCTGTGCGCGCGCACGCGCGAGGCCTTCCGCCGCCGTCTGGCGCAAGCGCGCGGATCCGGCGGGGGCGTCGCCGAGCAAGTCCTCGAAGCCGGCCTGGGCTCCGAGCCCGTTCAGGATGCGCGCGGCGCGCACCGCGAAGCCGGCGTCACGACTCGCGATCGCGCTGTTCATCGCGCGCGTGACCGCCTTGATGACCGCGCTCGGGAGCCCCCGGGGAGTGCGCACGCCCTGCGACGCGTCGAGCTGCAGAGCTTCGGCGCCCGTGGCGAGGTCGACCGCGATCCCACGCGCCCATGCGCCGACAACGAGCTCTTCGGGATTGCGCTTCGCACGCTTGTCGCGTTCGGCCGCGAACGAGACGAGCTCGGCGAAGGCCGCGGCACGAGCGGCCGCGATCCGCGCGGGGTGCGGGTCGTCGGGCGCGAGGAGTGCCCGTGCGGGGCCCTCGGGTTTGGCGCGCCCCGAAGCGTCGGCCGCGGCCGCGTACCAGGCGTGCGACCAGAGGGCACGCGCGTCGGGATCGCGCTCCGAAACGCGCAACAGCTCCGCGAGGATCTCCCTCGAGGCGGGCCGAAACGCCAGCGCGTGAAGGAAGTGTTCGAGAGCGCGCGCCGTGTCGCCTGCTTCGAGGGCGGCGCGCCCCGTAGTGAGCGGGGCCGCGGTCGGGTCGGGAACACCGCGATCCTGGCCCGGATGGAGGGGCGCGGCCGTCAGAGTGAGGGCGAGGGCGAGAATCGGCATGGGAGCGTTCTACCCGATCCGCGCGCATCCGATTCGTCAGACTTGCGCGAGCGGCGACTCGCGCCCAGTCTGTCGGGCCCCCATGAAGAACACGACCACCCTCCTGACCGCCCTCATGCTCGCCCTCGCCTCGTGCGCGGGGACGGGCCACCGCATCGTCCACGCCCCGACGGGCGCCGACCTCGAGCTCGCGGCCATGGCCGACGCGCTCGCGTCCGCCGACGTCGTCTTCCTCGGCGAGAAGCACGACAGCGACGTCGCGCACGACCTACAGATGGCACTGACCCGCGCGCTCGCGGAGCGCCGCGGGGAGGTTGCAATCTCGATGGAGATGCTCGAACGCGACGTGCAGGAGGCGCTCGACGCGTACCTCGATGGAGAGATCGACGAGGAGCGTTTTCTCGAGGAGTCCCGACCCTGGCCCAACTACGCCGAGCACTACCGGCCGGCGGTCGAGTTCGCGAAGGAGCGCGGCTTCGACGTAATCGCGGCCAACTGCCCGCGGCCGCTCGCCGCCAAGGTGTCCAAGGAGGGCCTCGACGCGGTGCGTGGGGATCCGCACGTCGCCGCGGAGGTCGACGTCAGCGAAGCCGCCTACCGCGAGCGCTTCCTCGCGGCGATGGACGGGCACGGCGGCGTCGACGAGGAGAACCTGAACCGCATGTTCGCCGCGCAGTGCATCAAGGACGACACGATGGCGGAGAGCATCGCGCGCTACCTCGATCTCCGCGGCGCGAACGCTCCGATCGTCGTGCACTGGTGCGGATCGTTCCACTCGGACTTCGGCCTGGGCACCGTCTCGCGCCTGCGCGCGCGCAAGCCCGAGCTCGAGGCACGGATCGTGACGACGGTGCCGAGCGAGGAGCTCGATGCAGCGTTCACGGCCGAGGACGAAGGAATCGCGGAGTACGTCTGGCTCGTGCCCGAGTGATTCAGGCGAGCCAAGCGAGCGCATCGGCCAACGTCGCCTCGACGTCTCCGGACGTCGACAGGTCCTTCTCGCACTGCGCGTACAGGGGCTCACGCTGGCGCAGGACCTCGCCCTGAGCATGCACGCGCGCGAGGTGCTCTGCGGGACTCGCGCCAGTACGTGCAACCGACGCCCTGCTCGCCGAGTCCGACGACTGGTTCGTGCAAGAAGTACGGCACTACGTCCAGCGCACGTGCGCCGTCATGAACGAGTTCCCGGATCAAGACCCGAAGGAGCACGGCGTGATCCCTCTCGATCTGGTCCAGCGCTACATCAACTTCTGGTACTCGTCCTCGCTCGACCTGTTCGGAGCCGAGGTGTCGAGCAACTCGGCCAACTTCTTCGGTGCCGGCCTGAAAGGTCGCGCCTACGAGGAGAAGTACGAGGACCACGACGCGTTCGAGGGCCACTACGCGATGGACCGCCTCGTCGACGGCAACGTCTCGAAAGAGGACGTGCCGCTGCGCAACGCGATGAACGAAGTCCTGCGCGACGAGTACGTGCGCGAGAACGAGAAGGGCATCGAGTACTGGAACCGCGTCTGCGAGAAAGCCGGGATCGACTTCAGGTTCCGCCTGCCCCACCGCCGCTTCCGCCGCACGGTCGGCGAGTTCGCGGGCACCCCCTTCAGCATCGACGGCGAGGTCATGGACCAGGCCGCGTACGAGGCGAAGATCGACGAGTGGATGCCGACCCCGCAGGACCGCGCCTACGTGAAGTCGCTGATGGTGCAGGTCACCGAGCCCGGCAAGTTCGCGGCTTGGCTCGCGCCGCCCCTGCGCGGGATCGACTCGAGGCCGATCGAGTTCGAGTACGTGAAGATGTAGGTACGGCTGCCGCGGGCGCGGTACTCCTCCCGCGCTGACCCAAGCATTCTAGGAACTCCCAATTAGCCTGTAGTCCCCGCTCCCCCCCTGCCGACTGTGTGGGGCAGGCAGGGAAAGGCTGGGCCATCCGCCCGGCCCCAGAGGGGATGGTCGAGATGTGGAACGAGGGGAATCACTCCGCGCCGCTGGGGCACGGAGGTACCAAAGAAGGTCCGTCCGAGCTCCGGCGCTGCGCCGGAATCGCGGTCGCAGCAACGTCGCTTGCGCTGTTCGGCTGCTCGGACGGCGGCAGCGGAGCTAGCGGCGAGAACGGCGGAACGGGCGGCGTACCGGGACTGCCCGGTGGCGGGGACCTGAACTCCGGCGGTGTCGGCGGCGACATCGACCTGGAAGCCAGTGAGGTCGTGGCCGAGATCGTCGCGACCGCCAGCGACCAAGAGGACTTCATGCTGCGGGCGACCGTGCCCGTGCCGCCCGGTACGTTCACGCCGGGACAGGCGATGATGCCTCTGACGATCGGCAACTACGACATGACCGCCGTCCCGACGCAGGTCGAGATGGTCAGTCGCTATCCCGATCCGGCCGATGGCGCCGACGTCGTCGAGGTGATCGGCAAAGTCCGGCGCCCCGTCCACGCCCAGCCGGGCGATCAAGTCGTGTACTTCCTCGGCTCGAAGCCGCAGCTGCGCGCTGGGCTCGACCCGGGCAGCGACGTACGCGACCTGCTGCTGACGCCGGGTGCGATCAAGCTGTTCACCGAGGACGTCTTCGGGCACGCCTACAGCGCCGACCTGTACAAGCAGGTGCGGGAAAGCGATCCGGCCGCGCGCAAGCTCAAGGACGGCAAGATGCTGCGCGAGTGGGCGACGCACGAGGTGCTGCTGCCCAACCAGGTCGTCGACGGCAACCAGGGCACGATGCCGCACATGATGGGCGTGCACGCGTACATCACCTCGTACCGACTCGAGCCCTTCCTGACGCTCGACCTGCACGTCCACAACGGCATGCACGGCATGGACGAGACGACGACCGCCGACGACGCGCTGATGGAGATCTACTTCAAGAATCTCCGCCTGCGCCTGCCGGCCGGCTGGAAAGCCCTGCACACCTTCGATCACCCGTTCGCGAACGGAACGAGCGAGAGCGGCAACTGGTCGTGGACCGCCATCGTTGGCGGGCTCGGCAACAACAAGATGCACACCATGGACCGCCAGATGCGGTTCGTGCGCCGGGTCGCGATCGTCAAGGACGAGCCCGAGGCCGAAGCGCGCGCGCGCGCGGTCCTCATGAGCCAGAACCGCGGCTTCAACCGCGCCGGCACGGCGCCGAACGGCGCCGAGCTCTACTCGTGGTGGAACGCCGAGACGGCACGCTACTTCCCGCAGAAGCACCGGCTGCCGGCGCTGGACCACATCGGCGTCCAGTCGATCCGCGGTCAGCTCGCGGCCGAGCTCGCGGGCTACGAGGACCAGCTCGCGACCGGCGCGAGCGCGAGCTATCCCTACACCTCGCCCGGCCTCGGTTGGGCGCACCCGTGGGGCTCGAGCTACGGCGGCATGACCGGCGGCGATGAGATCAACATCTTCGACGGCGTCGAGACGGCTTGGAGCGCATCGACCGATGGCTTCCGCATGGCTCAGCTGCAAATGCGCGGCTACCTCGACCGGCAGCCGACGGCGCTGTACGCGCTCGACGGACGGCCGTCGCGTCTCGACGACATCCTGATCATGGAGGGGCAGCACGCTCCCTATGTCCCGATGTTCTTCAAGCTGCGTCCGAACCTGGCATGGGAAGACCCGTGGGGCTTCAACGACGCGCCGATGTTCCAGACCGCGGCGGTCATGGCGCAAGGGCGCAAGCCGAACTACCAGGACCAGCTGTTCGGCTTCCACCCGATCGATCTGATGCACTACATCCGCTTCACGCGGAACCTGAAGATCATGACCTGGCTGGGCAATGACTCGCTCGCCAAGGACCAGCTCGAGCAGGCCGGAGAGCTCTTCCGGATGTCGTTCCACGAGTACCGCAGCTCCGAGTACGGCAACGTCCAAGTCTCGAGCCTGCTGAAGCAGATGACGAACGTCCAAGCCCTTCCGGGCAACGGCGTGGGGATCGCGCGGGCGCACGCCTGGGGCATCGACACGAACATCGCGGCCTACTCGACGGGTTCGGTCGAGGTGCGTGAGCGCCTCAAGCCCTGGCTCGACAAGATCGCCGACGTCGTGATCGAGGGTCAGTCGACGTGCCACGGGATCATCATGTCCCAGCACGCCTACAACTACTACGACGGCCAGTACCGTGTGCGCCAATCGATGGAGTCCGCCTTCGTCGAGAACGCGATGCGTGGGCTACGTGAGAACGTCTACAAAGGCCTCGATCAGGGCCGCGCCAGCGACCTAAAAACAGCCATTCTCGATTCGGTACGCGCCGCGATCTCGCCGCCGTTCTGGAGCAACAACCACACCAAGCCGTGGTTCTACGCCGCGACCGCACCGTCGGACGCGACCGAGCCTGAGTTCTGCAACAACCTGCCGGGGCACTCGGACAGCTTCGACCACGGGACGTACTACTCGTCGCTGGCGTACGCGTACCAGATCTCCGGCGACGACGAGTTCCTCTTCAAGGCCTCGCAGCTCGCCGGAGGCGGCAACCTTCTCAACGCGCTGGAAGAATTCGGCCGCGGCAACCTGAAGAACACCGCCGCGCTCCTCGCCTTGTGCCAGGAGCAAGAGGCTCAATAGTGGAACGGCCCGTAAACGTCTGGCGTCGCAAAACGACGCTCTGACTCCCGGGTCCGGGGGGTTCCTTTAGGGGACCCCCCGGATTCCTTTCAGGGCGGATCCGAGTACGCTAGGGATGGAATGCCCGAAGATGCCGTCCCTCCCAGGCTCAGCCGCCGCAAGAAGATCGCCTTCGCGATCGTCGTGCAGGTATTGGCCCTGTTCTGCCTGGAGGGCGTCGCCCGAGTCGGGTCCTACTTCGTGTACGGCCGCAATCCCTACTACCTCTACTACGGGTTCCGTTCGTGGACCAACGACGAGGGAGCCGGGCACTCCGAGCAGTACGACGGCTACTTCAAGTTCCCCGCCAACGACGTGATCGAGTATGGCACACCCGAGCCGTGCCGCATCAACAACAACGGCTTCCGCGGGAACGACTACGAGACCCAGAAGCCCGCGGACACCAAGCGCGTTCTATGTCTCGGCGGCTCGAGCACGTTCGGGTATCTGAACCGCGACCAAGGTACGTACCCGCGTCTCTTGCAGGATCTCTTCGCGAACGCCGAGGGCACAAACGTCGAGGTCTTGAACGCGGGTGTCCCCCACTACAACACCGATCACATCCTCGCCGCACTGCACGGCGAGCTGCTCGCGACTTCGCCAGACGTGGTGACGATCTACTCGGCGTACAACGACGCGACGTTCCCGCTGGCGGAGACGGGCTGGCAGAGCGTTTCGCGCTGGTCCGACGAGCACCTGGCGGTCTACGCGGGGCTGCGCAAGCTCGTCAACAAGCGCTCAGGCAGCGTGCTCTTCGGGAAGTGGTCGCAGTACTTGCCGCGCATGGAACGCGCGGCGATCGAGCGCCAGCTGGCGATCCACCTGGAGCGCACGCGCTCGAACTACGAGACCTTGATCGCCGAGGTGCAGGCCGCGGGTGCGTCGCTCATCGTCGTCCGTCAACCGATCACGACGTGGCCGGACCGCAAGAGCCGCGGGTTGGTCGACAGCGAGACGCCGCGCATCCCCTACGAAGCAGAGTACGAACTGGTCGCCGAGAAGCTCGAGAACCGGGACTGGCTGCGCGGCTTCGACGTGCCGATCTACGTGCACCACCATCTGGTCGAGCTGATCGACGAGCTCGCCGCACAGCACGGACTCACGGTCGTCGACAACATCGCGCTCGCCGACGCGCATCCCCAGAGCCTGGGGAGCAAGGTGCACCTGACCGAGGAGGCAAACCTGCGCCTCGCCAAGGAGCTCCATCGCGTGATCGCTCCGGTCCTGCGCGCTCGTTAGACGCTCGCGCTCGGCACGGCTCGCTAGTGGTGTGATTCACTCTTGTGCGGCATTTTGGTCGGCCCGTACCCGCCCGCTGCTGCGTTGCGCCTCCTCCGAGACTTGCAGCGAAGTCGCGTCGTCGCTGCGCCTTGCAGCG
>JAAELL010000228.1 GCA_024226735.1 bacterium | reverse complement strand
GGTCGCGTCGTGGACGCCGGCGTGCAACGGTAGACGGGGTGACCGAAGGGACCGCCGATGACGCGAAGACCGGGCTCGACTTGATCGAAGCGGTCGAGGGCGACGTCGCGAGCCTCGTTGGCGATGCGGCCTACGACACCGCTGCCATGTACGACGCTGCGGACGCCCGCGGAGCTGCGGTCATCGTGCCGCCAGCGAGAACCGCTGTCGTATCAAGGCGAAGATCGAGATCAGCTGCTCGTGATCGAACGATCAAGCGTGTCCAGGAAGTCGGGCGACGACAGTGGAAGAAGGAGTCTGGCTACTACCAGCAGGGCACGGTCGAGAACGTGTTCTTCCGGTACAAGGCGATCCTCGGTAGCAGCCTTCGGGCTCGTCACGCGGATGCGCAGCAGGCCGAAGCGCGGATCGCGTGCACCGTGCTGAATAGGATGACTCAGCTCGGTCGCCCGGCTTCCTACTCGATCGGGGCCTGAGATCGCGGGAGTGGGGGGACCTGCGCGCCAGGCCGGGTCCATGCACCAACGCCCCTCACGACCCCGGTACCCCGCTCGTCAGTCGTCGATCGGCGGTTTCAGCGACGCCCAGGGCGCCTCGCCCGACACGTCCACCGTCAGTGGCTCCTCGAACGCCGGCGAGGCGAGCATCGCCAGGAACACACAGGGCTCGTCGAACACGTTGTACGTGCCGTGCACGACGTCCGTCGGCACGTGCACGACGTCGCCGGGGCCGAGGACCCGGCGCTCTCCTTCCACCCACTGCTCGGCGCGGCCCGCGAGGAAGTACAACGCCTCCTCGAAATAGGGGTGGCGGTGGAAGCGGTGCGCCTGGCCGGGCGGCATGGTCACGCGCACGAGCAGCAAGTGCTCGCTGGCCGTCAGCGGCGGCCGCGCGAACCACTCGTGCTTCCCCGTCGGCAGCTCTTCGACCTGCACGTCCGGCGTCGAGACGAAGCGCAGGCACTCGGCTCCGCACATGGGATCAGGACTGCCCCGGGAGGCGGATGCTCTTGAAGTCCTCGATCTGCGCCTTGATCGCGACCTCGGTGGGGAAGCGCTCGGTCGAGCTGGCGCCGTAGAAGCCGTCGATGCCCTCGACGCGCTTGATGACGTACTGCGCATCGCTCGGCATCGCGATCGGACCACCGTGGCAGAGCATGATCACGTCGTCGCGCATGCCCTTGCAGACCTCGACCAGTCCCTGGATCTTGTCCACGCTGGTGTCGAGCGTCTTGACGGTCCTGGCGCCGATCGTTCCGCCGCTGGTGCAGCCCATGTGCGCAACGATGATGTCGGCGCCGGCGTCGACCATCATGCGCGCCTCCTCGGTGTTGAAGACGTAGGGCGTGGTCAGCATGTCCATCTCGCGCGCCATTGCCGTGATCTTCACCTCGAGGTCGTAGCCCATCCCGGTCTCCTCTAGCGTGGCGCGGAGCTCGCCCTCGATCAGGCCGACGGTGGGGAAGTTCTGGATACCGGCGAAGCCCAGCTCGCGCAACTCGCGCAGGAACAGGTGCGGCATCATGAACGGGTCGGTGCCGCACACGCCAGCTAGCACGGGGGTGTGCTTCACTACCGGGATGACCTCGTAGGCCATCTCCTTCACGATCTCGTTGGCGTTGCCGTAGGGCATCAGCCCGGCGGTCGAGCCGCGCCCGGCCATGCGGTAGCGTCCGGAGTTGTAGATGATGATCAGGTCGATGCCGCCGGCTTCCTCGCTCTTGGCCGAGATGCCGGTCCCTGCGCCGCCGCCGATGATCGGCTCGCCACGCTCGATCTGTTTCCGGAAACGCGCGAGGATGCCCGCGCGGGAGTTGTCGTTCTGGGTCGCGATCACTGGGAATCTCCGTGCATGAGCTCGATCAGCTTGTGGGCCGCCGCCGCGGCGAACTCGGGGTCGTTGATGTGTTGCTCCAGCTCGAGGCGCTCGACGTTCGGTGCGCTCTTGCGCAGCGCGTCGAACAGCGCCGCTCGCGCTTCGGGGTCGTCGAAGGGCTGGCCCGCGCAGTCGATGGCCGAGACGCCCGCGAGCGGCAGCATCAGCACGGTGGGGCCGCGCGCGGCCGCGAGCTTGCGACCGATGTGCGTGCCGAGGCGCTGGTTCTCTTCCGGCGTCGTGCGCATGAGTGTGACGGTGTCGTTGTGCTGGTAGAGTACGCGCTGGTCGAACTCCGGCGGCACCGTGTCGCGCGCGAGGAAGTTGACCATGTCGGTGGCACCGACCGACACGACCTGTGGCAGCGCCTGCTCGCCGGCGGCGGTGAGTCGTTCGGGGCCGGCCGAGAGCATCCCGCCGACCAGCTCGTCCGCCAGCTCGGTGGTCGTTATGTCGAGCACTCCGGCGAGGGCCCCGTCGCGCACGAGCGACTCCATCGCCTGTCCACCCGTGCCGGTGGCGTGGAACACGAGCACCTCGTACCCGGCCTGCTCGAGCACTTCGCGCGCGTACTCGACGCACCGCGTGGTCACGCCGAACATCGTCGCCGCGACCAGCGGTCGGTCGGATGCGCCGCTCGGCGCGAGCTCGAGTGTGACCATGCCCGCCATGGCGCGCGCGGCCTGCGACAGGACCAGCCGGCTGATGCGGTTGACGCCGAGGATGTCGACGACCGAGTTCAGCATCAGCACGTCCTTGTGCCCGACGTATTGCCGCACCTGCCCCGACGCCAGGGTCGAGATCATCAGCTTCGGGACGCCCAGGGGCAGCGCGCGCATCGCCGCTGTGCCGATCGTCGTCCCGGCCGAGCCGCCGAGCGACAGCACGCCTGAGAGCTCGCCGCGCTCGTGGGCTGCGACGACGAGGCGCCGCGCGCCTTCGGCCGCGTGCGTCACAGCGGTGCTGCGGTCGCCGCGGCGCAGCATCTCCGCCAGCGTCGTCCCCGCGGCCACGAACACCTCTTCGCGCGTGATGTCCGGCGTGACCTCCGGCGCGCCGATGCAGCCAGTGTCGATCAGCGTCGTCGCGACACCCAGCTCGCGCAGCGCGTGGCGCAGCGCAGCGGCCTCGGTACCCTTCGTATCGAGCGTGGCGAGCAGGTGGACGCTCACCGCCCGTCCTCCTGGACCCAGGCACCGGCCTGCTGTAGGAGGGCCTGGAACTCGGGGCTCTCGTGTGCCTTGCCGTCGTGCCCGAGCGTGATGCACACCGTGCGCCCGTGCTCCCGCGCGACCGTCCACACAACCGGGAACTCGTCGCCGCTCGTGAGCGAGCGCCCGATCGCCAGCACGTGGATGTCGGCTCCCTCGTCGTCGCGCTCGAAGCGGTACAGCTCGTCCTCGATCGTGAAGCGCTCCGGTAGCTTGGCCATCACGGGGTGATCGCGCTCGACGACGCGCACCTCGAAGCTGCCGTAGCGCTCGTGACCGCGCGCGCCGCCGCCGACCAGCCGGCGGTTGTACTCGGGCCAGTCGGACCAGTTGTACCAGAGCGCCGGATGTACGAGCAGCAGCCCGCCGCCCTCGTCGACGAAGCGCATGATGCGCGCGCGCAGCTGCACGCCGGGTAGCGGCTGGTTGTTCGCGAGGTACAACGTGCGCGCGCCATCGATCAGGCCGGCGAGCTTGCCCGTGTCCTCGGTGTACTGCACGGGAGCGCCGAGCGCCGCCAGGGTCCGGACATCGGTGCCCGCGAACCAGCGGCCGAAGTCGTGGCTCGAGCCGCCGCCGACGATCACGATGTCGCCGCCGTCCGGCGCCGGTGGAGTGACGCCGGTCGGCAGCTCGGCGGTCAGCGCGACGAAGGTCGGCGCCGTCTTGCCGTCGAAGCTCTCCAGCCGGATGCGCTCGACGATCGCGTCGCGCGCCGGCGCGATCGCGAAGCGCCGGAGCTGACCGCGGCTGTTGGCGGCGAGAATGCCTGGCACGAACTCCGAGCCGGGTACGTCCGAGCGCCGCACCCAGTCTGCGAAGTGGGTGCCGTCGTGCAGGAGCTCCTCGCTCTCGCCGCCGTCGGCGTAGGTCCAGGTGACCTTGACCGCGGGCTGCCTGTCCTGCGTGTACGGGTAGCCCCAGGCCGACACGCCGCCCAGGACGTGCAGCCTGCGCACGCGGTAGCCCACGACCAGCTCGACCGCGATCGGCCGGTTGCGCTTGCTGTCCCAGTTTGCCTGCATCCCGCCCTTGAGCACGATCACGTTGTTGCCGCTCTCGAGCTCGGCCGGATCGAGGATCTCGAACGGCACGCCGGCGACCGCGTGCACGCCGAAGCGCGTGAACTCGTAGGTCCGCGGCTCGGCGCGCTCGTCGTAGATGCCGCGCGCCGTGCTCGCCGATGCGCAGGCCTCGATCGGCACGACGCGGTAGCCCTCGTACTCCGCCGCCAGCCAGCCGAGAATGTCGCGCAGCCCAGCGGCACCGATCGACTCGAGGCCGCTGGGCATTGGCGAGCGCCCGGTCGAGGTGAACGTCTCGATGTCCTCGCGCGGGACCGTCACGTCGCCGGAGGCGTTGCGCAGTACGACGCTGCTCGCGTCCTCGCGCACGAGCACGCCGCCGTAGATCACCTCGTCCCAGGTGCGCACGGTGTACTCGACGTAGCTGTCCTCGACCGTGCGGTTCGGATCGAGAATGAACGGCAGGAGCTCCTCGGGTCCGTGCACGCCCATGCCGGTCAGCTCTGGCCCGACGTTGCCCTGCGCGCTGCGGAAGGTGTGGCACGTCCCGCAGTGCTCGTTGAACATCAGCTCGCCGTTCTTCAGGTCCGGCGTCTGACGCACGATGGGCAGCACGGCGGCGATCACGTCCTCGACCGGTCCGGGGTCGGGCTGCAACGCGTCGAAGAGCCGGGCCGCGCGCTCGGCGGCGGCGGCGTGCGGGTGATTGCGCAGCCGGAATGCGCGGTGCGGGCCGAGATCGCGCGGGCCGAGCTCCCCAGCCTCGATCCGGTCGAGCAGGCGCCCGACCCAGGTCGGGCGCTTGACCAGCTGGTCGAAGGCCGCCTCGCGCAGCTTGGCGGAGAAGCGCGGGAAGCAGGCGAGCAGCACGTCCGCGCCGGAGGTCTCCGCGTTCGAGCCGAGCCGCTCGATCACGCGCACCTGGATGTCGGCCGAGATGAAGGGCTCGAGCAGCCGTGCGGCCGCGGTGGCCGCCGCTTCGCGGCGCTCCGGAATGGCGAGCAGCGTCTCGAGGCAGCTCAGCCGCAACAGGTCGGCGTTGTCGGAATCGGCCAGTGTCGCCGCGAGTCGATCCGCGAGGGCATCGACCGGGGCGTGCAGCTCACCGCCGCTGCCCCAGCGCGCCGCGAACGGCAGCGCGGCGATCGCCAGCTCGACGCGCTCGGCACCGAGCAGCCGCCCGAGCGCCCGGTCGAGCTCGACATCGGGCGCCGGGCGCACGTCCTGCGGCGCGCCGTCCGCGAGCCGGCGCAGCGCCGTCTCGACGAGCCCCGGCTGATCGTCGACGCGCGTGGCGAGCAACGACACGAGCCCGGCCATTCCAGCGGCATCGCGCGTGCGGCCGAGGCGGTAGGCCAGCTCGCCGATCAGCGCAGCGGCGCCGGCGGGGTCGTCCGAGCTCAGGGCCGCGACGATCACCGGCAGCGGTTCGGAGGCCGCTGTGCCGACGATGGCCGAGCGCATCCAGTCGTCCGTCGCACGCGCGTACGCGCGCATCAGCGCGTTGCAGGTGTCGCGCGAGAGCGGGAGCGCCTCGAGCGCGACCGCGGCCTCGATGCGCACACGCGCGTCGGCGTCCGCCAGCAACGACCGCAGCTCCGCGGCCACTTCCTCCGACTCGCCATCGTCGCCTGCGCGCCGCGCCGACGCTTGCAGCCCAGCGACTCGCGCCGCGTTCTTGCGCACGCCGGCGTCATCGTCCCGCAACGCGGCGAGCAAGTGCGGCTCGCCGAGCGCGCCTTGCTGGTGCTCGATCCACAGCGCGTGGAGCCTGGCGTGCGGCGGCTGGTCGCGCGGAAACAGAGCTGCGTGGGTCGCGGCGGAGAGCGACTCGCGCTCGCACAGGAGGCGCTGCGCGATCGTGCGCCACTCGCGGTTGGGGTGCCGCAGCGCGGCGACGAGCCGCGGCTCGTCCGCGCCGCGCAGGCTCGTGCGGTCGAGCACGCGCGCGCGCTCATGCTGCACACGCCAGATGCGTCCGTGGAGCCTGTCGCGGTCAGGCCGCACGGCTGCATTGGTCGGACCGTGCCGCGGCCCGCGCGTGTCGTTGTGCACGGCGGCCTGGTTGTAGAAGTCGAGCACGTACAGCGCGCCGTCCGGCCCTACGCGCAGGTGCACCGGCCGGAACCACAGGTCGCGCGCTGCGAGGAACTCGGCCTCGCGCGGCTTCGAGGCCCGGAACGTCGCGCCGCTCGGTGTGAGCACGTCGCGGTGCACGAGGTTGATCGTCGGCTCGGTGACGAAGTGGTCGCCCTGGTACGCGCTCGGCCACGCTCCGCCCTCGTAGATCAGACAGCCCGCGGCACCGGTGAAGCCGCCAACGTAGTCGATCTGCAGGTAGGGGTGGCGCTCGTGCTTGGTCGCCGGGAAGGCCTTCTTGTGGTCGGTGACGTCGACCCAGCTCGGCGCGTTGCCGACGCGGCCGCGCGCGAGTGCCGGGTCGGGGAGGACCACGTGCCGTAGGTGCGAACCGTTGGCCATCGTGAAGAAGAGCTCGCCGTCCCAGCCGAAGTCGAGGCCCCACGTGTTCGAGCCGTAGGACGTGACCATCTCGATCGCGCTGCCGTCGGGTCGAAAGCGCAGCAGGCCGTTGCCGATCTTGCCGTGGTCGACTCCGTCCGCACCCACGATGTGTTGCGAGGCGTTGCCGCTGTAGCCCTGTGTCGCGTAGACCCAGCCGTCGAGTCCCCAGCGCATGTTGCTGATCACCGCGTGCGTGTCGCCGAAGCCGAAGCCGCTGTACAGCACCTCTCGCTCGTCGCACACGTCGTCGCCGTCGGTGTCGCGCAGCCACAGGATATCGGGCGCGGCCGTGACGAGCACTCCATCGCGGTGCATCAGGACGCTCGTCACCAGATCGAGCCCGTCGTGGAACACCTTGCGCGCGTCCAGCGCACCGTCGCGGTCGGTGTCCTCGAGGATCACTACGCTGTCGTGGGCGGCGACGCCGGAGAACTTCTCCTTGTAGGGATAGCCCGGCGTCAGCGCGACCCACATGCGTCCGCGTTCGTCCCAGTCGAGCGAGATCGGATTGACGATCAGCGGCTCGGCCGCGACGAGGTCGAGCTCGAAGTCGTCGTGCGTGATGAGCGGGCCGGCGGCGTCGCCCGGATGCAGCGGCCCGCCGTCGGGGTAGCGCAGCCCCGCGACCTCTTCGGCGCTGACGAGCAGGTTCGCATCGCGCTTGCCGGCCCAGGCGATACCGCGCAGGAGAATCGTGCGGAACGGCTGCAGCGCGAAGGTGTCGTGGTAGTGCCCGGGGATGCTGACGAAGGCGCGGTAGTCGTCCTTCTCGTACGTCCACATCTGCGGCTCGATGTCGTGCGTCGTACGGAAGGAGCTGGCCAGTACGTGCGCCTCGGGCTCGACGTGCAGGTCGTGGTAGATCTCGTCGACCAGGTCGAAGTTGCTCACCCCGCGCGTGATCGGGTGTTCGCGATCGGGGAAGTACAGGCCCATCTCCCCGATCTTCCACTTCGCGTGACCGTGCTCCCACGCGCCGCCCACGACTGTCTTGAACCAGTGCGGCGCGTCGCCGCAGACCGCGTCGTGGATGACGACGATTCCACCGCCGCGGCCGAGGAAGCGCTCGAGCAGCGCGCGCTCGGCGCCGTGGATCGAGCCTGCGTTGGCGGCGTACATCACGAGCACGTCCGCCCGCGCGAGCTCCGCGTCGGAGGGGAAGCGCTGCGCGCCCTCGACCCTTGCGCCGCGCGCGCGGAGCTCCTCGGTCCACTCAGCGAGGAAGCGCGGATGGTCGTGCTCGCCCGGGCCGTGGGTCTTCACTCCGGCCCGGATGAAGACGTGCAGCGCATCGTCGCCCTGGGCGGTGAGCAGGGGGGCGAGGAGGCAGAGCGTCAGAACTGTGAGCGCGCAACGGACGATGTTCATGCAGTCTCCGGGCTGGCTGGAGCGTGGGCGCGTAGAGTCTACCTGCGGGCTCGAACCTGGATCACATCGGTTCGAATGTAGGACGAGCCTCTGCGCACAGGCTCGTAGCGAGTCGCTGTTCTCTGCCCCAAGACACGGCGTTGGTGCACAAATCCCAGGGCTCGACCACCTCTGGGGGCCTTTCGGAGCCGATCTGCGCGGCATCTCCGTCGGCGCCGTCAGGATGGTCGCATGAACTCGAGAGTCCACCCGACCTACTAGACGAAGTACCGCGTCGCGAACTGGCCCGAGTACGAGCGGGGACTCATCCATCGCGGCAACGTGACGGTCTGGCTCACGCCCGAGGCGGTCGCGTCGTGGACGCCGGCGTGCAACGGTAGACGGGGTGACCGAAGGGACC
>JAAELL010000227.1 GCA_024226735.1 bacterium | reverse complement strand
TCACGTTTCGCCGGCCCTCGCCGCCCCTGGCTACGTTGCGCCTTCTCCGAGTATCCAGCGAATACGCGTCGGCGGCGCGCCTTGCCAGGAACGACGATGGCTCGCCGAAACCTGACACTTATTCTCGGACGGGCCCTAAGCAACTGGAGAAGTCGTCCTCGTCCCGCCGCGAAACCGGCGGAGCAAGGTAGACCGTATAACCGGAGAACCCGGGAAATCAGTCGAAGACGAGACGGTGGCGGCTGGGTCCGTAGTGGCGATGAAGCGGAGTAACTCCCGTGGAGCGAAGGGACCCTGCTGCACACAACTTCGTCGCCAACATGAGAGGCAGGGGTGAGATGATAAAGGCACCCATTCAGCTGCAAGAACTGAGGCGACGAATATACGTCAAGGCGAAGTCTGAACCGTCTTGGCGCTTTTGGGGACTGTACGTGCACGTCTGCAAGGAGGAAGTACTTCATGCCGCATACCAAATGGCCAAGAAGAACAAAGGCGCCTCGGGTATCGACGGCGTCACCTTCGAGGCCGTGGAAGCCGGTGGCGTGCACTTTTTCCTCGGGGAACTCCGCAAGGAACTCACCGAACGCACGTATCGTCCTCAGCGGGCACGGAAAGTGGAGATTCCGAAGGATGGCGGGAAGACTCGTCTACTTTCGATCCCCACGATCCGGGACCGGGTGGTGCAGGGTGCGCTCAAGCTCATCCTGGAACCGATCTTCGAGGCAGACTTCCAGCCGGGGTCTTTCGGCTACCGACCGAAGAAGTCAGCGCATGACGCGGTGCTACGCGTCTCGGAGGCCATTGCCAGAGACAAGACTCACGTCATTGACTTGGACTTGCGTGCCTACTTCGACACGGTGCGACACCAAATCGTGCTCGATAAGGTCGCGAAGCGGGTCAACGATACCGACGTGATGCACTTGCTCAAGCTGATATTGAAAGCCTCCGGGAAGCTGGGTGTACCCCAGGGTGGTGTGATCTCCCCGCTGCTCAGCAATGTCTACCTCAACGAGGTGGATCGCATGCTTGAGCGGGCAAAGGCGGTCACGCAAGAAGGCAAATGGGCGCACGTTGAGTACGCACGTTTTGCTGATGACCTGGTGGTCTTGGTGAGTGCCCACCCACGTCATGAATGGCTCCGTCGGGCACTTGCGCGACGACTCCGCGAGGAATTTGTCAAACTACAGGTGGAGGTGAACGAGGAGAAGACTCACACCGTTGAGCTATCGAAGGGTGAGAGTTTCGGGTTCCTTGGCTTCGAGTTCCATCGGGTCCGCAGTCGTGCGGGTCGGTGGATGCCGCTAAAGTTGCCGCAACGCAAGAAGCGGACACAGCTACAACGCAAGCTGAAGGACATCTTCCGACACTCTCGATCTAGGCCCGTAGGAGAGGTGATCACGAAGATCAATCCGATCCTCAGGGGCTGGGTCAACTACTTCGCCTGCGGCAACTCGAGTCAATGCTTCTCGGGCATCCAAGCCTGGGTAGAGAAGAAGATCAGACGCCACCTGGGCCACGCCCGTCAGCGCCAGGGCTTTGGCTGGAAACGGTGGAGTAGGCGATGGATGTACGAGGATCTCGGTCTCTTCAGTGACTACCGGATCAGATACCTCCGCTCGACGAAAGCACGTCTAGTTTGATTGGTCCCATAACCCTTGGCGAGAAGTGTGCAGGAGCGCGTAGTGCGGGAAATCCGCACGCTGCGTGCGAAGTGGAGGGGACTGGAAACGGAGCTACGGATCATCCTAGGCGGGCACGAAGCGGGAAACCGCGGACACAGACAAGGATGATCCTGCGAGCCACCGCGCCAGTCCTCGACCCTACCGGGACTCTCGATCGTCGGCGAAGGCGAGTGGGCGTTGCCGACCATCGCGCCAATCTGATCCCGCCCGCTGGAGAAGGTGCAGGGTTGGCCGGTTCCTGGTGAAACGAGCGACGAGCCACAGATCATTGGCAGTCCCACTGACGGAGCCGTCTGCGGCAATCAGTGCGCCCGTCGGTGAGCACGAGTGAGGGACCCGGCCCATGGACCGTGCCCGAAGTTGCAGCGTCTGCAAGTGGTGGAAGCGGCACTGCAAGGACGTCGCGGCGAGCCACACCGGTCGTGTCCATGACCCCAGTATTCGAGCCAACGGAGATGGGCGTCGCACCGCTGCTGAGCCTTGGTGTTCCTGACTTCTGGTGCCCCGGCAAGGGGGATACCGTCAGATCCTCATGAGCACCCTGCTCGACGTGTGCGAGGGCACCGCTCGAGCTCGGGGTATCGACCTTCCCCTATGTCTCCTGGCGCCCCCCTCCCCAACGCCCGCAGCACCCGTCTATTGACATTCGAGCACTTTTGTTGACTCCTATGTAACCACCGCTAGGCCCCCCAGGGCTCACCGGACCCCTCTGGACCCGATGCCGGTCCTCGTCGCCCCCCTCGCACGCGTGCCCACAATGAAGCGCCCTACGACACCGGTCGCCGCCAGAGCGTCAAGACGCGCTGGTTCCGCCGCTCACGCCCTGCTCTTCTGGCTCATCGGGATCTTCGTGATGGTGGTCCCGTTCTTCCGGGATCCCGACACCGAAGTGCTCTTCGGTCAGGACGGAACCCGAGCCGAGACCGACATCCCCTTCGCCGAGGACGTGGCCCTGGTCGAAGAGGAGCTGGGACTGGAGTTCGCGGAGCCACTGGCGGAGGCCTCCGAGCACTGGTTCGGCCTCGACTCCAGCGAGTTCCGCCAGAGCGGGCTGGTCGACCACGCGCGCATTGCCTCCGGGCGCCGGCTGTACGAGGCCAACTGCCAAGGCTGCCACGGGGCCGACGGAGACGGTGGCGGGGCTGCAGCCCGCTTCCTCAGTCCGCGGCCCAGGAACTTCCGCAAGGGGGTCTTCAAGTTCACGAGCACCGCGACCTTCGAGAAGCCGCTGCGCAGCGACCTGCTGCGCGTGATCACGACGGGGCTGGCCGGTTCCGCCATGCCGTCCTTCTTCCTGATCCCCGAGGAGCACCGCCTCGACCTGGTCGAGTACGTGCGCTACATGTCGATGCGCGGGGAGTTCGAGACCCTCATGCTCGACGTGACGTACGACGAGGAGGAGTTCGCGGACGCGACCGAGATGGCTGAGATCGTCCGCGAGCGCTGGCTACCCTCAGAATTGCGCGCACTCCTCCCGACGACGCCCGAGACCCCCGATGACGACGCATCGGTCGCGCGCGGACGCGAGCTCTTCCTCGAAGACGCTCTGACGAGCTGTGCGAAATGCCACGGCGCGACCGGCAAGGGCGATGGGCCGAGTGCGACCGGGTTCGAAGACGACTGGGGCTACGACATCGTGCCCAGGGACTTCACAGGAGGCGTCTTCCGGGCCGGAGAATCGGCAGAGGATCTGTGGCGCAGCATCGCGACGGGGATCAACGGGACTCCCATGGGGCAGTTCAGCGGGAGTATCGGGTCCGACCAGATCTGGGACCTCGTCCACTTCGTCCAGTCACTCACCGTGGAGGCCAAGTAGATGACCGCCCTGACCCCCGCCCTGACGCCCACACTGATGCCCACACTGATGCCCACCGACGCCGAGCGCGACGGTAAGCCGCTCGTCTCCTACTGGCTGATCAAGGCCCACATCGTCGCTGCCGCGCTGTTCCTGCTCCTGAGCATGACCGCCGGCTTCCTCTACTCGCTGCAGTTCCTGGGCTATTACCCCTTCGGAGACAGCGAGGTGCTGTCCGCCGGCCATATCCGTTTCATCCATACGAACATGACGGCCTACGGATGGCTGGTGAACGGATTCGTGGCGATGATGTACTACGTCGTCCCCCGGCTGACCGGATTCCGGGTCTGTGGCGAGGGCCTCGGAAAGCTGATCTTCTGGGTCTGGCAGCTCATCGTGGTCGCGGCCCTCGGCGGATTCTTCATGAACTGCGCCCAGGCGATCGAGTGGGGTGAGACGCCGACCGGGTTCCGCCCGGGAACGTTCGAACCGAACTGGATCCCCGTCGACCTCCTGGTCGTGGTCGGAGCCGTCCTCCTGGTGGTCCAGTTCTTCACGCCGCTCTACAAGGCGCGGGGCCAGAAGTACTACGTCACACTGTGGTACTTCACCGCCGGTCTGGTCTGGCTCGCCCTCACGTACCTGATGGGCAACATCATCCCCGAGTGGATCCTGCCGGGAGCTGCCGGGGCCGCCACGACGGGGATGTTCATCCACGATCTGGTGGGCCTGTTCGTGACGCCCATGGGTTGGGGCCTGATGTACTTCTTCGTACCCCTCATCCTGCAGAAGCCGATCTGGAGCCACTCGCTCTCGGTGATCGGCTTCTGGGCACTGGCCTTCTTCTACCCGCTCAACGGCGTGCACCACTTCCTGATCAGTCCGATTCCGGACTACGTCGAGTACGGCGCCATCATCACGACGATCGCCATCGAGGTCGTCGTCACGACCGTGGTGGTCAACTTCTTCGCCACCCTGCGCGGCAAGTGGAGTGCGTTGCGCACGAACTGGGCCATCCGCTGGTACTACGCCGGCGCGATCATGTACTTCATCACGTGCCTGCAGTGCGCCTTCCAGGTGACGTGGATGTTCCAGAAGATCATTCACTTCACCGACTGGGTGGTCGGACACGCACACATGATCATGTTCGGTGTCTTCACCTTCTGGCTGTTCGGCACCATCGACTGGCTCTGGCCGCGAATAACACGCCGGAAGTGGCACTCCGAGAAGCTACGCGCCTGGCATTTCTGGCTGTCGACCATCGGCATCGTGATCATGTTCACCGACCTGATGATCGCGGGGCTGATCCATGGCTTCATGCAGAAGGGGCTGAACCCGTGGAACGACATCCTCGATATGTCGGTTCCGTTCTGGTGGATCCGCAGCTTCTCGGGAGCAATGTTCGTCACGGGACTCTTGTGCTTCCTCTACAACCTCGTGATGACGGCAAGATCCAACGAGCTCTACGTCGAGGAAGAACACCTCGTCCCCGCCACGGCTGAGTAAGGAGGACCCGACATGGAACGCTTCTACACTTTCATCTTCGCCGCCGGCCTCGGCTGCTTCGCCCTGGCCTTCGTTCTGAGCCTGGTCTTCCCGGTGATCTCCCTCGGCAAGTACGAAGCGATGGAGTTCCGGGACCTGGAGGATCTCGCCGCCGTCCCCAAGGCGGAGTTCGTCGAACTCGCGGCACGCTATCCCGAGGCCTTTGAGTCCGCCTTCGGGACCCGCACGGCCACGCCCGCCGCTTACGCCGAGGCGCTCCAGCTCGGACGGGACATCTACGTCGGTCAGGGCTGCTGGCACTGCCACAGCCAGTTCGTGCGCCCCACCTCGAACGAGGCCCAGCGCTTCGGCCCTGTCTCGGTCGCCCAGGAGTACAACAACGCCCTCAACCTGCCGCACATCTGGGGCACGCGCCGGGTCGGCCCGGACCTGATCCGGACGCACGGCAAGCACACGAACGACTGGCACATCGCCCACTTCATGAACCCGAAGAACATCGTGCCGAGCTCCGTGATGCCGAGCTACAAGTACTACTTCGAGGAGGACGGGACCCCGAGGAAGAACGGCTTCTCCCTGGTCGCCTACATCCAGTGGCTGGGAACCGCCTACGAGGACCTTCCGGAGAGCGTGAAGCAGGAGAACGAGCAATGAGCCCGGCAAAAGAGCAAAAGGCCCTCACCTGGGTTCACTGGTTCTTCTTCGTGATCGTCTTCTCGGCGGGGACGCTGTTCTTCTACAAGCTCTACACGTTCCTCTCCACGATCAAGAACGACGAGATGGCGGGCTTCGCCTTCGATCCGATCGTGATCTACGGCTGCGTCGCCTTGGGTTTCCTCTGCCTGTTGGGTTGGGCCTACCTGAGCGGCCAGTTCCGAAACGTGGAGCAGCCCAAGTACGAGATGCTCGAACGCTGGGCGAAACAAGAGAAGGAGGACGTGCGGATCCTCGAGGAGCACAACTGATGACCGACCAGACACCCAGCGTGGGACCCGAGCTGGAGGCTACGGACCAGAAACGCTTCGTTCCCGGATTCGACTCCGGGGGCATCCCGTGGTTCCTACTCGTCCTCTACCTCGCCTTCCTGAGCCTCTTCACGTGGTACGTACTGGAAAACCAGCTGCCGAGCTTCCTCGAGGAGGGGCCGGGACAGTCAACGGAAGCGAACGAGTAGGCGCGGGCCTGGACCCTGGTCTTCCGCCGGGCACCGACCCGGTCTGCAAGCACTGTGGGCTCCCCCTCCCGGGGGCCGGCCGTACGCGGACGGGTGAGACGGACGCTCTGGCGGCGAGGGACCTGTTCTGCTGCACAGGTTGCAGCTTTGCCTGGCAGCTCGGAGGCGGCGGCGAGGAAGGGCAGGCCGACCGCCTGCTCGCACGCCTGGTGCTGTCGGCCTTCCTCGCCATGGGCGTGATGGTGTTCTCGCTTTCGCTCTACGGCGAGACGCTTGGGCGCGCCGCGGGTGCCGACTACAGCGGAGAGGGAGCGATCGCGATGCGCGGCATCGTGCGTCTCGCCGCGCTGGCCCTCACGGTCCCCGTTGTCGGGTTGGTAGGCGTCCCCCTTGCGGAAGCAGTTGTGCTCGCCCGGCGCTGGCTCTCGGCCGAGACCCTGATCGTGCTCGGGGTCGCCGCGGCCTTCTTCGTGTCGTGCTGGAACACCTTCTTCGGCGGCGGAGAGGTCTACTTCGAGACGACCGCAATCGTGCTCGTGCTGGTCAGTCTCGGGCGCTGGCTGGAGTCGAAGGCGAAGAGGACCGCGAGTGAGCGCCTGCGCCTCATCCTGCCGCAGCGCGTCGAGCCGGCGCTCCTGCTCGACGTGACCGGCGGCGTGGCCGAGGTGGACCCGGGCGCGCTCGGTGTCGGCGACCGCGTGCGGGTGCGCCCTGGGGACCTGGTGCCGGTCGACGGCGTGGTCGTGGAGGGGCGTGCCTTCCTCGACACGTCCTCGTTGACGGGCGAGGAACAGCCGAGCGCTGTCGAACCGGGTGACCGCGTCCTGGCGGGCACGGTGTCGCAAGACGGAGCACTCGTGATCGAGGTCAGAGCGGTCGGTGCCGATCGCGTGCAGGAGCGGGTGGAGCGGATGCTCAGCGAGGCGTTGCACGCCAAGGCCCCGATCGCGCGTGTCGCCGACCGCGCCGCCGCCTGGTTGCTCCCATTCGTGCTGCTGCTGGCGCTCGGCACAGCAATCGCCCGGTGGAGCCTCGACGGCCCCGAGGGTGCGCTGCTGAACGCCCTCAGCGTGGTCTTGATCTCGTGCCCTTGTGCGCTCGGGATCGCGACGCCGCTGGCCTTCTGGGTCGCGCTCGGCGAGGCCTGGAAGCGGGGAGCCCTGGTGCGCGGGGCGGAAGTGCTGGAGGAGCTCGCCCGTGCACAGCGCGTCTTCTTCGACAAGACGGGCACGCTGACGACGGGGGAGTTCGAGCTCGAGGGCATCGAGCTCCCCGATGGTGAGCGCATCGGCGAGGCCGAGGCCTTGGGGCTCGCCGCGGCGCTCGAGCAAGGCAGCGAGCACCCGATCGGCCGCGCCATCGTTGCTGCCTGGCAGCGACGGTCCGGCGAGCCCCCGGAAAAAGTCGAGAGCTTCCGGGCCGTGGCCGGAACCGGTGTGGAGGGCAGTGTCCGCGGTCGTCAGCTGCGCCTGGCGCGTTCCGAGCGGTCGAGAGAAGGCGGACAGACCCGCGTGGTGCTCAGCGACAACGTGGGTCCGCTGGCCGAGTTCGTGCTCGCGGGCACGATTCGCGCCGAGGCAGCGGAGGTCACGCGCAGGCTAGCCGAGCTCGGTCTCGAGCAGACCGTCCTGACGGGTGATGGCTCCGGGCCGGCGCAGGCCCTGTCCCGCGCGCTCGACGTCCCGGTCGAGCACTCGTTGAGCCCCGCCGACAAGCTCGAGCGGACGAGCGCCGGCGGCCCGGGCACGGTCTTCATTGGAGACGGCTTGAACGACAGCGCGGCACTGGCAGCCGCGCCGGTCGGCATCACCGTGTCCGGAGGCGTGGGGCGCAGCCTCGAGACCGCCACGATCAACCTCCTGCGCCCAGGCCTCGGCCTCGTTCCGGAGCTCATCGTCCTCGCTCGACAAGCCCTGTACACCGCCCGAGCGAACCTTGCTTGGGCCTTCGGTTACAATGCCATCGGCCTGTTCCTTGCGGCCTCGGGGCGCCTCAGTCCGATCTTCTCGGCGACCGCCATGGTCGCGTCGAGCGTCGTCGTCGTGCTGCTCTCGGGGAGGCTCGCTCGGAAGCGATCGGTCCCTGTCTGATGCCCCTCGGAAAAGCCCGCGAGAAGATCCTGAACAAGCTGGCTCGGGGAAAGAGCACGCACCGCTACACCTCGTGGCGCTGGATCGTCGCGCTGGTCGGAACCGGCGGAGTGTCGCTGCTCTCTCTGACGAACACGCTGCGCTTCGACTTCTGGGGAGGGAAGCACTACTACCTCGGCCAGGAGATGAGCCTGGTCGAGGTCACCAAGGCCTTCGCCTTCCCGTTCCTGGCGATCAACATCCTGATCGCAGTCGCCTCGCGCTCCGTCGGCCGCTACCTGTGTGGCTTCGGTTGCCCGGTGGGTGCCCTGTCCCGGCTCGGCGACTGGTCGCGGTGGCAGGTGAACTCACGCAAGCACGTTTTGATGCGCCTGCTCGGCGTGCTCGGTGCCTCCCTGATCCTGGCGGTGATCACTTTCGGCTTCTGGGTGGACTGGCGTGTGTTCGTTCACGGATCGACCGAGGCACAGCTCATTGCCGGGGGCTTCCTGCTCGGACTGGTGGGCGTGCTGTTCGTCGGGGCCTACTGGGCCGGCCTGCGCTTCTGCCGCGAGTGGTGCCCTTCGGGAGTCTACTTCGCCCTGCTGGGACCCGAGACCTACAACGCGATCGAACTCTCCACACCCGAGACGTGCATCGACTGCAAGGTCTGCGACCGCGTCTGCCCGATGGACCTGACGCCGCGCAACCTCGGCAGCGACGTGCCCCGCGGTGCGGCCGGCTTCTACCCCGCCGCGCTGTCGAACTACTCGCTGTGCATCCGCTGTGGCGACTGCGTCAAAGTCTGCGATGCCGTGACCGAGAAGCAGGAGGGACCGACGCCCCTGACGATGGGCTTCCTGTCGAAGGAGGCGCACGGTGACGCGCAGTCGGAGCCCGGCGAGGAAAGGACCAGCGCGACCTGATGGAAGCCTCCGGGGAACTGACAGCATTCCTCCTGCTGGGCCTGATCGGCTCACTGCACTGCGTGGGGATGTGCGGTGGCTTCACGCTCTCCGTCGTCGCCTCCGCGGGCGGGAGCCGTAAGAGAGCGCTCTGGAGGGTGCTGCTGTACGTCCTCGGCAAGGCGTTGACCTATTCGATTCTCGGCCTGGCAGTAGCCAATGCCGTGCACTGGGTGACCGACGGCGGAGCGGCGAGCCAGGAGTCGGAGGGGAGCGGCTTCGCGCTGGTGCGGTCGCTGCTGGCCTGGTGCGCCGGCGGTGTGATGATCCTGACCGGCCTGTGGAGCCTGGGGTTCTTGGCGCCGATCTCACGGCGCACCGGCCAGCCCGGGGTCGTCGCGCGTGCCTTCGTCACGCTGGGCACCTCGGTACGCGCCCTGGGGGGATCGGCCGGTGCCTTCGGGACCGGCGTTCTGACGGGACTCCTGCCGTGCGGTCTGTCGTGGGCTGCCTTCGCCTTCGCGACCCAGGTCAGCCGTCCGACTGCGGCGGCGGGACTGCTCCTCTTCGGCCTGGGAACAGGTGCAGCACCTGTGCTGCTCGGCCTGGGGTGGGCCTCCCTGCAGCTCCGCTGGCGCACGTTGGCGGTGCGCCTGACGGGCTGCGCGCTGGTCGTCTTCGGCGCGCTGACGATCCTGCGCGGCGGCCCACTGGTCCCGACCGAAGGGACAGCGAGCGAACAGGAGTCCCCCGACTGCTGCGACGACGTGCTCGAGCAGGCGCGGGAACTCGACATCGACCTCATAGGTCGCGAGCCGAAGTAGACCGGAAGGGGCATGTTGTGCGCCAACAATGGCCGCGTCGAGGGACTGAACGGCAAGGCGCGCACGATCACTCGTCGCTCCTACGGCTTCCATTCGGCTTCCGCCCTCATCGCGATGCTCTTCCTATGCTGCGGTGGCGTCAGCGTCGGTCCAGCTCATGCCTGTCCTCAGATCACCCACTAAACGGGCGGGAGAGCCCGGAACCTTGCCTGTGCCGGGCAGCGGAAACGCTGGAGACCCCTACATCCTCGAGGGCTACTACATCCGCCGTCGCGTGCGGGTGTTCAACGCGCACGTCGTCTTCCGTGACTGCTACATCGACGGGAACTACGTGGTATCGGACGACGACGACTTGTTTGCCTGACGCCAGCCTGCGATCCGATTGGTCCGGGTTCGTCGGATGCTACCGAAGATCCCAGAGGTACTTCCCATTCACCATGAATTGGGCCGCGCCAGCGATGTTCTTGTTCAGGATCTGATCGACCTGCCCGTCGTTCTCGTGATCGACCATGATCAGGAACTCGCCGTGCGGGGCGGGCTCCATGTCCCAGGACGTGGCGAAGGTGAGAGAGACGAACCCAGGGCTTGCCTTCTCTTACTGACTGAAGCTCGGACAACCGCTCGGCTCGCGGAAACCGCGTCGTTGCGGGCAAGTCAGCTCGGCCGACTCTCTGGATCCCACGCGCAACGTCCGCTCACGGCTCGCGCCGATGCACGTCGACCGTGATGGGCCGCGGATCTGGCCGAGGCGTCACCGACAGCGATGCCGAGCCCCGGTGCGTCTCCCGATCGTGCCCCAGGATCGAAGCGTCGAGGACGTGATCTCGCTCCGTCAGGTGTGCTTCCCACGTAAGCGTGTCGTTGTCCCCGCCATGGAGCACGAACGACCATCGGGCGGTCTCGATCCCGCGCTCGTCGCAGGTGCTGGCGTGGAGCACAGAGCCTTGCCGGAGGCCTCTCGGCAACGCAACCTCAAAGCGTCGCGGCCAGCCGTGTGTGAACTGCAGGTCGGCCTCGGTGATCCCCTCGCTGCGCACGTGCACTTGCCGCAGGATCTGCGGTCGGCCGGGCTGCGTCGCCGTGACCTGGTAGGATCCCGGCAGCAAGCCCTCGAGGTGCGCGACTCCGGTCGCCGGGAAGGAGAACCCCTCGCGCTCCTCACCCGCCTTGGCAAAGACGAGCACTCCACCGGTGCCTTGCACCCGAACGGAGAACTGCTCGGCCGGTGCGCCGCCGGGATCCCGGAGCTCGAGAACGAGCGAACCCGGAGGTTCCAAGACCAACGGGCCGAGACGCAGCGTCTCTCCTGGTTCGAGGCTGACGTCGGCCACGTGCCGGACTTGCGATTTCTGTTCTGCGAGGCTGACCAGGTAGCGCCCCGACAAGAGTCCGCTGACGCGCACCGAGCCGGTCGCCGGATCGACTCGGCACCTCACATCACTCCGAAAGTTGGGCGAGGTCAGCACGAGATCCACGTCCTTCGGCGGAAGCCCCTCCACGGTCGAGAGCGACGCGGTGATCGCGCCCAGCTCTTCTTGACCGATTCGCAAGCACACCGGGCCTGAGGATGGATGCACCGGATCGACCCGGGCCATCGGTACCAGCGGCGCGCCGGCCGGCGCGCGTGGCGGGAAGAGCCACAGCCGGTGGCCCCGCGAGGGACACCCGAAGAACGCGAAGTGGCCGTGCTCGTACTCCGAGTACGGGATGATGTTCGCCCAGGGAGCGAGTCCGGGAGACGAGACGCGCAGAGAGAGCGAAGCTCGGTCAATCCATGGGAGCTCGAACGTGCCGTCCTCGCCGGTGAGCTGCGGCAGCGACGGCGGATCGAGCCGCACCGTCCCGTCGAGGGCGCGGTGCGGACGGAGAAAGCCCTCGGTCTCGTTCGTGATCCGCGCCCCTGGCACGACGCTGCCGTGAGGTCCGATCACAGTCCCGCGCAGAACGCCGTGCGCGTCCCGGACCCGAAGCACCACCTCGCGATCGCCGACTTCTCCGACGAGGCGCAGGGCGGAGTCGGGCCGCCCACCTGCGCGCGCACCGATCCAGTTCGTTGCGCGCAGGCCCCGCAGCGTGAACGCCCCGTTGGCGTCGGTTCGCGTCGCGTTCCAGCCCCGTAGGGGACGCCCGGGCCAGCTGAGCCAGAGCGCGGCATCGGCGATGGGGAGACCGCTCGCGTCGAGGACCACGCCCGCCAAGTCGATGCCGTCCGTGAGTTCGAGCTCCACCGTGCGCGCTGCTCCCGGGAGCACCTCCCATTCAGCGCTCCCGCCGCGGTCGATCTCGACGCGGTATCTGCCGGGGTCCAGCTGCGCAAGCTCGACCGCCCCCCCGGCGTCCGTGACGTAGGTCCCGTTCCGCTCCAACCCACCGAGGTCGTCCAATCGGCGCACGATCAAGCCGACGTCGTTCGCTGGCAGGCCGGTGCTGGACCAGCGCGCCCGGATCGTTCCCATTCCGGTGGCCGGAGGCGGGTCGGCGATGTCGGTGCCAAGCGGTCTCGGCTCGCCGGCGTCCGGAGCCGCCACGGCGACCAATCTCGGTGACGCACTGGCGACGGCGACCGAGCTCGGCACGACCGCGGGCGGGCCCTCGAACGCGCTGCGCCAGGCGGTGCCGACGGAGAGCAAGACCAAGCCGACTCCGCCGACGAGCAGCACGCGCGCGGCGGCGAGCGAGCCACGATGTGCGCGGCGTTCCGTGGACGGCAGCCGCGCGAGCAACACGCCGAGCGTCTGTCTCCAGGATCGTTCGTCCTCCCCCTTCCGCTTGCAGTGTGAGCGGAGTTTGCCCATACCCCGGCGCAGACGGGAGCGCACCGTTTCGACGGGGACCCCGATTCGGTGCGCGATGTCGGCCACGGGCCGGCCGTCACAAAAGCGGAGGAGGAGGACCTCCCGCTGCTCCTCGCTCAGTTGCTCCAAAGCGCCGTGCAGTCGATCGACGACCTCGCTCCACACCATCGAGTCGAGCGGCGTTGACACACCAGGCTCTCGCATGACACTGCCCTCGTGACGGCAGCGCCGGTCCTCGGACCGGCGCCGATTGCGGGCGATGCTGCGAACGACCCTGGAGAGCCATGCGCGAACGTTGTCCCGATGGCGCGGCGGCCTCGTCATTGCGACGAGCCAGGTTTGCTGGACGAGATCGTCGGCGGTTTGGTCGTCGCTCACGAGAGCACGCGCCAGCCTTTGCACGAAGTCGCCGTGGCTCCTGACGAGCACCTTGTTCACGATACGCGGGGGGATTGCGTCCATTCAGAGCAAGCCGCGCGTTCCGAAGGCTCTCGAGTCTCGATCAGCCTCCACAGTCCACCTTCACGGTGACCGGTTCGAACGATTCCAACGAGTGCTCGACCATCGACAGGTACCAGCTCGGACCCACGCCCTTCGAGCCGACGGTCACTGGCAAGGGCCGGGTCTCGAAAGCGAAATCGACTGAGCAATCGTAGTGGTTCGCCAGTCCAGGAATGAGCGAGACATGCTCCTTGTACACGGCCCACTCATCGTGTGGGCGCGGCGCGAAGTCGTTTGCCGAGATCAGAGGACGGCTCATGTATCCCGGCGAGAAGGATAGCGCCGGTAGAACCCAGGGTAGCTGGACTCCGATGCCCCGCGCGGGAATAATGTCGCCCGTGCCCGCGTCCAACGCGAAGCGCCGGTAGGGTATGGAACTGCCTGGCGTGGGCTCATACGCACGCGCCAGTGTGTACAAGGTCGATCCTGACGAGATGAGCCCCACGGGGATGTCCGTGTCCTCGAGGGTTCGGGACCAGACGATGCTCCCGTCGTTCCGAGCCCGCAGCGCGATCGGCTCTTCGTGCGTCGTCTGGATGCGCTCGAAGGTGAGGTAGAAGCCGTCGAGGGCTTGGCCCTCGGTGCGCATGGCGATCTTCGGGCGATAGAGGCCCTCCCCGTTCCTCGCGTACGAAGTGGGCAGGGTCATGTTTCCAGTCACGGTGTTGATTCCCTGAACGACGATGTCCCCACTGACCCATCCCGCCCAGCGGAGGACGTTCCGGTGGATGTCGGCATCCGTCAGGGTCGTGTTCCCTTGCAGCAGTTTGCGGTACATCCACCCGGCGGAACCGTTGGAGAAAACCTTGAAGGCGAACAACACCGAGTCCCCGGCGCTGGCCTGCGTCACGGTTCCTACGACCGTGTAGCCCGAAGCCGCGCCACCCGCCCGCTCGGAGCGCTCGATTTCGATCCCGGTGATGTGATCCGGATCGAGGGGCACGCGCCGGGCCCACATCAGGGCATCGTCACTGATTCGGACCTTCAGCACGAGCGCCGACTCCTCGACGGCCGGCGGGGGAACGGGGGGATCGGACCCATTGTCGTTGGTCATGTTCGTCGCGATCAAGACGAACAGGCCGTTGTGGCTCAGCGTGATCGAGCACTCGGACGCGGGCTGGTGGAAGCGGCTCCCGACCGGGAACCCTATGACCGTCGCCGTCTCGGTCGCCTTGTCGATCTTTCGGTAGAGCAACATGTTGAGGCTGTCTTGGTGTAGCGAGCGACTTCGTGGTCGTAGTTGAGCGTGACCCAGAGCGTGTTCTCCAAGTCGACGAACAGGCCGTGAACGAGCGGCCCCACCCGGTAGATCGATCGTCCTCACGTGCGTGTTCGAGTGCCGCGGGGATTCAGGTCCATTCGGCTGCTATCCTCTCCGATCCACCACCACTACCGACAAGACCCGAACATGACCCCAGCACCTCCCCCCGACGTCGATCCGCGCATCGCCGAGCTCGAGGCTCGTCCCTTCCTCGGCCGCGGGCTCGGCTATCTGCGGCTCATGGGCCCCGGTTACATGCAGTCGGCGATGACGCTCGGCGGAGGGACTGCGTTCGCGTCGATCTTCGCGGGCGCGGCGTTCGGCTACGAGCTCATTTGGGTCGCACCGCTCGGTATGTTGATCGGCATCATCGTGCTGACTGCCGTCGCGCACCAGACGTTGTCGACTGGCCAGAACCCGTTCCAGGCGATGAAGCAGCACGCGGGTCCCGTGTTCGCCTACGGCTGGGCATTGTCCGGGATCCTGTCGTCGATCATCTGGCAGTTCGCCCAGTACGCCTTGGCCAGCGCCATGCTGCTGTTGATCGCGCAGCGCTCGGGACTCGATTGGGCCAAACAGTGGCACGCGGGTGCGATCGCTCTCGCGTGGTGTGTCGGCGTCGGCCTGCTCTACCAGAAGCACACGCGCATGGTGCGGGCGTATGAGAACATCCTGAAGGGGATGGTGTGGTTCATCATCGCGTGCTTCGCCTTCGTCGTCGCCAAGACCGGTGTGCCGAACGCTGGCGAGCTCCTGTCGGCGATTGCCTCGCCGAGCATCCCCGGTGAGTTCAAGGGCGTCGAGGGCGTGACGCTCGTCGTCTCGGGACTCTCGGCCGCGGTTGGCGCCAACATGGTGTTCGTCTATCCCTACACGTTGCGCAAGAAGGGCTGGGGTCGCGAGCACCGCAGGCTGGCGCGCTACGACCTGATCTTCGGGATGTTCATCCCGTTCATGCTGGCCGCGAGCCTCATGTTGATCGCCGCGGCGAGCATCTTCCACTTCCAGAGCCCCGAGCTGTTCGAGGGCAAGAAGATCCCGCCGCAGGCGATGGCGGACATCCTCGCGGCGCCCGACCGGCTCGGCCCGACGATCGGACTCTGGGTCTTCGGTCTCGGTGTCGTCGCGATGGCGCTCTCGTCGATCACGATGCAGATGCTGTGCTCGGGGTTCGCTCTGTGCGAGATGACGGGTGCCGATCCCAAGGGGCCGGTCTATCGCGTCGGGTTGCTTCTGCCCACGATCGGCGTGCTGGGGTCGGTGTTCTGGAGCGACATGGCGACCTACGTGGCGGTCCCCACCAACGTGGTCTGCGGGTTCCTGCTGCCGCTCTCCTACGTTGCGTTCATGATCATGCAGCGCAAGAAGGCCTACCTGGGGGACGATCGGCCCGAAGGGGTGCGCGGCAATCTGTGGCTCGCGGGCATGGCGCTCGCGACGCTCGTGCTCGTCGTATTCCTCGTGTGGTACGCGGCGACGAACGTCGGCGCCTTCCTGGAGAGGCTCGCGTAGGGCGTGCGAGAACCTACTGTCGCCGCCGGGCCTTTTTGATGTCCTGCAGCTGCACGTATTCGGGCAGCGCACGGTAGTACACATCGAGCGGGTAGCAGCCGCTGATCATCCCGTTGCGGGGTGCGGTCGTGCAGTCGCTGAAAGTGCGGCACACGCCCTTGCGCTGGAGCGGCTTGCCACTCAAGACGTCGTGGGGAAAGGACGGGTAGGAGAGTGTCATGCGACCGAGCCCGACGAAGTCGACGTGCTTCGCCCCGACCTCGTACTCGGCGACGTGCGCGAGCCAGTCCTGCAGGTAGGTGTACCCGGAGCCGACCAGGAGCAGCTCGGGGAACGCGGCCTTGCAGGCGCGCGTGACCAAGAGGTGCTCGGCGACGTCGGCGAGCGGGTCGTGCGGCGGCAAGTAGCCGTCGCTCGGCGGATAGGCTGCAGGACGCTGGAGGTGCGGGCAATAGTAGGGCGAGCCGATGCTGAGGTTGACGAGCTCGATTCCCAGGTCGCGCAGGAAGCCGAGGAACGTCAGCGGTTCCTCGAGGTCGAAGGTCGTCGGATCGTCCGCGTCGATTCCAAACCCATGGTCGAACGGCTCGCCTTTCCATTCGATCGGCTCACCGACCCCCGTCCGAGGGTTGGCCGTGAACGGAATCACGTCGGCGATCGAGACACGTACGCCGATCGACAGGCCGGGGCAGGTCGCGCGGATGTCGTCCACGACGCGCCGGAAGAGCTTGGTTCGGTTCTCGAACCTGCCGCCGTAGGGCCCGGGCCGCGACTTCGCGCCGAGCAGCTCGTGCATCAGGTAGCCGTGGCACGCTTTGACGTCGACGAACTCGAAGCCGACTTGCCACGCGAGCTTCGCCGCTGCGACGTAGTTCTCGCCGATCGCTTCGAGCTCGCCGTCGGTCAGGATCGGGAAGTCCGCGGGGATGCCGAACTTCTTGTCGAGCGCCGGATTGTGTCCTGCGATCCGCGGCTTGAAGAGGTGGCCGGGCCGCGAGAACCGTCCCGAGTGGGTGAGCTGCAGACCGACCAAGAGGTCGTCGGGCTTCTCGCCGATCTCGGCGTGGCCCTCGAAGATCTCACCCAGCAAGCGATCGAGCGCACCCTTCACGTCGGCGCGCGGGTTCAGGTAGAGCTGCCCGGCGTTCGCGCGGCCGTCCTCCTGGACGGCGAAGGCTTCGCCGCCCCAGATCAGCTTGGCGCCGCTCGATCCGAATCGACGCCAGCGGCGCAGGGTGTGGTCCGAAGGCAGTCCGCGCGCGGTTCCGTCCCAACCCTCCATCGGGTGGATCGCGAACCGGTTGCCGATCGTCTTGTCCCCGATCGTGCAGGGGGCGCCGAGCGGTCCCTCCGCGCCGGAGAGTTCCGATGCGCAGTCGAGCTTTGGATCGATCGACTGCAGGTGTGCGCGGAACGCTTCCACCGACTTGTGCTGGCCCGGGCTGGTGAACTTCACGACAGCGCCTCCAGCCATTCCGGCGCCGGCGTGCGCGCGTCCATGTCGGCCGGCACGTCGTGGCCGTAGCCGATGCACGCGAGGGAGCGCAGGTCGAGCGCTCCCCCGCGAATCGCGAGGAAGGCCCCCTTGGCCGATCGGTCGTAGAGGCCGGGGTGTCGCTCGAGCGCCAGCTCGACCTCCGCGCGCGGTAGGTGGTCGAGCCCGTGGAAGTAGTGGTGTCCATTGCGCTCGACGTGCTCGAAGCCCAGCGCCGCCACCGTGGTGAGGTCCTGTTGGAGAGCGAGCAAGGGCAGGTTCGTCAGGTCCTCCGCGGACTGGAAGAGGCCATCCTCGGAGACCTCGCACAGCCCACGGTTCAGGAGCGCTCGGAAGACCCCCTTGCAGTTCTTCACCGAGATCCCGCGGTAGCCGAGGTCGGTCGCGCGCCGGAACGAGTCGATCCCCGAATCCGCCTCATCGATGATCAGCGCAGCGAACGCGCCCAAGCGCCCGACGTCGGCGTTGCGAGCTTCATCGAACGTGACGGTGCGCGACAGGGGCTGTTCGACGTAGAGCAAACCCTCGAGGAAGCGCGCGCCCTCGGGCATCCGGCCGAGCTCCTCGAAGAGATCGGCGACCTGCCCGATGTCGTCGAACTGCTCATTCCCGTCGACGGTGAACGTCGGCGTCCCTTCGACCGTCTCATCGAAGATCGTCGCGAGTGTGCGCAGGCGTGCGAGGTCGAGCTCCCGGTTCCCCTGCAGCTTGATCTTGAAGACCTTCAGACCGTAGTGACGGATGTTCTCCTCGAGCGACTGGGGCAGCCCGTCGTCGAGACGCTCGTCCGCGCCGACGTCCTCGCTGCGCAGCGGGTCGACGAGACCGATCGTGTGCCGGACCTGCACGGACTCGGCTGGCTCGGCGAGCCCGGCCGCGAGGTCCCAGCCATCGAGCTCGGGGAGCACTTTGTCCGGGCGGAACCCGAACAGGTCGGACTGCAGCGCCGTGAAGAACGACATGCCGCCGGCGCGGCACGCAGCGTCCATCAGCGCACGCTCACACAACGCGACGCCGAAGCCGCGCACGAGTCGATCGGGTGCGTCTACGGGGACAGCGTCGACACGTTCGCGGTAGAGCTCCCACCACAAATCGAACACAGTGCCGCGCTTGCCCGCCAGCACCGCCGCCGCCGACTGTGCGCTTGCCAGGAGTCCGCGCCAGTCTTCTTCGATCGTCTTGCCGGGGTCCTTCTCGAACCACTTCGGCGCGAGCAGATCCGCCGAGTGTCCGACGTGGATTCCGGCTTCGGTCTCGACGGTCACGCGCGCCGTGCAGAGCGGCGCGTGCGTCATCGTCACGATCCCGAAGCGAAACGGCAGACGCGTGGCGCAATCGGTGAGACGAAAATCGAAGTCGGTGACTTGGAGTTGAAGTGTCAGGGGTCGTTCGGAGCTGCCGCGAGGCGGCCCCCGGGGTATGGGTTCTGCCGGGTTCTCTCTCTGCACGCGGCGGTCCCCTTTGGCGAGCTGCCACTCGTCTCCGTCGCGCGTTCCTATTGTAGGAACCCAAGTGACGAAGGCCCGTGAACGTTCGTCAGGTGTCTGCATCGTTTCTCCAGAACGAGTCTCGACGTGCGTGGATTATCGGGCAGATGGTTTCGAAAAGCGCCCGAAGTTCGTCGACCTTCGGGTTGCTGCTAATCGACTTCGACCGAGTTCCAAACCCACGGTACCGCGGCACTGATGACGCACACGCATACCGCGGTGAGCACGCTGTAGGACTTCGGCAGGAAGCTGAACCCGAGAAAGAGTGCCGTCGCAACCCAGGCGATCGCGAGTGCCGTTCCGGCAAGCAGAACCGTCGTGACCAGCTTGTCCGGCGTCGGGCGCACCAAGCGCCCGACGCCCCAGGCACACAGGGCGGGCAAGGCAAACGCCGTGCCCGTGACGATGCGCGCGGAGCGCAAGAACCAGGAGATTCGTTTGGTCTGGGGCTCCTCGCAAGCCGTCTCGATCGCCCTGTCGACGGTCTCGCTCAGCCTGCCCGCGATTTCGGCGGCGAGTGCTTCGACGGTCGCCCACTCGTCGGTCGCGTAATCGGCCTGCCAGCGCGACACGTCGAGCGGCTCGCCGATGCGCAAGTGCGCGAGGCTGCGGAAGGCGTCGCGCGAGGCGTAGACGACTGCGATCGGCAGGATGCGAACGCCGAGCTCGAAGCCCGCGTCGGCTTCGGCGCCGAGTGCCATGCGGGCGGCCCCGGTCTTGAGTTTGCGCAGCTGGGGTCGCTTGGGGGGAGCTCCCTTGCTCGTCCCCTCCGGGAAGACCGCGATCGTTCCTCCGGCGCGGAGCGCTGTGTGGACGGCGTCGAACATCGACTCGTTCAGGGACGTGTCGACGTTGTCCTCCTGGCGGTACACGGGGATCGCCCCGACGCTGCGCGCCAAGAAGCTCAGGACGGGCATCTCGAACAGCTTGTATTTGGCCAGGAAGAGCAGCTGGCGCGGGACGTGGGCGAGGAGCAGGGCGACGTCGACCAGCCCGTTCGTGTGGTTCGAGACCACGATCAGGGGGCCTTGCGGAGGGACCGCGCCGCCCTCGATCGACCGCCGGTAGAACCCGACGACGAAGAGACGGGCGTAGAGTCGGACCGCAGCGTACACGGGACGATTCTGGGGAGCCACCCGCTCCGAAGCCAGGACCTTTGCGCGCTGCATGAACCGCGGGGCTCCGATGACTACGATGACGACATGGAACCTCGACCCTGGCACGCCAGCTACGACGAGGGCGTCTCGCCGACCGTGGACTACGACGAGCGCCCGCTGCACGTGATCCTCGCCGAGACCGCCGCGGCGCGCCCGAACGACCCCGCGGTCGTCTTCATGAATGCCCGCTTGACGTGGAGCGAGGTCAAGCGTGACGTCGACTGCCTGGCGACCGCGCTGGTGGGGATGGGCGTCGAGCCGGGTTCGGCGGTGGCGATTCAGCTCCCCAACCTCCCGCAGACCGTCATCGCCTACTACGCGGCGCTCGCGGTCGGCGCCCGCGTCGTCTTGACGAACCCGCTCTACACGCTGCGCGAGCTCGAACACCAGTGGTCCGACGCCGAGTGTGAAGTCGCGATCGTGACCGATTTCCTCTGGGACCAGATGGTGCGGCCCAACCGCGACAAGCTGTTCCCGACCAAGTGGATCGTCGCCTCCATACCCGAGTACCTCCGCCCGCCGCTCAACTGGCTGGCGCCGTTCAAGCTGAAGCGGCAGGATCCGCCGCGCTACGCCAAAGTCGTCTCCGAGCCCGGCGTCTATCGGTTCAGGGAGCTCGTGCGACGGACGGCGCCGAGCCCCCCCAACGTCGACGTAGCCTGGGACGACGTCGCGGTGCTGCAGTACACCGGTGGAACGACGGGTGCCTCGAAGGGTGCGATGCTGACGCATGCGAACCTCTCGGTGAACGTGCAGCAGATGGGTGTGTGGTTCACCGGGATGGCGGGCGACCGCGAGGTCGTGTTGGCGGCGCTGCCGATGTTCCATGTCTTCGGCATGACCGTGTGCATGAACTGGTCCGCGCGTGCGGGCGCGCTGATGGTGCTCGCCCCCAACCCGCGCGACATCCAGATGCTGGCCAAGAGCATCGAGCGACATCGCGTGACGATCTTTCCCGGCGTTCCCGCGATGTTCAACGCGATGAACAGCTTGCCGGGCATCGACGCGATGGACGTGCACTGCGTCAAGGTGTGTTTCTCGGGCTCTGCGCCGATCGCTGACGACGTCGTCAGACGTTTCGAGAAGCTGACCGGAGCGACGGTGATCGAAGGCTTCGGGATGAGCGAGACCGCGCCCGTGACCCACTGCAATCCGCTGCACGGAGTGCGCAAGCTCGGCAGCGTCGGCATTCCGGTACCGGACACCGACGCCAAGATCGTCGACGTCGACGACGACTCCAAGGAGATGCCGCAGGGCCAGGAGGGTCAGCTCCTCGTAGCCGGTCCACAAGTGATGAAGGGTTACTGGAAACAGCCCGAGGCGAGCGCCTGCGCGCTGAAGGGGGGCTGGATGCACACCGGCGATCTCGCGGTCATCGACGCGGATGGATACTTCCGCATCGTCGGGCGCATGAAGGACATGATCAACTGCAGTGGCCTGAAGGTGTTTCCCGACGAGGTCGACGAGGTGCTCATGTCGCACGAGAAGATCCTGGAGGCCGCGACCATTGGCGTCCCCGATCCGAGCCGCGGCGAGACGGTCAAGTCCTTCATCGTCCTGCACCCCGGCGAGACGCTGACCGCCGACGAGGTCGAGGCCTACACGCGCGAGAACCTCGCCGCCTACAAGATCCCGCGCGAGGTCGAGTTCCTCGACGAGCTACCGAAGAGCGCGGTGCTGAAGGTGCTGCGGCGCGAGCTGCGCGACCGCGAGCTCGCCAAACGTGAAACGCGCTAGTGGTGTGATTCACTCTTGTGCGGCATTTTGGTCGGTGCGTACGCGTTCGCTGCAAGGCGCAGCGACGACGCGACTTCGCTGCAAGTCTCGGAGGAGGCGCAACGC
>JAAELL010000226.1 GCA_024226735.1 bacterium | reverse complement strand
TCACGTTTCGCCGGCCCTCGCCGCCCCTGGCTACGTTGCGCCTTCTCCGAGTATCCAGCGAATACGCGTCGGCGGCGCGCCTTGCCAGGAACGACGATGGCTCGCCGAAACCTGACACTTATTCTCGGACGGGCCCTAAGCGATGGAGAAGCCGACGCGTCACAGATTCCCGAAGAACGTACGGAGCTCTGCGAAGGAGGACCTCGTCCAGTTCGCGATCCCGGGGATAATCGTGCTGATCGTCGAGGTGAACCTTCTCGGGCAGGACGGGCTGGGCGACATCTGGTGGACGCTTGGGCAGATGATCGTCCACCCGAGCGTCCTAGCCGAAGTGCCGGCCCACGCCGTGGCTGGGATGTTCCTGTTCCTGTTTGGGCTCACGATCATGTGCTGGGGGCAAGTCACGCTGTTCAAGAACTATTCAGGCACGGTCGTGATCCACGAGGGGCACGAGCTGGTCACGCGCGGCATCTACCGCCTTGTGCGAAACCCGATGTACCTGGGGCTGTTTGTCGTGTTGATCGTTGGACTGCCCCTCTATGTCTCAAGCTTGCGCGCGTTCCTCGTCTCTCTGTTTCTCATCCCGATCGTGCTCAACCGCATCCGGCTGGAGGAGAAGCTTCTCACCGAGCATTTCGGGGAGCTGTACCTCGAATACAAGCGGACGACGAAGCGGATCATCCCAGGGGTCTTCTGAGTTCTGAACGAAAGAACCAGATTACGCCGAGTCGGCGACGGCGTTCACCGACGGCGCGCTGCCCGCGGAGCCGGAGAATGAGCAGGTGAGGTGGATCGCGGGGCGGCGGTGGGCGCCTGAATCCGGTCCGAGCGGGTCGGTGGCCGGCTCCTTGATAGCATGATCCTATGCAAGGCCCCGACACCGTCTCGCTGCTGCGCCGAATCGACGAGGGGGACGCGGACGCGGCGCAGGAGCTCTTGCCGATCGTCTACGGCGAGCTGCGCCGCCTCGCGTCGCGAGCGATGGCCAAGCAGGGCCCGGGCCATACGCTCCAGACGACCGCGCTGCTGAACGAGGCCTGGCTGCGGCTCGTCGACCGGTCGGGCAAGTCGTGGGAGAACCGCGATCACTTCCTCGCGGTCGCGGCCACCGCGATGCGCTCGGTGCTCGTCGACCATGCGCGGCGCCGTGGATCCGGCAAGCGTGCCGTTGGCGCGCGGGTCGACCTGGACGACGCGGTCGCCGCGTTCGAGCACCGGTCGACGGACCTCCTGGCGCTCGACGTTGCGCTGGACGAGCTCGCTGCGCGCGACGCCCAGCTCGCGCGCATCGTCGAGATGCGCTTCTTCGGCGGCCTGAAGCACTCCGAGCTGGCGCGGGTCCTGGACCTGCCGTTGCGCACGGTCGAACGGCGCTGGAAGGCCGCGCGCAGCTGGCTCTTCAGCCGCCTCGCGCCCGAAAACGAGGGCGGGTCGTCCCATGGCCAGTGACGAGCGCTGGGAGCGGCTGCTCGACGTTTTCGGCGAGGCCAGCGAGTTCGAGGGCGAGCGGCGCGCCGCCTACCTCGACGGGACGTGCGCGGGCGACGTCGAGCTACGGGCCGAGGTCGAGCGGATGCTCGCGGCCGACGAGGCGCCCGACTTTCTCGAGCCCCCGACCGAGGCCGAGGTGCCGGGGGAGCTCCCCTCCCACACGACTCAGCCTGAACGGGTCGGCTCGTACGAGATCGTGCGCACGATCGCGCGCGGCGGGATGGGGATCGTGTACGAAGCAGTGCAGCAGAACCCGCGCCGCCGCGTCGCCCTGAAGATGCTGCTCGGCGGCGTGCTCGAGTCGGTCGCGCGTCGCTTCCGTCACGAGGCCGCGATCCTGGCGCGGCTGCACCACCCCGCGATCGCCCAGGTGTACGAGGCGGGGCTGCACGGGCCGGAGACCGCGAGCACGCCCTACTTCGCGATGGAGTACGTCGAGGGCAGCCGGGACATCGTGTCCTACGCGGCCGAGCAGGGGCTCAGCCTGCGCCGGCGGCTGCAGCTGTTCAACGAGGTGTCCGAGGCGGTGCACTACGGCCACGAGCACGGAGTGATCCACCGCGACCTGAAGCCCAGCAACATCCTGGTCGACGGGCAGGGGCACGCCAAGGTGATCGACTTCGGCGTCGCGCGCTCGACCAACGCCGACCTCACGCTTCAGACGCTCGCCACGCGCACGGGCGAGCTGGTCGGGACGCTGTGGTACATGAGTCCGGAGCAGCTCGAGGGCAACAGCGACGCGATCGACCCGCGCTGTGACGTGTACGCCCTCGGGATCGTGCTCTACCACCTGCTCTGCGGTCGCCACCCATACGACCTCGAGGGCGCGTCGATGGCGACCGTCGCGCACGTCATCCGCGACGTCGCGCCGACGGACCCGCGACGCGCGGCGCCGGGGCTGCCCGAGGAGCTGTGCTGGATCACCTTGCGCGCGCTCGAGAAGGAGCGCGAGCGCCGCTATCCGTCGGCGTCCGCGCTCGCGGCGGACATCGACTGCTTCCTCGAGCACGAGCCCGTGCTCGCCGGTCCGCCGAGCGCCGTCTACCGCCTGCGCAAGTTCGTCCGGCGGCACCGCGTGCTCGTCGGGACGGTGGCGGTCGTGCTGGTCGCGCTGCTGTCGGGGGTCGTCATCGCGACCTCGGGCCTCGTGCGCGCCGCGGACGAGGCGGACAAGTTCAAGGCGATCAGCTCGATCATGACCGAGGTCCTGGTCGCCGTTCAGGTCGACAGGGAGGGGCGGCAGGTCACGGTCGCGGAGCTGCTCGATCGCGCAGCCGCGGAGCTGGGCGAGCCGCTCGACGGCAGGCCGGAGGTCGAGGCGGCACTGCGCCTCGCGCTCGCTGAGAGCTACGCGAGCCTCGCGCTGCACGCCGAGACGGAGGAGCAGGCGCAGCTCGCGGTCGAGCTCCTGGACGCGGTGGGCGTCGACGACCCGAACCGCTTGCGCGCGCTCTCGGTGCTGGTCGAGGCGCTGCTGAACCAGGACGACGCCGACCGTGCGCAGCCCTTGATCCGGAGCGGGCTGGACGCGACGCGCCACCTCGACCCGGCGCATCCGCTCGTCCTCGCCTTCCGCGGGGCCGAGTGCAAGGTCCTGCGCCGGCGCGGGCACTACGCGGAGGCGCTCGCTGTGTTGCGCGAGCTGCACGCCACCGCTTCCGGAGCGCTCGGTCCGCGCGCGCCCGAGACGCTCGAGCTCTTGACGTTGATCACGGCCACCGCCCGCAACCTGGCTCCCGACGGCGTGGCGGAGAGCTACAGCCGCGAGCTCGTCGCCGCGCGCCTGGAGACGGACGGGCCGGAGGATTATCGGACGCTCGAGGCGAAGCTCGCGCTCGCGACGCTCCTCGTCCAGCTCGACGAGCTCGACGAGGCGGACGAGCTGTACGCGGAGGCCCTGAACCCGATGATCCGCTTGTTCAGCGACAAGCACCCGCGCGTGCTGACCGCCCTGAACGAGATGGCGGTGCTGCACCTGAAGCGCGGCGAGCACGCCCAAGCCATCTCGATCCTCGAGGAGGTCGTGGCGGTGCGCGAGAAGCGCGACGGTCCCGAGCACAACGCGACGCTGATCGCCAAGGGCAACCTCGGCACGGCGCGCACAGCCATCGCGGTCGACGGCGGCATCGAGCTGCAGCGTGAGGTGTACGAGACGCGACGGCGGCTGTGGGGGCCGGATCACCCGCACGTGCTCCGGTCGATGCACAACTTCGCGTTGGAGCTCGTCAAGCTGAAGCGCGCGCCCGAGGCCGAGCCGATCCTGCGCGAGTGCCTCGAGCGCAGGCGCGCGCTGTATGGCGACGCCCACAAGGACACGCTGGAGTCGATCCACGCGCTCGCTTACATGCTCTACTCGCTCCGGCGCTACGGGGACGCGAAGCCCCTGCTGCGCGCCGCCTGGCGGGGGAACCGCGAAGTACTCGGCGAGGGCCACGAGCAGACCCTGCGCGCGGCCTCGAACTACGTCGTCGTGCTCGGCCGGCTGGACGAGAACGAGGAGGCGATCCCGGTCGCGACGGAGATCGTGGCGATCCAGCGCAAGCGCCTCGCGCCGGACGACCCCAACCTCGTGATCGTGATGGGCAACCTCGCCTCGCTCTACCGCAGGTCGGGCAGCTTCGCGCAAGCCGAGTCGCTCTTCCGCGAAATCCTCGAGCACGCCCAGACGCACATGCCGCCCGAACACAAGTCGATCCCGGCGGCCTTCCACGACGTGGGCGTGTGCCTGCAGGCGCAGGACCGCGCGGCGGACGCGCTGCCCTTGCTCGAGGAGGCAGTCGCGGCTGCGGAGCTCAACACCGACGTGCGGCGCGCGAACTACGCCGCCTATCGTCAGGCGCACGGCGTGTGCCTGCGCGATCTCGAACGCTTCGACGAGGCGCGCCAGAGCCTGACCATCGCGTACGAGTCGCTCAGGGCCCTGGGCGCTCCAGAGGCGAACGACGTGGTGCGCGAGCTCGTCGGGCTGTACGAGGTCTGGGAGCAGCCTGCGGAGGCGGCGCGCTGGCGGGCCAAGCTGCCGGAGGACGACGGCTAGTGGTGTGAGTCACTCTTGTGCGGCATTTTGGTCGGGGCGTACGCGCTCGCTGCAAGGCGCAGCGACGACGCGACTTCGCTGCAAGTCTCGGAGGAGGCGCAACGCAGCAGCGGG
>JAAELL010000225.1 GCA_024226735.1 bacterium | reverse complement strand
TCACGTTTCGCCGGCCCTCGCCGCCCCTGGCTACGTTGCGCCTTCTCCGAGTATCCAGCGAATACGCGTCGGCGGCGCGCCTTGCCAGGAACGACGATGGCTCGCCGAAACCTGACACTTATTCTCGGACGGGCCCTTAGCCGACCTTCTGACCCCCGACGTACACCGCCTCGAGCGCCAGCGCCTTCCCCGCGAGCACCACGAGATCCGCGCGCGCCCCGGGTCGCAGGACCCCGAGCTCGTCCCCCATCCCCAGCGCGCGCGCCGGAGTCTCGGCGGCCATGACGAGCGCATCCGCGAGCCCGCACACGCCCTCACCGGTCAGCTTGCGCACCATCTCGAGCTGGGAGCTCGCCGACCCCGCGAGCTGCGGCTCGCCGCCGGGCTCGCGCGGCGGGTAGTACGCGGTGCCGCCGATGATCTGGTGCTCGCGGCCGTGCGAATGGAAGACCTCGCAGCCGGTGCCCGCGCCGCGCAAGGCGTCGCTGACGAGGCACAGCCCGCCCGGTCCGCGCGCCGCGAGCGCGACCTCGAAGGCCGTCTTTCCGACGTGCACGAGGTCGCCGATGATCTCGGCGTAGAGCACGCGTTCGGTCAGCGCCGTGGCGACGAGCCCCGGCGAGCGGTGGTGCAACCCGGTCATCGCGTTGTAGAGGTGCGTCACGCCCGACGCGCCGGCGCGCGCGCTGACCCGCGCCTCCGCGTCGGTCGCGAGGCTGTGGCCGAGCGAGACGCGCACGCCACAGCGCACGAGCTCCTCGATCACGTCGGATGCGCCGGCGACCTCGGGCGCGACGGTGACGGTGCGCACTCCGCGGCCGTCGCCAGTCGCGGGGCCGAGGATCGCGCGCAGACCCGCGACGGTCGGCGCGACCAGGTCCTCGACCGGGATCGCGCCGGCGGAGCCCGGGTTGAGGAACGGGCCTTCGAGGTGCAGGCCCACGGGCCGCGCGCCCGGCGCATCGCTCGCCTGCCCCCACACGACGGCGCAGTCGCCGCCGAGCGCCTCGGGGTGGCGCGGGAACATCGTCGGCTGGAACGCGGTCGTTCCGGCGCGCGCGAGGGCGGTGCTCATCCCGGCCAGGTCCTCGATCGGATCGAAGCCGCCGAAGCCGTGGATGTGCAGGTCGATGAAGCCGGGCGCGATGACGGGCGCCGTGTCGGGCACGCTCGCGAGCTCCTCGACCGACTCGATGCGCCCCCCCGCAAACGTGATGCGCCCGGGCACGAGCGCGCCGTTCAGTAGCAGCCTGCCTTCGAGCGTCGTCATCCCTCGCCCTTCCACAGGTACGCGAGCGCCGAGTTGCCGTAGACGCGCCGGTCGACGGTCGCGATGGACTCGAGCGTCTCCTCGTGCAGGTCACGCGGGTGCGCGTGCAGGACGAGCACGCCGCCGGGCCGCAGCACGGTCTCGTACAGGCACTGGATGGCCTCGAGCAGCCGCGCCTTCTCGGCGCTATCGCGCAGCATCGGGTAGGGCGGATCGAGGAAGACGACATTCGCCGCCGGCCCGTCGTCGTCCTCGGCCGACCAGGAGCGCGGCTCGAGCGCGTCACCGCGCACGACCTCGACTTCGGCGACGCGCAGAGTCTCGATGTTGCGGTTCAGGATCCGCACTGCGCGCGGGTCGCGTTCGACAAAGTGCGCATGCGCGGCGCCGCGGCTCAGGGCTTCGAGACCCAGGCTGCCGGTGCCCGCGAACAGGTCGAGAACGAGCGCCTCGCCCGTGACCTCGCCGAGCGTCGAGAACAGGGCCTCGCGGACACGATCGAGCATCGGCCGCGTGTCGCGGCCCGACGGCGGGGCGATGCGGCGCCCCTTGTGTTCTCCGGCGATGATGCGCATGCCGCGAATGGTAGCGCGCGATTGTTCGCAGACACACCGCGAGAGCCGCGCAAGCGCATGCCGCCGTGCCCGCCACGGACTAGAATCCGGATCATGCCGCGACTCCACGTCAACATCGATCACGTCGCCACGCTGCGCCAGGCCCGGCGCGAGGCCTTCCCCGACCCCGTCGCGTGGGCGCTCGCCGCCGAGCGTGCCGGCGCCGAGGGGATCACCTGTCACCTCCGCAAGGACCGCCGCCACGTCCAGGACGACGACGTGCGACGGCTGCGCGACGAGATCGCGACGGTGCTCAACCTCGAGTCGAGCCTCGATCCCGAGATGGTCGCCTTCGCGCTCGAGAGCGGCGCCGACGCGTTCTGCCTCGTGCCGGAGAACCGCAAGGAGGTCACGACCGAAGGCGGCCTGAACGTGAGGGCGGAGGTGTCGCGCCTCGCCGATGCGGTGCCCGCGCTGGCCGAGCGCGGCGGCCTCGTGTCGCTGTTCGTCGACGCCGACCTCGAACAGCTCGACGCCGCGCGCGAAGTCGGCGCGGAGTTCATCGAGCTGCACACAGGCGCCTACGCGAACGCGCGTGGCAAGGAGCGCGCCGAGGAGCTCGCGCGGCTCAAGGAAGCAGCCGAACACGCGCACCGCATCGGCCTGCGCGTCAATGCCGGGCACGGACTCGACCTGGAGAACGTCGGTGCTGCGTCGACGCTGCCGCACGTCGAGGAGTTCAACATCGGGTTCGCCATCGTGGCGCGCGCGGTGTGGGTCGGGGTCGACGCGGCGATCGAGGAGATGCGCGCGGCGATCACGCGGACGTAGCGGGGCCTCGGCCCCGCTGGTGCCGCTTTGCGGCACCGAAGTATCTCTGGGTTCGACGGCTGACGCCGTCGAGACCGAGCGCTTCAAGCGAAGCTTGACGTCGTCCGCACCGCGGGGAACGGCCACAAAAGATGCGGCGAACCTGTAATCGTGGGGTCCGTCGCCGGTCTGCCAGGGGTAGCCGGCCAACAACGGACTGGTGACGAGTGCGTCGTTTCGCCGTGGGCTCCGCTCCTGGCGGCCTGGCGCGAGCCCCGCACGCAAGCGGCGCTGTCCGTGCCCGGAATCGGGCATGCCACGCTGCCGTCCTACCGCAGGAGACCCGAATGCAAGACAACGAACACCAGCCAACCCGATCCGCGCACGCACACCCCGATCGGCCCACGCCGAGCAGTCCGTACCTGCGCCTGATCCCATGCCTCCTCACCGGCTTGGCACTAGCCAGCCCACCAGCTAGCACGCAGGGGAACGACTACGATTGCTCCGACTACTTCGACATCTCCAACTGCGGCTTTCATATCGACAGCATTACCTGGAGCTACAAGGTCAAGGCCAAGGCCCGCACACGCAAGTGCAAGGACAAGGGCAAGCTCAGGGACTCGGTTCAGCTGTCTATCTTGGGACCGGACTCGGATTCGGCAGGGGTTGTTTTCAGCCCCGACCCGGGCGAGCGTGAATCGTATGCCGCCGCCCATTCGGAGATCTCCTACACGATTGATCCAGCCGATAACACTCGGGTCCATGGATCAGTCCGAGCCCACGGCACTTCGTTCGCCGACCTGGGTGACGAGGACTCGTGCCACTCCACGTTCAGCTGGTTCAGTCGGAAATCTGCTCGAGCCAAGGCGAAGAGCTGGTCCAAGGTGGTGGTCAAGTGGTTCGAACCGGGGCTTCAACAGCTCGTCTGTGGCGTCATCACGACCGGGGGATCTTGGATCAATAAGAGTAGGAGAGTCGGAGACGGAACCCGCAGTGTCATACGCGACCCGGTCGTTGTTCGGCATACGGACGAAGAGACGGGGGTCGTTTCGACGTGGGAGCTCAGTCACGTACGCTCGGTCGTGGGCCGCGGCACGGGCTTCACGCAGTGGGACCGATATTTCCAAGACACTGCCGTCCAGATGCTGGTCAACACGGCGGAGAACATGACCTTCGAGTTCGTGATCGAGTCTCCGGTCATCGACAACACTGAGTGGGGAACGCTGCGGATCGCCGTCAAGGATTCCGTCGTGACCGAGAGCGTCCAGACGGGTGTCTTCGCCACGCTGACCGGCGTCCCCGCGGTCGGTCACCCGTACCTCTTCATGTTCCCCCTTCCGGATTATCAGTACACCTTCAATCTGCCGGTGCAGCCCAACCCCCTCATTCTCGGGCACGGTGTCGAGGTGATCATCGATTGCGGAGCGCACAACCTCGGGATTCCGGACGACAACCCGTACTCCGAGTGCACTCTCCTCACCGACCTCGGCATCGGCTTCGAAGATTCCGACATCAGCACGCCTGAGACCGGCGACATCGACCTTGGCTTCAACGCGCACGTGGACCGTTCTCACGTAGCGGTACCCCTCGAGGTTCCCGCGGGGCGCGATGTCAGACTGGATGCCATGATCGTCCCTCTGTTTCAACGCAACGCTCCGCCGGGCGTCGCTACGATCAATGCTGCGTACGTCCAGTTGTGGTCGGGTGACCCGATGAGCGGTGGCACACTGATCGGAGGCGACATGACCACGAACGTTCTGGCCCTGGAGGACCATCCTCCCGAGGTACCGCCGTTCTTGTACGACGTCGACGAGGACGTCGACGTGTATCGCGTCCACGCCACATCGCCTACCAACGCACAACGACGCGTCCAGGAGGCATTCGTCAGGCTCGACGGCCTCCCGCTCTTGACGAATGGAACCTACTACTTGGAGATGGCGTTCGAGTCGACCGGCCCCGAGGAACCCGAAGTCATCCCGTGCAATGACGTCGAACAACCTGGCCGCGTCTACGATGTCGTCGGGAACGCTTGGCAAGTTGCGCAAGACAGTCTGAGCAACCGGCCGGTGCACTTCATCGTGACCGTCTTCGCTGAAGAGCAGATCGGTGACATGGATCCGAACTGCGACCCCCTCAGCAACTCGACGGGACTGCCCGCCATGATCGCGTTGACGGGCACGGGGACGGCTGGCGACCTGCTCTTGGGGACCTGCTTTCAGGGGCCTCCGGCGAACTTCGGCTACTTCATCAGCGGTCCGAACCCGGGCCTCTACATCGTGCCGCCGGGATCGTCGGGCATCATCTGCATCGGTCCCCCCGCCTTCCGCTACAACAGCGCCGCCCTGGGTCAGGTCTTCCAGTTCGACCCGTTCGGTGTCTCCCAGGCGCAGGTGGGCGGTGGACGATCCCTGCTCCCGACGGACGGCTCCTACGCCCCCGTGCCCGCGGCCATGGCGGGCGAGAGTCGCGCATTCCAAGCGTGGTTCCGCGACTTCAACCCGGCCCAGACCAGCAACTTCTCGGAATCGAAGATCGTGATGTTCCAGTGATGAACGATAGGTACGGTACCGCGACACTTCCGTGCGAATCCGCCATGAAGTGTCGCGGTACCGTACCTACCGTTCGCGGAACACCATCTAGTGTCCTGTTTCGCAAGTTCGTGTGCAGTACGACGCTCCTCGCGCACGCTGGCCGCGTTGCCCCAGGCCTGTGTTTGCCTTTCTGGCGCGTGGAGCACAGAGGCTACGCGGGGAACCTGGTGCCTTGCCAGCCCACGCGAGGAGCGCCGTACTGCACACGAACCTACGAAACAGGACACTAGTCGTCCTTCTCGCGCTCGGCGAGCCGCTTGCGAAACCCCTTGGGGTTATTCAGCATCGCCACGTGATCGGAGCGCAGTTCCTCGAGCAGCTTCGATTCAGTGAGCTCACGAACGACGCGCACGCGGACTTCCTTCTCGGTCTCGGTCAACTCCCTCGTCGATTTCGCCCCGAAGACGCGCCGCACCGACGGCCGCGCGAGCCGCTTGGCCGACACGAGGGTGGCGAGCATCGCCCGGTCGGTCGTCGGCGTCGAGAGTGCCTGCAGGAGCAGCTTCTCGTAATCGCGGTCGGGTTTCTCGATCGCGAAGACCTCGTGCATGCGGACTGCGTAGATCTTGGCGAGCTCCTTCATCCCCTTCGCTTGATCGCGCTCGAGCTTCGGTTCGACCTCTTCCTCGAGCTCAGCGAGGACGTGTCGCGTGTGCCGCACGACGCGGCTGTGCAAGTACTCGAACCCGCGCATGTACACCGCCTCGCTCGCGCTGCGCAGAAAGCGCGGCTTCAGCTCTAGCTGGAAGGCGCCGAGATCGAACTCCTCCCCGAGCAACGCTAACTCCTCGGGCGTGTAGTCGGTCGCGAAGTCGTCGAGCAGCTTGCGCTTGATGAGCTTCCACCCGTCCTTCGAATCGACTCCGATGTCGGTCGCGATCAGCTTGGTGATTCCCGCCATCAGGTCGCGCGTGGCGATCGCCGAGATCTGATCGGAGATCGCCTTCTTGACGATGCGCTCGATGTAGTCCTGCTCCACGGTCGCCAGGTGTGGGGCGAGGCGCTGGGTCATGACCTCGATCAGGGGGACGAGGCTCTTGCGCTGACGGGCGGACGGGGTCGCGCCGTCTTGGAGGATCGGGAGGAGGGTGAGGAGCGGGAGGGCGAGGAGGGACATGAAGGGAGGATAACCCGATTCGCACGCAACCACAGTGCCCCAATCGCAGTCGAAGGAACGGTGCACTTCGACCACCAAAAACTCGACGCCTATCGCGCCGCCGTCGATTTCGTCGTCCTGACAGACGAGATCGTGGAGCAGATCCCGCGCGGCCGCCAGTACCTGGCGGACCAGCTCAAACGAGCGGGCACGTCGATTCCGCTGAACATCGCGGAGGGTGCGGGCGAGTTTTCAGGGAGGGAGAAGGCGCGGTTCTATCGGATGGCGAGGCGGTCGGCGACGGAGTGCGCGGCCATCTTGGATGTTTGTTTCAGGCTCGAGCTGGGGGAACGGGGGCGGTTGGAGAGGGGGGCGAGAACGTTGGTTCGGATCGTTGCGATGTTGACGAGGATGATTCAGCGGGTGACTTGATCGGCGAGGCCGGGGGCGTGTCGCGCCGTTGCGTTTCGTCTCCCCGGCGCGCCTCTTTCTCTCCCGTTCCCGTTCCCGATGCGTGCCGTTGCTTGTTTGCTTGCCTTTGGTCTGCATTCGTGAACGTGCCCGCTTGCGTGCCCGTGCCCGACGGCGTGGCGGTTAAGGCTGGGAGCGTTTGGGCTGGTGA
>JAAELL010000224.1 GCA_024226735.1 bacterium | reverse complement strand
TCCCGAGTTCGCGTGTGCGTGCCACAAGGCGCGGCGACGACGCAACTTCGCTGCCAATACGGTGATACTGGGATTGGTCGCAGGAGCCGCAACGCCGTGGCGCGTGCATGCGGGCCGGGATACGACTGCGAATGTCTGCATCACACCACCAGATGTTGCCAATCGGACCCGCCTCGTACGTCACGACGCGGGCTCAGTAGTCCGCACGCTCACCGACGACGAGCCAGCGCCCAGCGTTGTCGTAACGGAGCACGTACAGAAACGGTTCCTCGTTCTCCCCCGCTGAGACCTCCAGCACGAGGTCATCGGCTTCGCCGAGTCCCGCTTCCGCGGCGGTCCGGAACCGGAGCTCCCCCAGATCCTTCAGAGCCGACTGCCAACGGGCCACACCGATCGACTCCACCAGCGCGGCGTAGCGGCGCCGGTACTTGACCGCCACGGCGACCTCTTCCGTACCGCTCCCGCCCCAGCGCTCGCGCGTCAGCTCCGAGCCCGCGTACAGGTGAACTTCATCCGCCGCGAAGGCCCCCAGCACGCCCGCGTCGCCGGCGGCGACCGCACGCCAGAAACCACGTCCGACTTCTTCGCCATGGGCGCGGCGCGCGGCGTCGGGCGTCTCGTCCGGCGCCCGATCGCGCCTCCCGAAGAACATCAGGTGCTGCATGGGCAGCGTGTCCACTTCGCGCACGACGCGAAGACCGTTCGGAGCGAGCTCGTTCAGGATCTGCGCCTTCGACATGCGGTGCAGCTTCTCGATCGGCGAGTCGGGATCCTCGAGCCGAAACTCGAGCAGCGCCAACCGGCCATCCTTCTTCAGGGCCGCGCGCACGTGCTCGAGGACCGACACGGGATGGTCGATCTCGTGGTACACGTCGGCGAGGAAGACGAGATCGCACGAGGACTCCGGGAGCCGCGGATCCGCGGGCGTCCCGAGGACCGGTCGCACGTTCTCGACCCCAATCTCCCGCGCGCGCTCCGCCAGCATGCGCAGCATCTCGGGCTGGATGTCGACACCGAGCACCTTGCCCGACTCCCCCACCGCCCGCGCGAGCGGCAGGGCATGGAACCCGTTGCCACATCCCAGATCGCACACCGTGGCTCCCTCGCGCACGTCCAGCGCGGCGAGCATGCGCTCCGAGCTCTCCTCGTCCTCGCGCGTCTCGCGCAGAAGCCACTCCGCGCCCCGCCAGTGCATCGTGCGTGCGATGCGCCGCCCGCGGTAGTGCGTGCGCGGCTCCTCGGCCATCGCGGGGGCGGCATCTTGGGTCGCCGGTGGATCCTGCGCCCAGGCCAGCCCGAGGACGACGGGGACGAGAAGGGCGAGTCGAGACATGTACGGAATGCGCTGCAATGGACCACCTCCGGTCGAGACGGCATGGTACCAGCATGAAACGCATCGCCATCGTCACCGGCACCAGCCGTGGGATCGGAGCCGCGACCGCCACGATCCTCCTCGAGCGCGGCTGGTCCGTTCTCGGCGTCGCGCGCGGCGCCGCCCCGCCCGAGCTCGAGCACCCCGCGTACGAGCACGCGCAACTCGACCTCGCCGACCTGGAGCAGCTCGAGGCGTTCCTGGGTGATTGGAGCGAGCGGGTCGATCTCGAGCAGTCGAGCGAGCTCGCCCTCGTCAACAACGCCGCGGTCCTCGCGCCGGTCGAGCTCACCTCGTCCCTGGAGAGCAGCGCGCTGATGGCGTCCTACGCCATCAACGTGGTCGCGCCGGTGTGGTTGATGGGCTTCGCCCTGCGGGTGGCGCGGGGACGCCTCCGAATCATCAACGTCTCGAGCGGCGCCGCCACGACGCCCTATCCGGGCTGGAGCGCCTACTGCGGCACCAAGGCCGCGCTGCACATGGCCGGAGCCGTGCTCGGTCAGGAGCTCGCCGAGGCACAGCCGACCCGCTCGGGCGACTGCGCAGTCGTCGCGTACGCGCCGCACGTCGTCGCGACGGCGATGCAGGCGGAGATCCGCGCCGTCGACGAAGAGGGCTTCCCACGCCGCGCGCGGTTCCATGAGCTGCACGAGAACGGCGAGCTGCTCGCGCCCGAAGCGCCGGCGATGGAGATCGCGGACCTGTGTGCGGCGGAGTCGTTGCCGCCGTTCAGCGCACGGCGCCTCGAGGTGTAGGTCGGGTACCTACAGCAGCCGCCGCGAGCGAACGACGCGCCCCTTCGGCAGGCGTCCGGTCAAGTCCTGCAGACGCGTCTCCAGGCGGTCGCAGTACGCGGCGTTCCCCGCCTCGACTTGCTCGGTGACCTGCAGGCGCTTCTTGAGGTCGATCTGATTGGCGCGACTCGCGAGCAGCAGTTGACGCAGCGACGCGATCTCGAGCTGCAGCTTGTCGTTCTGGCTCTGCAGGTCCTCGATCTTCTTGGCGAAGGTGGCCTGGTCGGTGCCGCGCAGCCGCGCCTCGGCCTCGGTCTTGCCGACGTTCGCGGCGAGCTCCGCGCGGGCGATCTCGAGCTCCTTGCGGGCGTCATGCAGCATCGTCTCGTTCGCCGCGAGCCGGGCGCGGCAAGCGTTGAGGAGCGTGCGCGACTCGACGAGCTCGTTGCCCCGGGCCGTGCTGCTCTCGCGCTCGGCGCGCGCCTGGGCGACGTCGTCCGTCAGAGATTCGACTTCCTTGTTCCGGAGGCGCAACTGGCGCTCGAGCTGCTCGATGCGCTGCTTGGCCTCGGTGCCCTGCTTGCGCTGGAGCTCGGCTTCGAACTCGTCGGAGCGGTCGACCTGCATGATCGGCGCGCGCCGCGCAGCGGGCCCGGACGTGACGGACCGGGGCATGCCCGCGATCGTCGCGGCGGCGACGCGGATGAGGTCGGGCAGGCGAATCGCGACGCGACGCTTGCCGTGCCAGACCATGTACTGGGAGGAAACCTGCAGGCGCGCCATGAGGCGCAGGAACTCCTCTTCGCGGACACCGACGATCGCCGCGCCTTCACGCGTCGTAATGAGACGCCGGCCAATCGTGTTGGCGAGGTCTCTCGGGTCGGGTCGGTAAGTGCGGGCGGTGGAAGTTGCGGAGCTGAAAGGGCGGGAAGGTCCTTGGTCTTGCGGCATACGCAAACCTACCCCGAGGATCCAATCGGCGACTGTCTTCCTCAGGGACTCGAGGCCTTTTTCGAGTTTGCCTTCAGACGGTCAGGCCCGAGACACGTCGCTGCGGCGACTCGCGGGGAACGAGCACGTGCGGCCGCGGCTCGGTCTCCTCTCGCCCTTGCGCGGGCGCGCCCGCATCGACGCCCGCCAGGGAGAGCACGCACTCGACGGTCCGAATGCGCTCCTGCATCGACAGCGACTCGACGGGCAGGTACGGCACCGCGAACATCTCGAGCATCAGCTTGACCATGCCGTCGATGCGCACGACCTCGTCCCAATCGAGCGTCTCGCGCACGCCGTCGGCCTGCAGCAGCGCCTTGTGCGGACGCAGGAAGAACACGACCCCCTCGCGTACCGAGTCCATGTAACGCGTCAGCCGCTCGTCGGCGAAGACGCGCGGCAGGATCGTCGAATGGTGCGCTGCGTAGGCCAGGTTGCAGAAGGCGCGGTCGGACACGAACGGGCCGGGCTGCTGCTCCTCTGCCTCGATCTGGCGCTCGAAGACCTGAAACTGGTAGTGGTCGACGAGATCGACGTTCGTCCGCAGGCCGTCGAGCTGGGCCTCCATCTCCGCCAGGACGCCGCGCGCGACCTCGGAGATCATCGGCAGCCCGAAACGGTCGCGGATCCAGCGGGCCAGAGTCGTCTTGCCGGTCGCGTGGGCGCCGACGAGATAGATGCGGTGAGAGCTCATTGGGGGGGGGCCGGCGGGCGAGGTAAGGGGGGAGCAACCGCCGGGGGGACATACTACCACTAGGGGGGATCTCCTTCCAGACCCACAAGATGCGGTAGCCCGCTTCCCGTTGGCCGCCTCGCCGGTTGCAATGGGAGGATGACGGTCACGAGCCGAGGAGGGCGCGCCCTGGCCCTGGTGGCGGCCCTCGTGGCCGGCGCCTGCGGTGGGGGTGGGAGTGGATCGGAGGGACCGGACGAGCGGGAGGGCTACTGGTTCGACCTGTCGGGCGAGGCCCCGTTGGAGGGCCTCGACGCCGAGCAGATCGCAGCGCTGCGCAACCTCGAGGGCATCGGCTACGCGGCGGGCTACGAGGAGGCGCCGGCAGCGGTCGGCGTGGTCACCTGGGAGGCGAGCCGCGCGCAGGCCGGGCTGAACCTCTACTCCTCGGGGCATGCGCCGGTCGCGTTCCTCGCGGACATGAGCGGCGAGGTGCTGCACCGCTGGGAGCGCGCGTACGACTCGCTCCCGGACGCGCCCGCGATGCAGCACACGACGCAGAACGCGTGGCGGCGCGTGCGTCTTCTGCCAGACGGTTCGCTACTGGCGATCTGGGACGGGCTCGGGCTCACCAAGCTCGACCGCGGGTCGAACGTGGTGTGGCACTTCGGCGGGCCGGCGCACCACGACCTGGACGTCGCGCCCGACGGGCGCATCCTCGTCCTGACGCGCAGGCCGGCAATCGTGTCCAGACTCAACGCGAAGCAGCCGATCCTGGACGATGCGATCACGACGCTCTCGGCGGACGGCGAGGTCCTCGCGCGGACCTCGCTCGTCGAGTGCCTGCTCAACTCGTCCTACTCCGAGCATCTCGTGCGCGCCGCGCGCGAAGCCGGCGACATCCTGCACACGAACACGCTCGAGCTGCTCGACGAGCAGAGCGCCGCCGCGCACCCGAGCTGGTCCCCCGGCGACGTCCTGGTCTGCTTCCGCGACCTCGACCGCATCGCCGTGATCGACCTCGAGCGGCGTCGCACGGTGTGGATGACCGACGGCGACTGGGCGGCTCCACACCAGCCGACGGTCCTGGAGAACGGCAACCTGTTGATCTTCGACAACATGGGCCACGCGAGCCACTCGAAGGTGCTCGAGCTCGATCCGCGGACGGGTGCGGAAGCGTGGCGCTGGTCGACCGAGCCGCCGGCGGACTTCTTCTCCGTCTTCTGCGGCACGGCGGAACGGCTCGCGAACGGAAACACGCTCGTCACCGAGTCCTGCCGCGGTCACGCGTTCGAGGTAACCCCCGGGGGCGAGATCGCCTGGTCCTTCCTCAGCCCGTGGCGCGCGGGGGACCGCAAGCAGCTCGTGGCGGTGCTGTTCGAGGTACAGCGCATCCCGCGGGCAGCGGTCGCGGCCTGGCTCGAGCGCTGAATCGAACGTAGGGTGAGTGCATGAGCGCATTCCGACTCCTTCTTCCGCTGTTCTTCCTCGCGAGCTGCCGGGCGACCGACGACATCGTCGTCCCGGTCGACGAGTCTCCGGTCCGCGAGGGCCTCAACGACAGCTTCCTCTCCGACGACCTGAACGTCGAGGAGTTCGTCGCCCGCTTCGAGGGCGAGTCGCGCGAGATCGCGGGGAGCCATGACGCGGTCGTCGCGGCGCTCGAGCTCCGGCCGGGCACGGCGGTGGCGGACATCGGCGCGGGGACCGGACTGTTCGAGCCGGCGTTCTCGCGCGGTGTCGAAGCGAGCGGCACCGTCTACGCCGTCGACATCTCGCCCAAGTTCCTCGAGCACCTCGAGGCGCGCGTCGCCGAGACAGGTCTAACGAACGTCGAGATCGTCGCGTGTACGGAGAAGTCGAGCGAGCTCGCCCCACGCTCGGTCGACGTCGTGTTCGTCTGCGACACCTACCACCATTTCACCTACCCGCAGACGACGCTCGCCTCGCTGCGCGCCGCGCTGCGGCCGGGCGGGCGCCTGTTCGTCGTCGACTTCGAGCGCATCCCCGGCGTGACGCGACAGTGGCTGCTCGATCACGTCCGGGCCGGAAAAGAGGTCTTCCTGGCCGAGATCGAGGCCGCCGGGTTCACGTTCGAGCGCGAGGTCGACGTCGAGGGGCTCGAAGAGAACTACATGCTGCAGTTCCGTCGCTGAACACGAGGCACCTCAGTAGCGCAACTCGACGACGCTCGTCGCGACGCCCTCCGCCGCCGGAAGGGTCACGAGAAACAGGCGGTCGTACTCGTCCTCTCCGAGCATCGGCCCGCGCGGTGTCTCGGTCAGCCCCTCGATCTCGCCGCCGAGCTCCGCGACGAAGCTCGGCGTCGTGTTCGAGTGACCCGCGACGACGGCGACCGAGCCGGGCGGCAGGGCGCGCAGCTTCTCCAGCTGCGCGCGCGCCGTACGCGCCGAGACGACCTCGACCTCGACACCGGCGCTCTTCGCGAGCGGCGCGAGCGTGTCGCGGGTGCGCCGGTACTCGGTGGAAAAGAGGTGCGTGACGCCGCTTGCCGCGAGCATCTTGGCCAGCGCCTGCGCGCGGCGCTCCCCCTCCTCGGACAGACCGGGGTCGCGCGGATCATCGGAGCCCTTCTCGGCGTGCCGCAGGAACAGGACCGTCACGGGCTCGACCTTCGTCACTTGCGCCGTGCTGGGTGCAGCCCCCACGCCGGCACCGGGCGGGTCTTGGGCAGCGGCCCTCCGCGACCCGACGAAGGCGAGAGAGACGGCTAGGCAGGCGGCAAGAGCGAGAAGCTTGGGCATCGAGTTCTCCAAAAATGAGGCGAGCCCGCATTGTGGCCGAAAGGGCGCGCCGGAGTAGCATCCTTGCATGGAGGACACGCAAACCGGTCGCAGACGGGGCGCGCTGCGCGCCGTTCTGGTGCTGGCGGTCCTGGCCCTCCTGCCGCGCATGGCCGTCGTGCTGGCCCCGCGGCCCGATCTCTACCACTCGAACCCGCGCGCACCGCGCAACCACATCGGTGAGGAGATCGCCCGCGGCAACGTCGCGCAGGAGCTGCGCCAGGGGCCCCTGCTCTCCCTGATCGACTACCAGTACGCGCATTTCTTCGGCGGGTCGACGGTCACGGCCATCGCGGCCGTGCCCGTGTTCGCCGCCCTCGGGCCGAGCCTGTTCGCGTTGAAGCTCGTGCCGATCGCGTTCCACCTCGCGGCGCTCGCGTGCCTGTTCGCGATCCTCGACCGCTTCGTCTCACGGCGCTCCGCCTGGATCGGAGGCCTGCTCTTCGCGTGGACGCCACCGGGCTACACGCTGCTCTCGACGGTCGCGTGGGGCAGTCACGTCGAGAGCAACCTGCTCGCGCTCGCGTGCACGTGGCAGCTGCTCGCGCTGCACGATGCTCGCGTCGAGCGCACGCGCGCGGCGGTCCATCGGCAGCGCTTCGTCCTGGGCCTGAGCGAGGGCTTCGCGCTGTTCTTCGGCTACCAGTGCGCCCTGTTCGTCGCGACGCTCGCGGTGCTGGATCTCGTGCGCGACCGCCGCTTCCTGCTGACGCGCGGCGCACTTTGGCAGTTCCTAGGCGGCGTCATCGGCTTCCTCCCCTGGCTGGCCTACAACCTGCGCAACGATTTCGCCGGGCTCGGACTCTACGGCCGTGGCCTCGGGACCCGCCTGACGGCGAGCGAGGGACCACTGGAGCGACTCCACGGGCTGGTCACGCACGGCCTGCCCGGATCGGCGTGGTTCCCGGATGCGATCAGCTTGCCGAGCAAGGCGCTCGGCGCGACACTGTTCGTGGTGCTCGCGGCACTCGCGTTCGCCGCCGTGCGCCGGCCGCGCGGCGCGGGTGCGACGCCAGCGCGCGCCGCCGGGCTCTATCTGACGCTCTTCCTGATCGCGTTCGCCGCCAGCGACTTCCCGATCGGGCACAAGCCGGCCGACGTCGGTAGCTACCGCTACTCGATGCTCATCGTCCCCTTCTTGATCCTCGCCGTCGCGAGCGGAGCCGAACGGCTGATGAACGCCGTGCCCAAGCTGGCTCGCCCGCTGACCGTCGCGGTCTCGGCGGTCGCGCTCGCATGCGCGGCCGGGATCGCGGGCAGCGTCGACCGCGAGGAGTGGGGCGTCACGCTGCGCGCACCCGGCCACGACACGAAGAGCCTCGGCGCATGGATCGCGATCCGCTTCCCCGAGCGACTCGACGTGTACGACCGCGTCGTCGCCGGCGCGACCTCGAACCGCACGCGAGAGGAGCGTCGGGAGCTCTTCACCGGCATGTCGCGCGTCCTGCGCTTCCAGGCGCGTGCCGAAGGCGGCGCCTTCGAGCGCGCGCGCGCACACATGCAGTCGATCGTCCCCGCGGCCGACGCCCACCTCTTCGCACCGCTGGACTGACTCGGCATGCGCTTCCTCTCGCTCCTCGTCGGAGTCAGCCTGGCGCTGTGTGCGTGTTCTCCGCGACCAGCCGTCAACGAGTACTCCATCCGGCAGAGAGCTGCCCTCACGCCGGGGGAATCGGTCCCGCTCGACGTCACACCCTCGACGTCCTACCGCGTCGCTCTCCCGCGCGAAGCGAGCGCGTGGACCCTCGACGGCGGGACGGCGGAGCACGTCGGGTACGGAAGCGCCAAGGGACTCGCCCTGGTCGGCGGCGCGCGGCACGAGCTGCGCGTTCCGGCCGAGATCGACCCCGAGCGCGTCAACTGGATCCAGCTGGAGATCGCGGCCGAGGCGGACATGACGGTGCGGGCCGCCCTGTCGCGGCGCACGCGCGAGGTCGATGGGAACCCGACGATCGCACCGGCACACGGATTCGAGCTCATCCGCGCCGGCGTCCGGCGGCGGGTCGAGCTCACCCTGCACAGCACGCGCGACCACCGCGAGCCGTACGACACGGTGCTGATCCAAGCGAACGGGGACGACCTCGATTGGACGCTGCTCGCGATCGAGCTCGGCTCGCGGCCGCTGGAGGGCGGCCTGCCCGACCCGAACGATCCTCCGCAGCTCATCGATGCGGGCGGGGAATCGCGACTCGCGACGGGGCTGTCCCACCGCCGCGCCTTGATCGGAGTCGCGGTCGCTCCCGCCAACGGCGTCCTCACGTTCTCCTACGCCTGGCCGACGGGTGGCGCGCGACCCGCGAAGAACGCCTCGATCGTGCTCAAGGCGTCCGCCTCGATGCGCGAAGTCGCGCGGCGCCGCTACCCCTTCCCCACCGACGAGGGCGGCTGGCACCACGCGCGATTCGACCTCGCGCGCATCTCGACGCTGCCCGTCCAGTTCACCTTCGAGCTGGACACCACCGACTTCGAGCCCGCCGCCTGTGCCTTGGGCGAAGTGCACGTCACTCCGGTCGAAGCCGAGCCGCAAACGGTGCTGCTCGTCACCTCCGGCGCGCACCGCGCGGACCACACGAGCATCGCGCGCAGTGGCGTGCCAATCAGCACGCCGAACATCGACGGCGTCGCCCGCGCAGGCGTGCTCTTCACCGACGCGCGCGCGAGCTCGGACCGCGCGCTGCCGTCACTCGCCGGCCTGATGACGGCGCGCCACCCGCGCGACGCGGGACTGCTCGACAACCGCACGTCGCTCGCGGACGAGGCAGACACGCTCGCCGAGCACTTCGCTCGTGCGGGCTACCGCACGTGGGCCGCGACCAGCGCGCGCCACGTCAGCCCGCCCTGGAGCGGCCTCGACCAGGGCTTCGACCGCATGTCTTGGCCGGCTTTCGCGCACGAGCGCGATGCCCGAGCGGCGGTCCAGCAGATCCTCGATTGGCTGCCCGATGCCGAGGGCGAGCCTTTGTTCGTGTGGCTGCACGTGCACGAGGCGCACCCGTCCCCCATGACGGGCGAGGTCGCGGACTACGCCGAAGAGATCGCGCGCCTCGATCACCAGCTCGCCCCGCTCTTGAAAGCGCCGCGCATGCGGAAGGCGCTCATCGCGATCACCGCGGATCACGGTGTCCCCCTGGAGGGTGACCGCGAAGGACTCTACACGCACACCCTGCAGGTCCCGCTCATCCTGCGCTACCCGGACGCGACTCCGGGGCTACGCATCCGCGAGCGCGTGCGCCAGCTCGACCTCGGCCGCACGCTCCTCGCGCTCTCGGGCGTCGACTCCAAGTTTCCTGGCCGCGACCTCCGCGAAGGAGTCGACGCGGGAGATCCGATCTTCGCGATCGCGCGTGGCGGCGAACAGCTCGCGGTGACGACGGGCCAGTGGCACCTGATCGAGAGCGCAAACGGCTACGAGCTGTTCGACCTGTCCGCGGATCCGCGCTGCGAGCGCGACGTCGCGAGCGAGGAGGCCGAGACCGCCCAGCGGCTGCGCGGACTGCTCGACGACTGGAACGGGCGGCCGGTCGAGAGCCTTGCGGATCCGGTACCGGAGAATGCGGAGGAGGAGCTGACGGTCGAAGCCTTTGGGTATTAGGCGGGTGCCGTCGTGGCGTGAGGCAACGCCGTCGTGTGCACGTGAGTCGTCGCATCAGTGCCACGATTCGCTTCAGCGCATCCAGCCACAGCAGCCGGTGAATCGCGCTCGACCGACTTCGTGAACGACGCCCCCACCTCCGGATCGGAGCAAGAACTACGGGGCCCGCCCCGCCGCTCTGCCCCTCACCGTCGGTGCCGCCCGCCCGGTGGGCGAGCGGGCGACACCGACGGTGAGGGGCAGAGCGGCGGGGCGGGCGCGCGGACTCTGGTGTCGTCGTGGCGCGAGGCAACGCCGTCGCGAGTTCACGACTCACGTTGACGGTGTCGATGTAAGTCGATCGCACGAGAATCACGGGCAAGTGCACGACACGTCCCGTCGAACGAATCTACGTCGTCGCCGTCGTGTCGCCTCGCTCCGAGCCGGACGTCCGAACTGTCGAAGATTGCCCCGCGCATCTGCGGAAAGAGAGGAAAGAGGAAAGAGGAAAGAGGAAAGAGGAAAGAGAGTTCGACTCACCCATTGAACCCAACACGTTTTGTGCCATAATTAGACCATGGCTCGACGAGCGAACAAGGCAGCGAAGAGAAAGAAGAAGCGCAATCATCTCGATGCGCAGCTGACGTTCGGCTTCAAGCGCCGCAAGGGTCATCGCGTCGGGCGGCCGAAGAAGGCGGACTCCGGTGTGTCGCACTTGAAGCGCGAGGCGCTCGCTTCTCGATTCCCCGTGCACGTGGTCATGAAGCTCGAGCAGGGCCTGCCGAGCCTGCGCACCAAGAAGCCTTTCAAGGCCCTACGTGCCGCGTTCCGCGCCGGCTGCGACAAGAACGGATTCCGCCTCAACCACTACTCGGTGCAGGGAAACCACCTGCACTTCATCGTCGAAGCGAAGGACCGCACTTCCCTCTCGCGCGGCCTCCAGGGCCTCGCAATCCGCATAGCACGCGCCCTGAACAAGCTCTGGCGCCGCAAGGGCAGTGTCTTCGCCGATCGCTACTTCGAACGCATTCTGCGCACGCCGCGCGAGGTCAAGAACGCGCTGCAGTACGTTCTGAAGAACACCGATCACCACAAGACCCACGCCACCCCCGACCTCATTGACATCTTCTGCTCGGGGATGTTCTTCGACGGCTGGCGCGAAGTGCGCCTCGAGGAATTCAGCGTCAGCGAACCACCTCCACTTGCCCCCGCGCGCACTTGGCTGCAACGCGTGGGGTGGCGCAGACACGGCCTGCTCTCGGTCTACGGCTGAAGCGCCCGAGCTGCGATCTACTCTCTCGCCCCGCGACTGCCCGCCCCCTCGCTGCCCGTGCCCTGCCTACGGCCAACTCGTCCGGGCGCGCAGCGCCCGCCCCTCCTCACCCCGGCGGCCTGCACCCATCCTTGCTCGAGCCAGAGCCAGAGGACGCTCTGGGTTGGCGTTGGCGCGACGAGAACGTGACGGAGATCGGTCCGTGAAGTTGCTCGTGGCCCCCACGTCGCGGAACCAGCACTGGAAGTTCCACGTTTCACCGGGCTGAACGGCCACGGGTGGACTGACCGGGAACGACGACAGGTCGATCGTCCGAATTGCGCTGGGCCCCTGCAAGAGCTCATCCGCTTCGTCGAAGCGACCGATGTTCCCCGACAGGCAGAGGATGCCCAGGCTTCCGGGGGGCTGGAAGAAGCCCTGCGTCCGGCTCGTGAGGAAGAAGCCGAACTGACCCGGCGGCAGGTCGAAGGCGCTCAGCTGGAAGTTCTCGTCCGCCACTCGCTCGCTGCCGCACGCGACGATCACGCCCGCGCGGCCCGTACTGTTCGGGAGCGCCGGTGAACAGTAGCGCGCGCCTAGGCCGCAGACTGAGAGTACGAAGGCGGCGCCACCGTAGATTCCGTTCCGTTCCGCGTTCGCTGCCCCCACGACCTGGTCGTCGACCCCGTCTCCGTTCACGTCTCCGGCGGCATCGACCGAAATGCCAGTGAAGGACAGCGCAGTCGTAGCGGAGAACCGGCTGAGCACGTCACCCGTCGCGCCGGAAAACACGATGGCGGCGCCCTCACCGTCGTAAGGCGCCCCGACGATCACGTCGGCGTGGCCATCGCCGTCCAGGTCGCCAGCACCGCTGACCGAGAAGCCAAACCCGCCTTGGTACGCCACGCCGTAGAGCTCGCGGAGCGTGCTGCCGTCGAAGCCGGAGAAAACCGTCGCTCGGCCCGACCCGAACCCGACCTTGTGGTACTGGGGGGTCCCGATGATCAGGTCGGGGTAGCCGTCGGCGTCGACGTCGCCGGCCGTGTCCATCGCGTACCCGAACCAGTCGCCCGGATCGAAACCGTGGAACTCGTACAGGATGCTCCCGTCGGCTCCGGAGAACACGCGCACCGTCGTGGCCTCGTATTCACCGTCATCGGACTGGGCCCCCACCATCACGTCATCGAACCCGTCCAGGTTCACGTCGCCGGCCTCGCTGACCGTGAATCCGAAGTAGAATTCCTCGCCGTCGCCGTAGAAACTGTAGAGCGTGCTGCCGTCGGCACCGGAGTAGACGTGCGCGGCGCCCGCTTTCCAACGGATCGTGTCATCTCCCTCCGCGCCCGCGATCACATCGTCGAACCCGTCGCCGTTGACATCTCCCGCGCCACTGACCGAGAAGCCGAGATGATCACCGGTTCCGCTCCCGACGAACGTGTACAGGATGCTCCCGTCCCGGCCGGAGAAGACGCGCGCCATGCCCCCCACGGACGCGCCCGCGTCGGATAAGTAGGCGCCGACGATCAGGTCCGCGTAACCGTCCGCGTTGACGTCGCCGGCTCCGCTCACCGAGTGGCCGAAGAAGTCCTGGTGTGCTTCGCCGTCGAAGCGGTAGAGCGTGCTCCCGTCGACCCCCGACAGGACCCACGCGCTCCCCGAGTCCGTCCCGTTGTTGTCGGCCTGGAACGCGCCGGCGATCTGATCGGGGACACCGTCTCCGTCGACGTCGCCGGCGCCGCTGACGGAGTAGCCGAGTAGGTCCTGGTCCGCGTCGCCGTACACGGTGTAGAGCGGCGTTTGGGCGAAAGCCGAAGGACAGCAGGCGAGCAGGAGGAGCGCGCTGGAATGCGACATGGCAGATTCTCCGGGTTCGAGCGTAGTGGGAACACTCGTGGGACGAGCCGGGTCGACGGCGGTGTTCCACTCGGGGTGGGAGCTTCGGGCATCGAACCTGGCCGTTCCCGCCTCCGGGACGCCGCTACCAGCGATGGAACGCCGGGTGGCCCTCGCGCACCGCGACGAATGTCCCGCGGCAACGGGCGGTCACCTCGCCCCCGGCCTCGAGCGTCGCCTCGACGATCGCACGGTCCTCGCTCGACTCGACGACGCGCGCGCGTAAGGTCAACGGCGCGTCCATCGGCGTCGGGCGCCGCAGCTTGACGTGGAAGTCGGCGGTGACGGTGCACGGCGGCACATCAGCGCCCGCGGCGTTCATCAGATGCCACGCCGCCGTCCAGTTGCTGTGGCAATCGAGCAAGGCGCCGCAGATTCCGCCGCTCAGCATGCCCTCGAACGCCTCGTGGTGCTTCTCCGGCGTCCACGTGCAGAGCACCTCGTCGCCCTCGGGGAAACTCTTGATGCGCAACCCCTTCTCGTTCGCCGGTCCGCAACCGAAGCAGCCGTTGTGCGGCGCGTAGCGGTCCTGGAGGCTCTTCGTCTCGCTCATGGAAGGAGTGTAGCGGGGGGCGGTGCCGCCGCCCTACACTTCGCCCGACCATGAATGCGAACCAACTGGACCTCGACTTCGTCCGCGCGCAGTTCCCGGCACTCGACACCCCGTGGGCCCTGTTCGACAACGCCGGCGGCAGCGTCCCCTGCCGCCAGGTGATCGAGCGCGTCACCGACTACATGGGGCGGCACCAGGTCCAGCTCGGCGCGACATACGAGCACTCGGCCGAAGCCGCGGCCGCCGTGCAGGACGGCCGCGTCGCCGTCGCGCGCATGATGAACGCCGCCCCGGACGAGATCGTCCTCGGGGCGTCGTCGACGCAGCTCGCCGCGCTGCTCGCGCGCGCGTTGCGCGGCACGTGGGAAGACCGGGATGAGGTCGTCGTGACGACGCTCGATCACGAGACGAACGTCGGGCCGTGGGCGTCCCTGCGCGCGCAGGGGATCGAGGTGCGCGAGTGGCGCATGCGCAGCGAAACGGCGACGCTCGAGCTCGAAGACCTCGAGCCGCACTTGAGTCCGCGCACGCGCCTCGTCGCGTTCACGGCGTGCTCCAACATCACGGGCACGTTCCCCGACGCGAAGGCGATCATCGAACGCATCCATGCCGCCGGCGCGCTCGCGTGCATCGACGCCGTCGCCTTCGCGCCGCACCGCCGCGTCGACGTCGCCGCGCTCGACGCCGACTTCTGCTTCTTCAGCCTCTACAAGGTCTTCGGCCCTCACCAGTCGGCGCTGTTCGGCAAGCGCGAGCTCCTCGAGCACGCGCGGTCGCAGAACCACTTCTTCTTCGACGAGACCGACGTACCGGACAAGCTCGAACCGGGCGGCGTCAACCACGAGCTCGTCGCCTCGCTCCCCGGGATCCTCGACTACGTCGACGCGGTGCACCGGCACCACGGTGGCGATGAGAGCGCCACGAGCGACGAACGCCTCGCGCAGGTGTTCGAACGCTTCGCCGCGCACGAAGCGCAACTCGCCGCTCCCCTCCTGTCCTACCTCGCGGAGCGCGACGACGTGCGCGTGATCGGCGCGCCGTCGGCAGACCCCACGCGCCGCGTGCCGACGATCTCGTTCGTCGTACGCGATGTCGACGCGTCGACGATCCCACCGGCGCTCGATGCGCGGCAGGTCGCGGTGCGCTTCGGTCACTTCTACGCACGGCGGGCGATCGAACAGCTCGGCCTGCTCGAGCGTAACGGCGTCGTGCGCGTCAGCCTCTTGCACTACAACACGCCGGAGGAGGTCGAGCGGCTGCTCGCGGGCCTTGACGAGGTGCTTCCGCGGTGAGCGGGATCCCCGCGCGCCTCGTCGTCGTGCGACTCGGCGCGATCGGCGACGTCGTCAACGCACTGTGCTTCGCGACGGCCATCAAGCGGCACGCGCCTCGGACCGAGATCGGCTGGGCGGTGCACCCCCTCGCGCGGCCGCTGGTCGAAGGGCACCCGTCCGTCGACCGCGTCCACGTCTGGCCGCGCAAGAGCGGCGTCCAGGGCCTACGCGCGGTCGCCGCGGAGCTGCGCGCGGCGCGCTACGAGCTCGCGGTCGATCTGCAGCGCATCGCCAAGAGCAGCCTCCTCGCGCGGCTCTCGGGGGCGCCGCGCGTGCTCGGCTACGACCGCCGGCGCGCGAAGGAGCTGTCCTGGCTCTTGACCCGCGAGCGCATCCCGGCCGGCGACCCGCGGGCCCACATGGTCGATCAGTACCTCGAGTTCGCGCGTCACCTCGGAGTCACCGAGGCGCGCGCCGAGCACCTGCTGCCCGCGGACCCCGGCGCCGAGCGCTGGGCGGACGAGCGCATCGCTGCCTTCGAGAACCCACCCGTGCTGATCAACATCGGCGCGTCCAAACCCGAGAACCGCTGGGCGCCCGAGCGCTTCGGTGCGCTGGCCGCGCGGATCACCGACGAGCTCGAGCACCCCGCGTTCCTCGTCGGCGGCCCGGGCGACCGCGAGCGCACGACCGCGGTGCTGCGCGGCGCCGAGGGCAGCGCGCACGACCTGGTCGGTGCGACGAGTCTCGCCCAGCTCGCCGCGCTCGCCGCACGCTCCGCGCTCGTCGTCTCGTGTGACACGGGTCCCATGCACGTCGCGGTCGCCGCGGGTGCGACGGTCGTTGCCCTCTTCGGCCCAGCCGATCCCGCACGCACCGGACCGTACGGCGAACGCCACACCGTCGTCCGCGCCGCAGACGGACATATGAACGAGATCGAGGTCGACGCGGTCTTCGGCACGGTGCGCGCGAAGCTCGCGCCTCGCTAAGGGCCCGTCCGAGAATAAGTGTCAGGTTTCGGCGAGCCATCGTCGTTCCTGGCAAGGCGCGCCGCCGACGCGTATTCGCTGGATACTCGGAGAAGGCGCAACGTAGCCAGGGGCGGCGAGGGCCGGCGAAACGTGA